>NZ_CP040948.1:1952235-2277607 GCF_006363955.1 Methylophilus medardicus
CGGCATTTTTTTTCACCCGACCGTCATCGGCCGCTTTTTTGTAGGCATCAATCGCGTGACGCAGCTCACGTAAATGCTCACGCAGTTGTTGCTCTTTTTGCCGTTGCAACGTCAGTTGCACCATGGGCGTTGCCACGCTGGCCATGATCGCCACAATGGTTAACGACACCATTAATTCAATCAGCGTAAAGCCTGAGCGCATGCGCGGTTGAAACGGCACGCCCTTAGGCATCATCGAATCTCCTTGGGCGCAGGCAGACTCGTGGTCGACTGGTCGGGTACAACTGAGATGTTGTTCGTTAACCCGCCTGGGGCGCTGGCTGGCGCCACTGAAGCGCCAGCATTGGCTGGGGCGGTGTCAGGTGACGGTATTCCCGTAGGCTCGTTTATCGGCGCATTTTCAACGGGGGCCGACTCTGCTGGGTCCACCGCAGATGGATCGGTGGCCTGCACATTACCGCCCTCGTTTAACTCGCGCTGGCGCTGTAACTGCAAGTCGCGGATTTGCTGGCTGCGGCTTGGTGTCGCTGGCGATGTGGGGTTATTCAAGAGTGGCTTGTCTGAAATAACCGAGTCTGTACCGCTCCAATACTCAGAGTAGGTGGCTTCAGGCAGCGTGACGTTGCTGATAATTTTTGGCGTAATGGCCAATACAATTTCAGTTTTATTTTTTTCATCGGTGTTATTAGAAAACAGGCGCCCCAACAACGGTATCTCCCCCAGCCCCGGGACTTTGATAGCGTTTTTTCGTTCAGAATCCTGAATCAAGCCTGCCAGAATTTGTGTTTCGCCATGCTTGAGACGAAGTACTGTACTGGCGTTGCGCGTCCCGATGTTAAAGACCTTTGAGTTATTACTGAGGGTGACCGCCTCCCCCAGTGAACTCACCTCCAAAGCTACCTTGATACTGATGTAATCGTCCAGCATCACTTTGGGCTCAACATCCAGCTTGAGGCCCACATCCACATAAGAAACGCTCTCTGAAGTCACGCCGCCCTGAATCGCATTGGTGGTAATGACAGGCACTTTGTTTCCGACAATCACTTTGGCCTTTTCATTGTTTTTAACGCGGATACGTGGATTGGAAAGCAGATTAAGATCACTGTCGGTGGTTTTGAACTGCACATTAGGCGCCGGGCCGATGCCGATCGTGCCAGATTTGATTTGTTGGATGGTTTCTAAGGTGAGTGGATTATTGAGCACTGTCAAACTGGTCGGATAGCCGATCCCCAATTGCTTGAGCTTGTTGCGCGTGATCTCAATGACCTCAATTTCGAGCATGACTTCAGGGTCGGCAATATCCTGTGCCTTGATCATTTTTTCAGCCAGTGTAAGCACTTCTGGTTTATCGCGTATCACCAACATATTGAGGCGCTCATCCACGTAGACATCGCGAATTTTAAGAATGGTCCGCAGCATATCCGCACATTGTTTGGCACTGGTATTGGCAAAATAAAAGTTACGAATCAGCAGATCTTGGTAATCCTTGGTTTTTTGCTGAGTGGCCGGATAAACGAGAACGCTGGTCGGAGACAGTACTTTCTTTTGCAAACCATTGCTGGTAATCACCATGTCAATGGCATCTTCAATCAGCATTTTTTTGACGAATACCGAGGCTTTGGTTTCGGGTTTAATATCTTTATCCAGCACAAAATTCACGCCTGTGGCGCGTGACAAAGCCTCAAATACGACCTTGATATTGGCATCACGTAGCTCTAGCGTCACCGGTTTAGTTAACTGACTTTGCAGCTGAGGTAAGGGCGCACGCGCACGTGGCTCCATGGCGGTCAGTTGCTTTTCTAGCGCCTGTGCCTCTTGATTGGTTGGCTGTTCGAGCAAGATGTCGCGCACCTCTCTCAAGGCTTGTTTTGGGTTATCCATATGCTGCTTCGCCTGCGCCAGCTGTTTTCGTAACATTATTTCGCGTGTACTTGCCCGCTCATAATCGAGCGCTTTGATCTCATTTGGGTCAAGCGTCAAAATGCGTGAATACAGTTGTTTAGCGGCGGCGATATCGCCCTTGGCATCTGCCGCAACGGCTTCCGCCGACAGCGCATTGATTGCCTGTTCGCGCTCACGAAACCAGCGATTGCGCAGAACCACATCTGCGGGATGCTCTGCCACCTGTTGCGCCAATTCATGCACTTTGCCCTCAGGGGTGGTGGCCGTCATCTTAGGGGGAAACAAGCCGCACGCAGACAAGCCCATGGCCAATAAGCCTAGCGTTAGACCTCGTGGCAGCATCGCGTTTAAGTGTAGTGCTTTCATTGATTTAGCATTTCATCAGAAGGGTTATTGTCAGCGTCGGAGAGTGACTGCCGCTGGTTAGCGAGGGTCGCTGTTTTGGTTTTACTCAGCACGACCGCCTGATTAAGTGGCAGATAGGTGAAATAGACCGATTGTGCATCTTCTCGATCAAGGCGCCACTGCGCGTTGACCTGACTGCCCACTTTGGGCAACAGCATTTTTTTCTGCTGCATCAAAATCAAGGTGTTCCCTTCCGGCATCTCTTGCATACTGCCGACATAGGTGTAGGGTAACGGCGGCGCTTCAGGTGGTGGCGGGGCTTGCGGTTTAGGCGGCGGAGCTGTCCATTCATGTGCAGCGAATAACACATGGCTGACCCGCCCGCTTGGCAATGGGCGCGTAAAATCCCCCTGTTGCGCTGGCTGCGGTCGTGTGGCCTCGGCTGGCAAACGCGTTTTCTCACTGGTGAGCTTCGCGTCATTGATATTTGCGCTATTGGTCTTCACATCATTGACCTGCATTGGCGAGGTCGCAACCTCTGGCTCTGCACCGCGCGGCATCGCAGGCGTTTCACGCTTGACTGAAGCAGGACGGGCAACATTCGCGATGGTTACATCCGCTGCAGGCGTGAGCGCTGCATCCTCTTGCGACCATTGCCAATACACCAGGCACAAAGTCAGCAATAAGGCGAGCCACACTAACGGCCGCGATGTTGGTTTAGACTCCATCGCCATGCGCGAGCCCTCCACGGATAAACACCGAAAAAGTGAGTGTGGCATCCACCGTCGGTTGCACGGTCTCATTTTTACGCAGCTCTAGCCCCGTTAATGCCATGGTTGGATATTGCTGCAACACATCTAGGATGAACTGACGACAGGTCGTATAGTCAGCCTGAACGGTAAATCGCATATCAAACTGCTGAATGTGCTGGCTGCTGCCGGCATTCTGGTGCGCCTGCCATTGATAATCACCAACATTGAGTGCGATGTGCCGCTGTTGTGCCAGATGCGCAATTTGCATCATGCGTGGTGAAAGCGCACTAAAATCAGGCAATTGCTGCCAGATTGTCGCTAAATTCGTTTTTTCATCCGCCGCCACTGTTTCCTGTGTTACCAATGCTGCCGCTTTCATGGTCGGCGGGCTCTGTATTTGGCGTTGAGGGGCATGGGCCAACTGGCTAATATCTTGCGCAAGCGCTGCCAACGCCGCTGTGCGTTCAATGGTCTGCTGGTGCAATATCAACCATATGATGAGCAAGCTCACCGATAGCAGCATAGGCAGCCAGCCCAAATACCAAGCGCAGCGGCGGCTCAGCCAGAGCAAAGTCATGGGGATCGGCCAACGTAATGCATTCATGGTTGCCAACCTCCTTGAATCTCGAAGCTGACTGGGCGTTGTGGATGGCTCTCGTTTACCTGATGTTTGAGCAAGTGCACCTGACTAAGCGTAGACATCGTTTGTAAGTGACTCACATATTCGAGCAAGACCTGATAGCTTTTTGCCTCGCCGGACAATACAAACTGCCCGCGGTTGGCATCCGGCAAGAGTTGAAGCAGTGCAACCTCTGGCACTTGTTGCGACTCAAGCGCCTGCAACAAATCAAACCAGCGTACGTTTAACTGTTGCACCATGGTTGCAGCCGCTTTCTGCTCTGTTGCACTTAATGATACCACTGGGGCACGGGGCTGCCCTTTAGGCTGCTGACTCAGCTCGGCTTTTTCTGACTTGGGCAGCTGTAGCGCACGTTGTTGTTGGCGCTGCGCGAGCTGCTCTGTCCGCGCATGCAGTGCGGCAAGCTCGTTGCTCGCGGTCACGACACCCGCCAACAATACTGCCACCAACAAGCCACCTGGCCAGCGGTATCGTTGCCAAGCAAAACTTGGTTGCGTAAAATCCAACTGATAATCCGGATTAGGCCACATGCATGCGCTCCTGTCCTAGATTGGTGAGCGCACGTTTAGCGAACAAGCTGTGCCAATCCAGCGCACCAGCCAATGCCTGCTTTAAATGACCGCCTGTGCGTGCCATCCATGGGCAGTCCGGCTCCATCAACCAATAACACGGCTGGCTTTGCACACCGAGCAACATACGCTCACGCAACAGCCAGTCAGCTAAGGGTTGCACCGCAGTCAAATCGGTAGCCAGACTGGCAATATGCGTGACACGACTGTCATTCAACTGCAACAACCGCAGCATTTGTGGCTCAGCGGTGAGTACTGTGCCGTTCGCGGGTAAGCGTGTCTGCGCCCACAAAGCGGTCGCATAAGGTTGCAGTGTGTATTGCATCGCAATCGTGCCCATCACCGCGCGGAAATCGTCCGTTTGCAAGGCGGGCATTGCCGCAACAATGCAGTCTTGCGGCTGGCGAACGTCTTGCAATCGCAATGGCCAGCGTTGGGCTGACTCGCCATAAATTTGCATCAACATGGCACGGGCATAATCCTGTTGCGCTTGGCCGGTCAGATCCAGGGTTTGCATATCAGCGGCCATAGCGGGCAAGCGCAGCAGGTGCGCATGCTTATCCGCCACATAGATTTCAACCCGCTGCCAACGCTTGGCTGGCAGTTGCGCCAACAGGGTTTGCAAGGCGAGTGCCAGCGCGCTGCCATCCCACGCCGCCCGCACGACCATGCGATGTGAATGCATCGCTGCCGGCCAATGTTCTGCCACTAACTGATCGGCCAACACCAGCACCCGTGTTAGCCCCCGCCAACGTAACTCAGGCAATAAAGGTGACACGGTTGATCTCCTGTAAACTGGTCATACCTTCAGCAACGGCCTGAATCGCAGCCTCGCGGATGGTGCGCATGCCATTTCTGGCCGCTGCTTCTTTGAGTTGTCGAATCGGCTGTCTGGCAATAATCATTTCGCGCAACTCATCATTAAGCACTAGCATTTCTGCAACCGCTTTACGCCCCTTATAGCCAGTACCGCGACAATGACCGCAACCCTGCGCGTGGGTGAACTGCATTCCAGCAGCTTGCTCGGCACTGAGGCCAGAGTCCTTCAGCATCGCCGCATCGGGCACAAAAGGCTCGGCACAATGTGGGCAGAGTGCGCGCACCAACCGTTGCGCAATGATGCCATTCACTGCCGATACAAAATGATAAGGATCCACGCCCATGTGCATAAAGCGGCCAATCACATCGAGGACGCTATTCGCATGCACGGTAGAAAACACCAAATGCCCGGTAAGAGCGGCCTGCACAGCAATTTGGGCGGTATCGGCATCCCGGATTTCACCCACCATAATCTTGTCCGGATCATGACGCAAAATCGAGCGCAAGCCACGCGCAAAGGTCAGGCCTTTCTTTTCGTTGACCGGAATCTGCAACACGCCCGGCAGTTGATATTCCACCGGATCTTCAATCGTGATGATTTTGTCAAAACCCGTATTGACCTCTGAAATCGCGGCATAGAGTGAGGTTGTTTTACCGCTACCCGTTGGGCCTGTGACCAACACCATGCCGTAGGGCTCGCTGGCCAATTTTCTAAAACCAGTAATGATGTGCTGATCGAAACCCAAAGCCTTCAAACTAAGGCCCTGTGCCTGCTCAGTGAGGGCTTTGCGGTCGAGCACACGTAATACTGCATCCTCGCCAAACACACTCGGCATAATCGACACCCGAAAGTCAATCAAACGGCCCATGGCATGCACCTTAAAGCGCCCATCTTGTGGCACACGACGCTCGGCGATATCTAGCTGGGCCATGACCTTGATGCGAGAAATCGCTTGCTCAGCGCCCTCTAAACCGGGGCTGTTGGCGATATTCGCCATCACGCCGTCAATGCGGTATTTCACCGCAAGGCCGCCCGCGTGGGTTTCAAGGTGGATATCACTGGCGCCGGTTTTCAGTGCGTCGTATAAAGTCGAGTTAATCAGCTTAACAATCGGATTGGCATCTTCATGAATAGACTTCAGCGACAACTGCATGACGACCTCTTCGTCGCCCTCTTGTGCTTGCTCAGTGGAGAGACCAACCCCATCCATCGCCCGCATGCTGTCTTCTTCACCCGCAAGATAAGCACTGATCTCAAGACGGTGTGCGAGCCGCCACTCAAATGGTTGTGCCACCTGATGTTGCGCCCATAACGGCAATTGCGCGTTGAATGGATCAGCAAATACCAGCAACAGCGTACGTTGTGCATCATAAAATGCCAGACATTCTTTTTGCTGGGCGTCGTTATAACTAATGATGTCAAAGGCAACCTGCCACTCGCGCATGTCGCGCATCGTGGCCAAACGATAGTGCAACACGTGTGCCAATTGACTGATAAGTCTCTCACTCGGCACTTCGTCAACCGCGCCAGACGCTGGCAACAACTCCTCTAACACCTCAATCGTAGGTCGCTGTTGTTGCAGCGCCTGCGCTTGTGCTTGCGCCAATAAGTCGGCCGATAACATGGGCAGGGCTTGATTCATTGGATTTGTCCGGCGAGTTCAAAAATCGGCATATAGAGCAACAGCACAACCACACCAATCACCAAACCGATAAATAACATTAATAGTGGCTCAAATAACTTGGTAAACCAGTCAATCCAGCGGGCGAGTTCTTCATCATAAAAGCCTGCAATACTGTCCATCATGTGGGCCACATTGCCGCCCCGTTCGCCCACCAAGAGCATGCGTTCACCAATCGGCGTGGTCATCCCTGCAGCTTTGAACGCCTGAGACAGCGGCTGGCCTTGACTCACCATGGTTTGTGCGCGGGTGAGACTGCGGGCCAGACTACGATCCAGTAATCCGCCGAGCGCATCCAAAGCGGTCATGATCGGTGTGCCGCCCGCCAGCAACATCCCCAAGGTGCGATAAAAGCGCGCCAATTGATAGAGTTGTAATTTTTCACCGATCGCGGGGATACGCCACACGGCTCTGAGCATGGCCTGGCGCATGGCAGGTGCTTTCAACAACAAGCCTAAACCTAGCAATAGACCGACCAGCATGCCCAAGATGAGGCCGCCATGCTGAGAGATCAGCGTGCCCCACTTCAGCATCATCTGTGACATCCAGGGCAAATCTGCACTGGTGCCTTCATAGACACTACTAAACTTAGGCACCACAAACCCCATCAAAAAAGCAATCACTAGCCCGCCGACCACCATCAGCAGCAAGGGATAAATCGAGGCACTGACAATCTTTTTTTTGAGCAAGGAGACTTGATTGTCATAGGCGATATAACGCGACAAGGCGTTGCCCAAGTCGCCAGTGCGTTCAGCGGCTTTCACGGTCGCAATATACAGTGGGGGAAACACCGTCGCTTGTCGCTCCAGCGCGGCCGAGAAAGACTTGCCTTGTTGCAAAGATTGCAAGAGACCCTGCAACACTGGACGCGTATGGTCTTGGCGTAAAGCGAGCGCATCAATGGCTTCTACCAAATTCAAACCAGAACTGAGCAAGGCCAGCAACTCTTGACTAAACATCGCCAACGGAAACGCTTCACGCTTGGCCACTTTGGCCATTTTTTGTGCGTGCAACGAAACCGGCATCAAACCTTTGGCCTTCAACTGTGCGTAGGCATCCTGTGCATCGTCAGCCTGTAGCTCGACCATCGTCAGGGTAGTGCCATTAAGAACTTTTGCCTGATAATGCATGGCAATTTACCAGTTGGTAATATCCTGTGCTTCGTCGCTACCGCCGACCTGCCCATCTTTACCGAGGCTAAACAAATCATATTCTCCATGCTGGCCCGGCATCCGATACTGATACGTTTTTCCCCACGGATCATTGGGCACGGCTTTTTTCAAATAGGGCCCACTCCAATGTGTATTGTTATCAGGGTTAGTCATCAAGGCCTGCAAGCCTTGCTCTGTGGCCGGGTAATGGCCGACATCCAGACGATACTGGTCAAGCGCCTGCTCCAGCGCTGCGATTTGCGCTTTGGCGGTTTTCACTTCGGATTTACCAATCTGTTGAAAATACTTAGGCCCGACATAGCCCGCGAGTAGGCCAATAATCACCATCACCACCAGCAATTCCAGCAAAGTAAATCCGCCACTGTCCCGCGCGAAACGACTAGACATCGTTAACACTCCATGAAAATTTGATGACAATATTAAGCAGATTAGATTGCAGAAAAGTGGCGGCAATGTGACAGCGTGTCATAGTTGTAAGGTTTGATTAATCATCGACCTGTGTATGACAGCCATAAAAAAAGCAGCGCTGGGCAAGCGCTGCTTATTTAAGGACCGAAGCTGTTCGGCGTTTTAATATGGTGTGTCAGATAAAGCGCGATTACTCACCTAAAAAACCACCGCTCTGATGTGCCCATAATTTGGCATAAATCCCATTTGTTGCCAACAAGGTCTGATGGGTGCCGCTCTCGACGATGCGTCCGTGATCTAACACAATCAGCCTATCCATGGCAGCGATGGTCGACAAGCGATGGGCAATCGCAATCACCGTTTTGCCTTCCATCAATTGAGACAGATGATGCTGAATGGCCAATTCAACCTCTGAATCGAGCGCGCTGGTGGCTTCATCTAGTAGCAATATCGGGGCGTTTTTGAGCATGACGCGCGCTATAGCGATGCGTTGCCGCTGCCCACCGGACAGTTTCACACCACGTTCACCCACGTGCGCATCATAGCCGGTACGCCCTTTTGCATCGCGCAAATTCAGAATAAATTCATGGGCCTCAGCGCGTTTGGCAGCCAAGATCATTTCTTCATCACTGGCGTCTGGACGGCCATATAAAATATTCTCCCGCACCGAACGATGCAATAGAGAAGTATCTTGTGTGACCATGCCGATTTGCTGGCGCAAAGAATCCTGTTTTACTTGATCAATCGCTTGCCCGTCAATGCGAATATGCCCTGCTTGAATATCATAAAATCGCATGAGCAAATTCACGATCGAAGACTTGCCTGCGCCCGAGCGCCCCACTAGCCCGACGCGCTCGCCGGGTTGAATATGTAGATGAAACTGCGCTAATAGTGGCGCTTGTTGATCGTAAGCAAAATCGACCTGATCAAATAAGATCTCCCCTTTAGGCACATGCAGCAGAGTGGCCTGTGGCATATCTACCACACGATTTTCAACCGAAAGGGTATTCATGCCATCACGGGCGGTACCGATGTGTTCATACAAAGAGGTCAACTCCCACATGACCCAGTGCGAAATACCATTGAGTCGCAGGCCCATGGCCATGACCGCGGCGACCGCGCCAGCTGCAACTAAGTGTTGTGACCACAGCCACAACACCATAGCGCCACTCGCGATGATCAGGCACATATTTAAAAAGTGATTAATTGATTCGACATAACTGACCATGCGCATTTGCCCATGCACACTATCTAAAAACTCTTGCATGGCTGATTGCGCGTAGCTTGCCTCACGACCCGCATGGGAAAATAATTTGACGGTTGAAATGTTGGTATACGCATCGGTGATACGGCCTGTCATCAGGGCCCGCGCATCGGCTTGGTGTTGAGAGACCTTCGCCAGGCGCGGAATAAAGTACACCAACGCACAGGCATACAGCATTAACCAGCCAAGAAATGGCAAGACCATCCAAGGATGAAAGCTGCCGACCACCGTGACAATCGTGGCGAAATAGAGCAGGACATACACCATGATATCCGCCAGAATGAACCAAACTTCACGCACGGCCAGCGCGGTTTGCATGACTTTAGCCGACACGCGCCCAGCAAACTCATCCTGATAAAAGCCCATACTTTGGTTCAACATGTGCTGATGAAATTGCCAACGTAAACGCATCGGAAAATTGCCGGCAAGCGTCTGATGTTTAATCAGCGTTTGCAACATGATCACGATGGTGCTGCTAATCAAAATCGCTGCGATCCACCATAATGTATTGGAATGTATAGTCCATAATTGATCTGGGGCGATGGCAGTCAACTTATCCACCACCTTGCCCATCAATGCAAACAATAAGGCTTCAAAGGCGCCGATACAGGCCGTGAGTAAGGTCATGGCCAGCAGATACCGACGCATGCCATAAGAGCACGCCCACATAAACGCCCAAAATTGCTTAGGCAGGTGTGTGAGTATCTCGCGCGGAAACGGCGATATCAGAGATTCAAAACGGGTGAATAATCGCATGCATACTACTTAGAATAAATAAGACAGACAGCCTCAGCGGCAATGCCTTCACTGCGTCCGGTAAAACCTAATTTTTCAGTCGTGGTTGCCTTGACGTTGACATGGTCGATGGCAATCTGACAATCTGCAGCAATGTTGGCACACATCTGCGCAGTATGTTTGCCCAAGCGCGGCGCTTCGCAGATCACGGTAGCGTCAATATTGCCCACAAAAAATCCTTTTGTCTGCAATAGCGCAATGACGTGACGGAGCAAAAGGCGTGAGTCAATGCCTTTAAACTGCATATCTGTTGGCGGAAAATGTTTACCGATATCCCCCAAACCCGCAGCACCCAATAATGCATCGCAGATGGCATGTAACAACACATCTGCATCCGAGTGTCCATCCAAACCGTGACTATGTGGGATATTCACCCCGCCAATCATACAATCACGGCCGGTGACCAATGCATGTACGTCAAATCCGTGGCCAATTCTAAAGGGAATCATTGCGTATCCTGTGTGTTGATTGCCGTTTTCATTAACGCAGAAACGGTTGTTAAATCTTGCGGATAAGTAATCTTTAAGTTTTTCAAATCCCCAAGCACCAGTTTAGGGGCGTAGCCGGCCCACTCCATGGCTTGTGCTTCGTCAGTCGGTTGCCGATGCAAATGCTCAGCCAGCGCTTGTTTTAACATGCCCAATTTAAACATCTGTGGTGTTTGCGCCTGCCAAAGTGCTTCCCGCGAAACCGTCGCAGCCACTTGTTGTATAGCGTTTGCGCGTTTTAAAGTGTCTGCAAGCGGCAAAGCCAATAGACCGCCGATATCGGCAGGGCCCATCGCGTCTATCAAGCGCAGCACCATCTGAGCGTCCACACCAGGGCGGGCGGCATCATGTACTAATACCCAATCATCGCTAGGAATTTCAGATGCCATGGCTTGTAAGCCCGCAAGCACCGTCGCTGCGCGGCTCTCACCGCCACAAGTCAATACTTTAACTTTGCGACATCCTTCTAATAAATCATCAGACCAATGAGTATCCTCGGCAGAGATCACAATGTAGATCTGACTAACCAGATCAAGACGCTCAAACAGCGCAATTACATGCCGTAAAATCGGGCTACCGTTAAGCAACATATACTGTTTCGGAGCCGCACTCTGCATACGTGAGCCGGCGCCGGCGCAAGGAATCAAAACATGATATTGAGACATTTCATTATTTTATCATGTCGTTAGCGGCTTTCTTTGACCAACAATATGCATATAGATATGCAAGCTTATTAGATAAAGATGAATCATTTGCTAACGGGGCTCACAAGCTTATTAACAGCATCGTAGGTCGTGTCGTTAGAAAAACCACCACAAAAGTTCACTCCAGTAAGTGTTAACGATATTAGGTGTGGATGTAGCAATCTAGAGTTTCAGGTTGCAAATTAACTGAATATTATTTTATTGAATGATCAATAAAAATACACGGAATCAATAGCTTAACTGAAATTCCGCATTAATATCCTTGGTTCATTATGAGAAATCTAAACCGTTTATGAATTGAAATAATCCTGCTTATACAAGGTATTTAATCAGCGCGACCTGCACATATCATGAAATTATTATTTGTTGTTGCCAACGAGACTACTAGGCTTTGGTTGCTGTTTGTAACGGGTTGGCATGAGTTGCTGTATGTAACGAGCAATAAAAAACCCTCGACTATAGTCGAGGGTTTTTAGGATAGGAGCTTGGGGATGACCTACTTTCGCATACGAAGAGTACACTATCATTGGCGCAAGTTCGTTTCACGGCCCTGTTCGAGATGGGAAGGGGTGGTTCCAAACCGCTATTGTCCCCAAACATAACTGGTAATGTTATGCCTGACATATCTGTTGAGATATGTGACATTAAGCTTGCTGAGCCTCGTTTTTTCATGGCGTCAGCCTGCTTTAACAAATTGGAAGAAGTAAAGGATTCAAGCAGTCAAGCTTGCTTTCAATGGGATTTAGATCTCGAAACAACATTGTGTTTCTATATTTCTAGATGATTGCCAAATCATATTGCTTTGAACTACACCTCATGGATTTTCATCCTTTAGATTTTTTGTACCGTTTTCACGTTACATCATGGTCTAAGTTTTAAGGTTATAGGATCAAGCCTCACGAGCAATTAGTATCAGTTAGCTTAATGCATTACTGCACTTCCACACCTGACCTATCAACGTCCTGGTCTTGAACGACTCTTTAGCTGGCTTAAAGCCAGAGGCAAGTCTCATCTCGAGGCGAGTTTCACGCTTAGATGCTTTCAGCGTTTATCTCTTCCGCACTTAGCTACCCAGCTATACCATTGGCATGATAACTGGTCCACCAGAGGTGCGTCCACTCCGGTCCTCTCGTACTAGGAGCAGGTCCCCTCAAACTTGCAGCGCCCACGGCAGATAGGGACCAAACTGTCTCACGACGTTTTAAACCCAGCTCACGTACCACTTTAAATGGCGAACAGCCATACCCTTGGGACCGGCTACAGCCCCAGGATGTGATGAGCCGACATCGAGGTGCCAAACTCCCCCGTCGATATGAACTCTTGGGAGGAATCAGCCTGTTATCCCCAGAGTACCTTTTATCCGTTGAGCGATGGCCCTTCCATACAGAACCACCGGATCACTATGACCTGCTTTCGCACCTGCTCGACCTGTCCGTCTCGCAGTCAAGCAACCTTATGCCATTGCACTATCAGTACGATTTCCGACCGTACCTAGGTTACCTTCGCACTCCTCCGTTACTCTTTGGGAGGAGACCGCCCCAGTCAAACTGCCTACCATACACGGTCCCCAGTCCGGATTACGGACCTAGGTTAGAACCTCAACAACATCAGGGTGGTATTTCAAGGATGACTCCACGATATCTAGCGACACCGCTTCATAGTCTCCCACCTATCCTACACAAATCTTGTCAAAGTCCAATGTAAAGCTGCAGTAAAGGTTCATGGGGTCTTTCCGTCTAGCCGCGGGGAGATTGCATCTTCACAAACATTTCAACTTCGCTGAGTCCCGAGAGGAGACAGTGTGGCCATCGTTACGCCATTCGTGCGGGTCGGAACTTACCCGACAAGGAATTTCGCTACCTTAGGACCGTTATAGTTACGGCCGCCGTTTACTGGGACTTCAATCAAGAGCTTGCACCCCATCATTTAATCTTCCAGCACCGGGCAGGCGTCACACCCTATACGTCCACTTTCGTGTTTGCAGAGTGCTGTGTTTTTATTAAACAGTCGCAGCCACCTTTTCACTGCAACCCCATCGTGCTTCGAGAGTAAATCTCTACACACTACCGGGGCGCACCTTCTCCCGAAGTTACGGTGCTAATTTGCCGAGTTCCTTCTCCCGGGTTCTCTCAAGCGCCTTAGAATTCTCATCCTGCCCACCTGTGTCGGTTTGCGGTACGGTCTTATACAACTGAAGCTTAGTGGCTTTTCTTGGAAGCATGGTATCAATCACTTCGTCTGCAAGCAGACTCGTTATCACGTCTCAGTCTTAGCTCTCCGGATTTGCCTAAAGAACCAACCTACACGCTTGAACCGGGACATCCAACACCCGGCTGACCTAACCTTCTCCGTCCCCACATCGCATTGTATAGAGGTACAGGAATATTAACCTGTTTCCCATCAGCTACGCATCTCTGCCTCACCTTAGGGGCCGACTCACCCTGCGCCGATGAACGTTGCGCAGGAAACCTTGGGCTTTCGGCGAGGGAGCTTTTCACTCCCTTTATCGCTACTCATGTCAGCATTCGCACTTCTGATACCTCCAGCATTCCTCACAGAACACCTTCGCAGGCCTACAGAACGCTCTCCTACCATGCCATATAAATATGGCATCCGAAGCTTCGGTTACGTGCTTAGCCCCGTTACATCTTCCGCGCAGGACGACTCGACCAGTGAGCTATTACGCTTTCTTTAAATGATGGCTGCTTCTAAGCCAACATCCTGGCTGTCTATGCCTTCCCACTTCGTTTTCCACTTAGCACGTCATTTGGGACCTTAGCTGTCGGTCTGGGTTGTTTCCCTCTTGTCCACGGACGTTAGCACCCATGGACTGTCTCCCGTAATTGCATTTCTCAGTATTCGGAGTTTGCAATGGTTTGGTAAGTTCTTATGAACCCCCTAGCCATAACAGTGCTCTACCCCCGAGAATGATATACGAGGCACTACCTAAATAGTTTTCGGAGAGAACCAGCTATCTCCAAGTTTGTTTAGCCTTTCACCCCTATCCACAGCTCATCCCCAAATTTTTCAACATTTGTGGGTTCGGACCTCCAGTACCTGTTACGGCACCTTCATCCTGGCCATGGATAGATCACTTGGTTTCGGGTCTACACCCAGCGACTAATTCGCCCTATTCGGACTCGATTTCTCTACGCCTCCCCTATCGGTTAAGCTTGCCACTGAATGTAAGTCGCTGACCCATTATACAAAAGGTACGCAGTCACCCCCGAAGAGGCTCCCACTGTTTGTATGCATACGGTTTCAGGATCTATTTCACTCCCCTCCCGGGGTTCTTTTCGCCTTTCCCTCACGGTACTTGTTCACTATCGGTCGATATCGAGTATTTAGCCTTGGAGGATGGTCCCCCCATGTTCAGACAAGGTTTCTCGTGCCCCGCCCTACTTTTCGTTACCCTAGTTCCACAAACGGGATTTCGTATACGGGACTATCACCCACTACGGTCGGACTTTCCATTCCGTTCTACTATCGCGTCTGCTAAAAGTAACAGGCTATTCCATGTTCGCTCGCCACTACTTACGGAATCTCGGTTGATTTCTTTTCCTCTGGGTACTTAGATGTTTCAGTTCTCCAGGTTCGCTTTACTCTTCCTATATATTCAGAAGAGAATGACCTTACGGCCGGGTTCCCCCATTCGGACATCTCCGGATCAAAGCTTATTTGCCAGCTCCCCGAAGCTTTTCGCAGGCTATCACGTCCTTCATCGCCTGATATCGCCAAGGCATCCGCCATATGCACTTATTCACTTGACCCTATAACGTTAAAACCTAAACCCTTTTTAAATCTAGATTTCGTCGTGCATGAGACACGCGTTACAGGTAATTCTAAAGCACTATCAAACCTCGTTAGATTCGCTTACATCATCAATTTCTTAACAATGTAAACTTCTCAACTTGCGTTTAATATATTTATGATTTTGCAATCAATCGATATTATTTCCGGTTAAAAAATAATATCGCCCATTGAATATAAGTTGTCATCACACAACCTATATTCCTTTACTTCTTCCATTTTGTTAAAGAGCAGTCTTAGTTTATAAACTAACGTTTAAAAACTAGAAGCAAACATTTAATCAAACTTCAATTAATAACGCTTGCTTCTAATCTCTAAACCGCAACAAAGATACCAAAGCATTGGTGGAGGATGACGGGATCGAACCGACGACCCCCTGCTTGCAAAGCAGGTGCTCTCCCAGCTGAGCTAATCCCCCAATATTCGGTGGTGGGTCTGGTTGGGCTCGAACCAACGACCCCCGCCTTATCAAGACGGTGCTCTAACCAGCTGAGCTACAGACCCTAAGGCGGTTTGCCTAAATCTTTGTTGCTGCTTAATTTCAAGATGACTGATAAGAGTGAATGCTTGAAGCCGAGTGATCTTCTCTAGAAAGGAGGTGATCCAGCCGCACCTTCCGATACGGCTACCTTGTTACGACTTCACCCCAGTCATGAATACTACCGTGGTAATCGTCCCCCTTGCGGTTAGACTAACTACTTCTGGTAAAACCCACTCCCATGGTGTGACGGGCGGTGTGTACAAGGCCCGGGAACGTATTCACCGCGACATGCTGATCCGCGATTACTAGCGATTCCGACTTCATGCTCTCGAGTTGCAGAGAACAATCCGGACTACGATCGGCTTTCTGAGATTAGCTCCCCCTCGCGGGTTGGCAACTCTCTGTACCGACCATTGTATTACGTGTGAAGCCCTGGCCATAAGGGCCATGAGGACTTGACGTCATCCCCACCTTCCTCCGGTTTGTCACCGGCAGTCCCATTAAAGTGCCCAACTAAATGATGGCAATTAATGGCAAGGGTTGCGCTCGTTGCGGGACTTAACCCAACATCTCACGACACGAGCTGACGACAGCCATGCAGCACCTGTGTCCACTTTCCCTTTCGGGCACCTAATGCATCTCTGCTTCGTTAGTGGCATGTCAAGGCCAGGTAAGGTTTTTCGCGTTGCATCGAATTAATCCACATAATCCACCGCTTGTGCGGGCCCCCGTCAATTCCTTTGAGTTTTAATCTTGCGACCGTACTCCCCAGGCGGTCTACTTCACGCGTTAGCTGCGTTACTCATGGATTTTACTCCACCAACAACTAGTAGACATCGTTTAGGGCGTGGACTACCAGGGTATCTAATCCTGTTTGCTCCCCACGCTTTCGTGCATGAGCGTCAATATTATCCCAGGGGGCTGCCTTCGCCATTGGTATTCCTCCACATCTCTACGCATTTCACTGCTACACGTGGAATTCTACCCCCCTCTGACATATTCTAGTCTTGTAGTTTCAAACGCAGTTCCCAAGTTGAGCTCGGGGATTTCACATCTGACTTACAAAACCGCCTGCGCACGCTTTACGCCCAGTAATTCCGATTAACGCTCGCACCCTACGTATTACCGCGGCTGCTGGCACGTAGTTAGCCGGTGCTTCTTATCAAGGTACCGTCAGCCTCACACTTTATTAGAATGTAAGTTTTCTTCCCTTGCGAAAGAGCTTTACAACCCGAAGGCCTTCTTCACTCACGCGGAATGGCTGGATCAGGCTTTCGCCCATTGTCCAAAATTCCCCACTGCTGCCTCCCGTAGGAGTCTGGACCGTGTCTCAGTTCCAGTGTGGCTGGTCGTCCTCTCAGACCAGCTACTGATCGTCGCCTTGGTAGGCCATTACCCCACCAACTAGCTAATCAGATATCGGCCGCTCTTATAACGTAAGGTCCGAAGATCCCCTACTTTCCCCCTCAGGGCGTATGCGGTATTAGCTAATCTTTCGACTAGTTATCCCCCATTACAAGGTACGTTCCGATATATTACTCACCCGTTCGCCACTAATTCCCCTAGCAAGCTAAGGTTCATCGTTCGACTTGCATGTGTAAAGCATTCCGCCAGCGTTCAATCTGAGCCAGGATCAAACTCTTCAGTTTAATTCCTAACTATTACTTTTTACCTCTTTTTATCACTTGTGATAATCACAATTAATAAATCAAGGCGGTATTCGATTCGCTTATATCTCAAATTCATTTCAAGGTATGTGTGTAAAAAACACTGTACATACTTGTCATAAATCTAAGTGTAAAGCATTTGTATTTTCTGAGTTTCTACGCATTAAATGCGCTTCACTCAACTACAAACACCCACACTTATCAGTCATCCTAATTTTTAAAGAACAGTGCCTTAGAGGCTTCTCGCTGAACACTTCGTTTCAAGCGAAGCGCGCATTTTACAGAGTTTTTTCGTTCGGTCAAGCATCAAATGCATTTAATTTAAAACGTACTTTTTGTTTGGTTGCGGGAACAGGATTTGAACCTGTGACCTTCGGGTTATGAGCCCGACGAGCTGCCAGACTGCTCCATCCCGCGTCCGAATCGACTAGTAAAACTTGTGTTGCGTCGAGAGGTGAGACTATAGCAAAGATTCAAAAGGTGTGTCAACACTTAATCTACTTTTAATCATGCCACTGGTCGGAAATAAACACGCCGCTTTATAGCGGCGTGTAGTAGCGGGTTAGCTGTTGTGGTTATTTAGCGGCACCGAATACTTTTTTAAGCAAACTGCTAGCCTGGCCCATCGGGTCTTGGCGGATCGCGGATTCTTCTTTGGCAATCATCAGGTAAACGCCATCAAGCGCTTTTTGCGTCACATACTGATTGATATTTGCGTCTTCTTTTTTAATGACCCCAAATTTACTGCCCATTTCAGCGTACTTATTATAGGTGTCAGCCAGTTGTACCTCGGCAGTTGCTTTTTGTACGATGGGTAGAAACTTGGCTGCCATGTCACTGGCGGTGGTTTTCTTAAAATATTGGGTAGCGGCATCTTGCGGACCGGTAAGAATATTTTTCGCGTCGGTCACACTCATTTGTTTGACCGCATTGGTCAGCAGTGCCTTGGCTTCTGGTACCGCCTGCTCGGCTGCGCGGTTCATTTTCAGTATTAATTCATCCGCCTGATTGCCCATCCCAACCAAGCGCATGCCTTTCTCAATTTTCTTCAAGGAGTCAGGCAATGGAATTTTCACTTCTTTATTGCCCATGAAACCATCGGTGCCCCCTAGGAGGCTGACGGCTTTGCTCACCCCTTGATTGAGTGCGAGTTTCAAACCATCATTGGTTTCTTGTTCACTTAAATTACTCACCGCGGCGCTATTACTACCGCCAGCGGTCGCGTTGCCACCGACTTTTTCAACCATTTCCCCCAGACCTTTGAGGTCAATGGCATGTGCATTTGAGATTGATAATGCGAGTAGTACACCTAAAGTTGTTGTTTTCATCATAACGCTCTTTAACAATTTGAATGCAGTGTACCCACAAAGTACAAAGCAAGTCCAGATGGACTTGCTTTGGAGGACTGCCTTTGAAAAAAATTAAAGTTTAAATGGTGAAACTTGCCAAATGCGTGCCGCGTAGTCGGCAATGGTGCGGTCACTGGAGAATTTTGCCATGCGTGCAACATTCAATATTGCCATACGCGACCATGCTTCTTGATCTTGGTACAAAGCAGCAACCTTGTCTTGTGCCGTAATATAAGCCGCATAATCAGCGAGCAACAAATACTGATCCCCTTTGTGCAGTAAGGTATCGACGATAGCTTGATAACGCGCAGGTTCTTCTACTGAAAAGAAGCCACTGCCGATCATATCAATCACTTGCTTTAACTCGGGGTTGCTGTGGTAGTAATCCCAAGGATTGTATCCCTCAGCTTTGAGTTTCGCGACTTCTGGCGTGGTAAGACCAAAGATAAAGATATTTTCGTCGCCCACCTCTTCTTTGATTTCAACATTGGCGCCATCTAAGGTGCCGATGGTTAAAGCGCCATTGAGCGCCATCTTCATGTTGCCGGTGCCACTCGCTTCGGTCCCTGCGGTTGAAATCTGCTCCGACAGATCAGCCCCCGGAAAGAGGATTTCGGCTGCGCTGACTTCATAGTTGGGGTAAAACACGACTTTTAACTGATGATTCACCGCCGGATCGTGATTAATCATGCTCGCGACATCATTAATCAAGCGGATGATTTGTTTCGCCAGCCAATAACCTGGCGCCGCCTTGCCGGCAAAAATAACCACACGGGGCGTATGCACACTGACTTGACCAGTACGAATGCGGTTATATAAAGTGATGACGTGCAACACATTTAATAATTGACGCTTGTATTCATGAATACGCTTGATTTGCACATCAAACAAAGCATCTGCATCAATAGCAATGCCGGTCTTTTGCATGATTTTGTCAGCCAAGCGTTGCTTGTTGGCTTTTTTAACCTCCCGGAACGCTTTTCTGAATGCGGCGTTGTCTGCAAACGGTTCGATCTTTTTGATCAGACTAAGGTCTTTTTGAAAGCCAGTGCCGATATGCTTGGTTAGCAACTCAGTGAGTAAAGGGTTAGCTTGGTTCAACCAACGACGCGGCGTGATACCGTTAGTCACGTTGGTAAATTTGCCGGGATAAATTTTGTTGAAATCGGCAAACAATGTGGCTTTAAGCAGCTCACTATGCAGCTCAGCCACCCCATTGACAGTATGGCTACCTACAATCGCCAAATGCGCCATGCGCACACGGCGACCATGCGTTTCATCAATGATAGAGACGCGCTGCAGTAAGCCCGTGTCTCCGGGGAAGTGCTGATTCACCATCTGCAAGAACTGATGGTTAATTTCATAAATAATGTCGAGATGGCGAGGCAGCAATTGTGCAAACAATTCCACTGACCACGTTTCCAACGCTTCTGGCATTAAAGTGTGATTGGTATAGGCGAACATTTTAGTCACCAATTTCCAAGCACGGTCCCATTGCAGATGATAGTGATCGACCAATTGATGCATCATTTCAGCCACTGCAATGGATGGATGCGTATCGTTAAGTTGAATCGCTACTTTTTCCGGCAGTGTGTCCCAGTCAGCATTGTAGTTGGTGAAACGGTGCAAGATATCTTGTGTTGAGGCTGAGACAAAGAAATACTGCTGCTTAAGCCGCAGCGCTTTCCCTGATTCGGAAGTATCGTTTGGATACAGCACTTGCGAGATCGTCTCCGCGCCATGGCGCCCCTCTACCGACTTTTCATAATTACCTTCATTGAAGTGTGCGAGGTCAAACTCATTGGTCGCCTTGGCAGACCACAAACGCAAGTTGTTGACCGTCTGCGTACCATAGCCGGGGACTGGCACATCATAAGGCATGGCGACAACGGTCTCATGATCGACCCAGTGATGTTCAATGCCATGTTCGGTGTGCACATGCAACACTCGCCCATAAAACTTCACCTCACAGGTATGTTCAGGGCGTTGTACCTCCCAGATATTTTGGTAACGCAACCAGTTGTCCGGATTCTCTTTTTGCTGACCATGTTCAATGGTCTGCCGAAACATGCCGTAGTCATAACGAATGCCATAGCCGGTGGCTGGGATATCCATAGTCGCCATAGAATCAACGAAACACGCAGCGAGTCGACCGAGACCGCCGTTGCCAAGGGCCGCATCTGGCTCCAGCTCCGCGATACCTTCTAACTTTTGGCCAATTTGTTGTAAACCATCGCTTAGTTCCGGTGCAATGCCCAAATTAAGTGCGGCATTAGACAGCATACGGCCGATCAAAAACTCTAAAGAAAGGTAATAAACACGCTTGGTATTGGCATCGCGATAAGCGTCCCGCGTGTTTACCCAACGACTCATTAAATGGTCACGCACAGTAAAAGCGGCCGTTTGGTACCAGTCGCGCGTCGTTGCCCAAGAGTTTGATTTACCGATAGAAAAGGTTAAATGGTTGCGTAACGCCTGTGGAATGGGGAGTTGCTCTAGCAAGAATTCTTCGACAGCTTGCGAGGTGTCAGATTGGTCGGTTTTTTTACGGGTTTTTTTCACATTGGCGGTCATACATCTTCCCCTGAGGTGTTATTCACAAATTTGCTCCACACAAGGCAAAAGCAAAAAGCAAGCCTACAACATGAATGTGTCAGAGATAAAAAAGCCACGAAATGCATGCTGCGACCTTTGATTATAACGCTCAACAATGGCGAGAATACAAAAGTTTTACAGTTTCTAGGTCTATGCAATGCGAGATGCGCACAGGTGGCGCGCCGGATTCGCCGCATCCTCACAAACGCTGCAAGCCCATGCTGACCTTGTTTTCAATAGTAAAGCACTTAAATAGCAATAAATAATATAAACCAATACATTAGTAACTTATTAATATCAAAAATAAAGCCCGCCGATGGCGGGCTTTATCACAACGGGTAAGTCAATTACAGAATCAAGCTATTCATGCGTTTGACGAAACTGGCTGGATTCTCCAGCTGGCCACCTTCAGCCAACAAGGCTTGATCAAACAATACATGCGCATAATCGGCAAATCTGGCCGCATCTGCTTCAGCACTGAGTTTCTCAACCAAACGGTGAGATGGATTGATCTCAAGAATTGGTTTGCTCTCTGGTGCTTTTTGTCCGGCAGCTTTCAAAATACGCGCCAGATTGCCCGACAAATCGTGCTCGCCTGCCACCAAGCATGCAGGCGAATCGGTCAAGCGATGCGTTACTTTCACTTCTTTGACGGCATCCCCCAAGGCTGCTTTTAAACGCTCAACCAAGTCTTTGGCCTGCGCCTCGACCTCTTTTTGCGCCGCTTTATCAGCCTCGTCTTCGAGCTTGCCCAGGTCTAAGTCGCCTTTGGCGATAGACTGTAACTTTTTGCCTTCAAACTCGGTCAGGCTGCCCAGCAACCATTCGTCTACTTTGTCGGACATCAACAGCACTTCGATGCCTTTTTTACGGAAGATTTCCAAGTGTGGTGAGTTTTTAGCCGCAGCGAACGTATCCGCAGTGATGTAATAAATCACTTCCTGCTCAGGTTTCATGCGGCTGAGGTAATCCTTGAGTGAAACGTTTTGTACCTCAGTGTCTGATTGAGTAGAAGCAAACCGTAACAAGGTGGCAATTTTTTCTTTGTTGGCAAAGTCTTCACCGGGCCCCTCTTTGAGTACGCGGCCAAACTGCTCCCAGAATTTGGCGTAATCGTCAGGTTTATTGTCAGCGACTTCTTCCAGCAAACTTAATACTTTTTTCACTGAGCCATTTTTAATCGCCTCGACATCACGGCTGTCCTGCAGGATTTCACGAGAGACGTTCAATGGCAAATCGGCAGAATCAATCACGCCACGCACAAAACGCAAGTATTGTGGCATCAGTTTGTCTGCGTCTTCCATGATAAACACACGTTTCACATACAGCTTAATGCCTTGGTTGCGATCGCGGTCATACAAATCAAACGGCGCTTTGGCAGGCACATACAGCAATGAAATGTACTCTTGCTTACCCTCCACCCGGCTATGGGTGTATGCCAACGGATTTTCATAATCGTGTGAAATGTGTTTGTAAAACGCTTGATATTCTTCTTCTGAAATATCACTCTTGCTGCGCGCCCATAACGCGGAGGCCTTGTTGATGGTTTCGTCCTCATCGGTGGTGACCATCTGGCCACCTTCGCCATTCTCGCCGTCTTTCCACTCTGATTTTTTCATCACAATTGGCAGCGTGATATGGTCTGAATACTTGCGGACGATGCTTTTCAGCTTCCAGTCGTTGAGAAACTCCTCTTCGCCTTCCCGCAGGTGCAAAATCACCTCGGTACCACGTCCGGCCTTTTCAGTGGCTTCGATGGTGAAGTCGCCCTCACCGTGCGACTCCCACTTTACGGCTTCAGTCTCGCCTGCGCGGCGGGTAATGAGCGTCACTTTATCGGCAATGATAAAGCTGGAGTAAAAGCCGACCCCGAACTGGCCGATCAGATTAGCATCTTTGGCTTGGTCTCCGGTCAGGTTCTGAAAGAACTCCTTGGTACCGGACTTGGCAATGGTCCCAATGTTGTTGATCACCTCTTCGCGACGCATCCCAATACCATTATCAGCAATGGTCAGTGTGCGTGCGTCCTTGTCGAATGAGATACGAATGTTCAATACACTGTCATTTTCGTACAGGCTGCCGTTTGAGATCGCTTCAAAACGCAACTTGTCCGCCGCATCGGATGCGTTAGAAATCAACTCACGCAACACGATTTCTTTGTTGCTATACAGTGAGTGGATCATTAATTGCAGTAACTGTTTGACCTCGGCCTGAAAGCCCATGGTCTGTTTAGATTGCGATTCTGCTGTCGCAGTGGTCATGACAATTCCTCCAAAAAAACGAGTTAAACACGAAAATTTACGTTTAGATGGGGAAGCGATAACCGTTTTTCAAGAGGGGACAAATAACGAAACTATGCGAGCCTACCACAACCCTCTATTAAAACCGCTGCGCGGCGGTTTCATTCTTATCACAACGCCCAGAATAGGTGGGCTCATCTGCGATTTCACGTGCCATGATCAGCACAGTTTTTGCTAGCGATGAAAGGCAATACGCCTAAATCGCAACGTAGGAGTGAATGATGAACATTTTTCACACTTTAATTGAGCAAATGCAGGTCATGCAATTGCCACTCACCGCGGTGACACTGACCGCAGTGCCTCGCGCCGACACCCCACTTTTGTTGATGATGCACTGGCATGGTTTTCGTCAACAACCGATTGCCGCACTACCCGCGCTCAAACCTTTACTGCAGCCAGTGCCAGGCTCAGCCTTACAAATTAATGACCGCTGGC
Organism: Methylophilus medardicus; assembly: GCF_006363955.1. Taxonomy (GTDB): domain Bacteria; phylum Pseudomonadota; class Gammaproteobacteria; order Burkholderiales; family Methylophilaceae; genus Methylophilus; species Methylophilus medardensis. Next base: position 1,976,413 of record NZ_CP040948.1, read on the forward strand.
GGCAACCAGAAGTGGTGGAAGAAGCCATCCTCGATGCCGCATGGCAACTTGGTGCCTGGGATGTGCAGCGCGAAGAGCATCGCGCCTGCACTTATGTAGGCGCCAGTGAGGAAGAGGCGTTTGCCTGCAAACAAGCCTTTGGCAAATACGACGAAGCGCTCGAAAACGAGTTATTGGTCAGCGAAGCCCCTGACCGTGACGAAATGTTGCACTTAGGTGCCAAAGTTGGGTATGTGCGCTGGCAATTTCGGCCAGTCAATGGCGGCGTTTGGCAATCTACCGCAGAGGATGACACTTTGCTGGAAGATGGCCGCCGCATCCCGCCCTGCCCGATTCGACCGTTGGCACTAAAAGGGGGCAAATTGACCACGACCGCGTTCAGATTAGGGCAGATTAATCGCATTATTTTGTTGAAATAATGCTGAAGCGGGCTGACCGTGCCATGCAACTATTTCGGAGTCCAGCGTAAGCCGATGGATAACCACTGCGTCTGGCGATTGCCATCGACTTGCTGGCCAATTGTGCCATCTATTTGAAACACGTCCGGCAACAGAGAGTAACGCAATCCCATTTGGTAAAAAGGCGACTGCGTGTAGTCACCAAATATTTCGGCGACGCCCTTAAATGGCCCACCCAATTGAAACTCGGCGCCGAGGCCCATATTCAATTTGTTGCGCGCTTGCTGGCGATCCCGCAACATCCCAGCGTTCACATGCACAATCAAGGCGTCGTCGTGCCATGAAAATGAGGCTGGAACATAAAAATAGGTATTGCCCAACTGATTTGGCCCCGGTTGAATATCTGGGTGCATCACGCGCCCCACGGCGAATCCCACACCCCAGCCATTGGTGTCTAAAGGCTTGAATAGCGTTTTAAATTGGCTGACCCAATCTTCAGTTTGATAGTGATCGTCGCGGTTACGATAGGTGCCGCCACCCAGCGTGATTTCAAAGTTTTCACCCAAATTGCACGCTGGTAATGCCCATAGCTCTTGCCCGCCCTGATAACTGCGCATCCAACTTTCTAACTGGCAGCTGTGCGCATTGGTCAAGCGTGCGTCATCTGTGACCAAAGGGCGGGCTGCTTGCGCCGATATTGGCAGACAAACGGCGAGCGAGAATATGAATAAAAAGTGTTTAAATGGCATGTTAATTTTTTTGTAGCTTAAATGTCAGCCATGACAATTTGATGAAAGAGCGGTTTGTATCAGCCTACTCGTTTCACATTAGTTTCACTGGCCTCCACCATAATAACAATTTATACTGTTTACAGAACTTGCCCACGTCATTGTTGATGGAGCGGCAATCATCGCGGAGGCAATTATGGCAACTATTGAGGTGACTGAAACAAGTCCGAATTCGTTTTCTGTCACCGTGCATGGCTCGCATGTCACCACGCACCAAGTCAGTGTCAAACCGGAGTATGCAGGACCGCTATTAGACGCCACGCACAATGCGGCAGCATTGGTGGAAGCCTCTTTCGCTTTTTTGCTCGACCGTGAATCCAATACCAGCATTTTGAGAAGTTTTGATTTAAGCATCATCGAACGCTATTTTCCAGAATACCCCCAAGCGATTAACCGCTACCTTAAGTGACCTATACTGTATTAACGCATGCTCAACATTACTCATGATACCCAACTCGCCGCCGTAGACTTGGGCTCTAACAGCTTTAGACTTGAAATCGGCCGGGTGGTGGATGGTCAGATTTTGCGTGTCGACTATTTAAAAGAGGCGGTACGTCAAGGTGGCGATCTAGACGAAGAGCGTAACCTCAAACCACAAGCGTTCGAGCGTGGCTTAAAGTGTCTGGCGCGCTTTGGTGAGCGTTTAAAAGGCTTTCCGGCGGAACATGTCAGAGCCGTGGCGACGCAAACCTTACGCGAAGCGACCAATAGCGCAGATTTTATCAAACAGGCGCAGAAAGTATTGGGCTATCCGATTGAGATTATTTCTGGCGTTGAAGAGGCGCGGCTGATTTATCAGGGCGTCAGTCGCATGTTGCCGCAATCGGATGAAAAGCGCTTGGTGGTGGATATCGGGGGACGCTCGACCGAATTTATTTTGGGTCAGCATTTCAAGGCCAATGTGACGGAGTCTTTACGATTAGGCTCGGTCGGTTGGTCGCAAAAATATTTTGCTGATGGTCAATTCAGTGAGCGTAACTTTGAGCGCGCCGAAATTGCCGCCGAATCGATTATCGACATGATTGCCAATCGCTATGTTGGTCAATCTGAGGTCGCCTACGGCGCCTCAGGCACAGTGGGCGCTGTGGCCGATGTCTTAGCTGGTGCAGGCTTTGCCACCGACCGCATTGAACGCGCACAATTAGACTGGCTGAAACAGATACTGGTGAAAGCCAAATCTGCTGACCGGCTAAATATGGAAGGCCTTAAAGACGATAGACGCGCTGTCATTGGTGGCGGCTTGTCCGTATTAATCGCGGTATTTGACACGCTCAAGATTGATACCTTAAAAGTGGCCAATGGCGCGTTGCGGCATGGCGTGTTGTACGACATGCTGAGTTCAGATAATGCTGCGGAGGATTTACGCACCATTTCAATCACCAGACTGTGCAAACAGTTTGGTGTAGAGATGGATCATGCCAACAATGTGAGCAAAGTCGCTTTGTATTTTTATGATGCGATGCAAGCCTGTGACTCGCACAAACCCTTGTTGCACTGGGCCGCCTTGAGTCACGAAATCGGCTGGGCGATTTCACACACAGATTGCAACAAACATGGCGCTTACATTCTAGATAACACGGAATTAATGGGTTTTGCCCAAAGTGAGTTGCATGCCATCAGCCTACTCGTGCTGGGGCACCAGGGCAAATTACGCAAACTCGCCGCAGACTTTGACAATCAGGATTTGGTTTGCCAACTGATGGCGTTGCGCCTTGCTGTCATTTTCTGCCACTCACGACGACTGCCTACCCTAAAGCACTTGCAGTTAACCCGCCACAAACAGCAATTTGTATTAACACTATCGTCTCAATGGGCCAGCCAGCACCCGCAAACCTACTATTTGCTAGAAGAAGAGTCGCTGTTATGGCAAAAACTTGGCTGGCAATTTCAGGTCACCACGCAGTGATATCAACCAAGGGGCTGCCGTTAAGCGATTGTTCGATACTTCATTTAAACAAGTTTGATCAACGCTACAAACTATAAACCTATATGGTTGCAGGTGATACCAGATCGAATGTCGATTTTGGCGCAGGTGCGATGCTCGCAATGCGCTGGTAATCGCCACCATAGCACCAATAAAAACGGGCACCATGGTGCCCGTTTTTTATGCGTTGCTGTTGCAGACTCAGTCTTTTTTCTTTTTGTCGCGCTTTTCGTCCTCTTCACGCATTTTGGCGACTTTTTCGCGCCATTCATGCAACTGTTCATCTTCGATTTCTAATTGCAACGCCAAAGCCTCATCCTGCGTGAGTTTCTCCTTGATGAAGCGTTTAGGCAGCTTGCCCCCCATGCGTGACAAAATGCGCTCAGCCTCGCCCGCATCTAAATGTTTCACTTTTTCCAGATAATCTGGATTTACCTTATCTTTCATAGGACTCCCTTTAATGATCTACAACTTGCCTGTCCACAGGCTTAAATTAACTGTTTTGCAAAATCCAATCAGTGACCGGATTCCATTGTGCAATGTCCACCTCTTTGAGAGTGTTCGACAACTCAAAAATACTCAATCCCTCTTCGGCAGCCGTGACGTAGATTTGTGAAGAACGCAACATGGAGAGCACAGCAAAGCCAGACTCATCCATAAAGGTTAACAGGCGTTCTGCCGAATGTGTGCGTGGCATCACTCGCATGCCAACCAAGCCAACAAAAGTCTTATGTTTGCGTACTGCCTTTTCTTCAGCCAGCAGGGCTAAAAAGTCTTGTGTGGCGCCGATATCAAAGGCAGAAGGTGCAATCGGCACCAACACCAAATCAGCCTCTGCCACAGCATCAGAAATCTTTTTCTCACTCAACGCGCCCGGCGAATCTGCAATCACCCAATCCGCTTTTTGCAAAGCGGATTTACCAAGGTCCTCAGCGTTAAAAACGGTGGCCACATGGGCGGGTCGGCGCGCTAGCCAACTGGCTGAAGATTGTTGCCGGTCAAGGTCTTCCAGCACAATTTTATGACCCAGCTGCGCTAAGTAGCCCGCAAGATTCGTGGCTAAAGTGGTTTTGCCACAGCCTCCTTTGGTATTTGCCACCAATACCCTGCGCATCTTATGCTCCCCAATAGAAGGTGCTGCATTTTGTCATGAAAAACAAACGCGATGACACCCTAATAATATGAAATATTTGTGACAATTGACGCAAGCTTAAAACGGTATAAACTGTTTTCACAATACCAATACAGGAGAATATGATGGCCAGCAAAGCACCTGCCAAACCATTGAGCGCAAATAAACCAGTCGTCGCGAAGCCAGCAGCCCCTAAAACGCCCGCTGCCAAGCCCGTCGCTACCAAAGCAGCCCCTAGCAAACCAGCCATTAAACCAGCGCCCAAAAAGGCCACCCCAGCCCCGGCAACGGTCAAAAAATCAGGCCCAACAGCCAGTATCAAAGTGGTGAATAAAACCGCTACAGCGCCCGCAAAGGATAAAGCGAAAAACAATAAGGTAAAAATGGAGCGTGATAGCTTCACGATGCCCAAAGAAGAGTATGCACAAATTGCCACGCTAAAAAAACGCTTAGAAAACCTGGCCAAACCAGCCAAGAAAAGCGAATTATTAAGAGCGGGCTTAAAATTACTCGCTGCAATGGATGACGCGACCCTCCTCGCCACCATGGCCTCTGTGCCCACCATCAAAACCGGCAGACCGGCAAAATAGTCGCTAGCTGAGGGGTTGCCAGCATCGGGCCCCAAGCCTATTTAATCAATCAATTCGGGGCTTTGCACGCTGTATAACTTATACGGCAACCCCGACTTTGGCAGACGCAACCACCAGATAGCACCTTTTTTAATGCTGATCTGTGCGTCGGCAATGCCCAAATGCTGCGCGGCCAATTCGCCTACCCATGGCTGATGACCAACCAGCATCACGGTATCAAACGGGCTTTGTGCCAGCAGTTGCAACAATGGCTCCAATGGTCTTTCGGGGGCTAGTCGGCTGTCTTCCTGCCAATCCTCGCCCCAATAACCCACCGTCTCACGAGTACGTACCGAGGGGCTGACCAATACATAGGTCTTTTTGGGTAAATACTTTTTCAGCCAACCAGCCATTTGTTTGGCTTGTTTATGCCCTTTTTTGGTCAACGCCCGCTCCAAGTCCGAGGCCCCGTGCAGCAGCACTTCTGCTTCGGCATGACGCCATAAAATCAAGTTTTTCACTGTCATACGCGCACTACATGGAATGGTATTGCTGCAAAAGTAAGCTCTGGCAGGCGACCGGCGCAGCATCAGAGACCTGTTGTGCAACCGGCACATATTGACCGTTTTCTGCCAATTGCCAAGCATCGGTATTATCTTGCAGATAAAGCTGCAAGCTTTCTTGGTAAATGCGGCTTTGCATGGCTGGCTGTTTGATTGGCCAAGCCAGCTCGACGCGGCGCATCATATTTCGACTCATCCAGTCTGCACTTGAAAGCCACATACTCACTTGACCATCCAGTTCAAAATAAAACACGCGAGAATGTTCCAGTAAACGTCCGACAATAGAGCGTACGCGGATACGTCCCTTAAGCGCTGGCAAATCCACCGGCAAGATGCACGCCCCGCGCACGATGAGGTCTATTTCAACTCCGGCACTGGCGGCTTTCATCAGGGCGGTCACCAAAGGGACATCGGTCAAAGCGTTCATTTTAGCGATCACCCGCGCAGGTTTGCCTTGCTTGGCCAAACGCTGTGCTTTTTCTAACTGCTTGATCATGCTGTGTTGCAGGGTAAACGGCGCCACCAATAGGTGCTTTAACGCAGGAATAGGTAATTCACTCGTCAGGTGGCGGAACACCGTCTCCATTTCCCGCGTGAGATGGGCATCTGCAGTGAGCATACTCCAATCGGTATACAAACGGGTGGTTTTCGGGTTGTAATTACCGGTAGAGAGATGCCCATAGCGATGAATGACTTTGCCTTCACGTCGCATAATTAACAGCATTTTGGCGTGGGTTTTCAAACCAACCACACCATATACCACTTGCGCACCCACCGATTCAAGCGCTTCGGCCCAGTTGATGTTGGCCTCTTCGTCAAAGCGGGCTTTTAACTCTACCACCACCAGCACCTCTTTACCCCTGCGCACCGCTTCTTGCAACAGCCGCAACATGCGTGGGTCCGCGCCGGTGCGGTAAATAGTCATGCGGATGGCCAGTACTTGCTCATCCTTGACTGCCTCTTCCAGCAATTGAATCACCACCTCAAAACTTTCGTAAGGTTGATGTATCAATAAATCTTTCTCGCGCATCTGCGCCAACAAAGCGGTGTTTCTTTTAATGTGTTGCGGCCAGTGCGGCTGAAATGGCACGAATTTGAGATGATCGCCTTTGGCCATGTCTGGCAATTGAATCAAGCGTCCCAGATTGACCGGTCCATTAACGCGATAAAGGGCCAATGGCGGCAGATTAAACTGCTTGAGCAAAAACTCTGCAAGTCGGTCGTCGCATTCTTGCGTCACTTCCAGACGTACCGCCTCGCCATATTGTCGATGCGCCAACTCTTCACGCAGCGCGGTGCGCAGGTTAATCACATCATCCTCATCAACCTCAAGATCGCTATTGCGGGTGACGCGGAACTGCGAAAAATGCAAAATAGTCGCGCCTTGAAACAGCACCTCTAAGTTGGCACGAATCACGCTAGTCAGCGAGACAAAGCATTGCTCGCCCTTGCTGATTGACGGTGGCAATTGCACCAACCGTGGCACCACCCTGGGTGCTCGCACGATGGCAATTTTTTCTTCACCACCCACCGCAATTCGCACGATAAAATTCAGTGATTTATTTGCGACCTGTGGGAAAGGATGCGACGGGTCTAGCGACACCGGCATCAAAAATGGCAGCACTTCACGCTTGAAGTAATTTGCTACCCACGTGGTTTGTTCTGCGGTGCGCACATTGCCTGAAACCAAATGCACGCGTTCTTTTGCCAGCGCGGGCATCAGGGCATCGTTAAACAGCTGATATTGCTGGGCAACCAGCGCTTGCGCCATTTCTGCCACCCGTTCGAACGTGGTGGCCGTGACCGGACCGCTAGTCACCCCTTGCTGGTAGGCCTCCATCTGCAAGGGCATGCGCACCTCAAAAAACTCATCGAGGTTGTTAGACACGATACATAAAAAACGCAACCGCTCCAGTAAAGGATAGTCCTCTCGCTGCGCCAAGGACAGTACGCGGGCATTAAAACTCAATATACTAAGGTCTCTGTCAAGCAGAGCAGGCGTGGTCAGTTTCATGGCTGTCATTGTATCCACTCTCGGGTGAGCCATTGTGACAGTTTTATGAAATTACACGATCAATACTTAGAGTTCGGCTAACTGTTGCAGACGCTGCTCGGCAAAAGTGGTGATGGCTAAACGATCTTCGGCAGCCATTTTGCTCACATGTTTCACCATTAAGCTGGTACGTGGATTGGCCGCCAGCATCGCCTCATGCCGAATTAAAAATGCCCAATATAGCGTGGTAAACGGACATGCCCGTTCCCCGGTTTTTTGCTTGGGGTCATAACGACAACCCGTACAATAGTTACTCATACGCTGAATGTAGGCACCACTAGCGATATAAGGCTTGCTGGTAAAGCGACCACCATTGGCGTAGAGCGCCATGCCTGCGACATTGGGTAGCTCGACCCATTCGACGGCATCGACATACACCGCCAAAAACCAGTCGGACACTTGTTGCGGCGACAACTCGGCTAAGGTCGAAAACAAACCGATCACCATGAGCCGCTGAATATGGTGCGCATACGCGGTACGCAAGGTTTGGCCGATCGATTGCGACAAACATTGCATATGTGTGTCACCGGTCCAAAACCAGTTCGGCAATGCCCGCTGGTGTTGAAAAAAATTGGCGGATTTAAGTGCTGGCATATCCAACCAATACACGCCCCGCACAAACTCCCGCCATCCCAAAATCTGCCGAATAAAGCCCTCAACGCTAAATAGCGGCGCTTGGCCAGCCAGATAGGCCTGTTCCGCAGCGGCAATCACTTCACGCGGATTGAGTAATTTAAGATTTAATGCAGAGGCGAGTAATGAATGCCACAAATAGGGGGTGTCTTGCCACATCGCATCTTGATATGGGCCAAATTGCGGTAACTTATGCGTAATAAAATGCGCAAGTAAGGTGAGTGCTTGCTCGCGGTTGACTGGCCAGACGAAAGGCGCCAATGCACCTGGATGATCGGCAAAACGCGTGCTTACCATGGCCATGACTTCTTGTGTAATCGCATCCGCTGCAAACACAGGCAAGCTTGGCAAATCCTGTGGGCCTTGTTTGCCTAGCGGTTGACGATTGTCGTGATCGTAGTTCCAGTCGCCGCCAGTTGGCGCGTCACCTTCCATCAGGATATTGTATTTTTTGCGCATGCCGCGATAAAAAAACTCCATGCGCAAAGTGCTATTTTTGTCGGCATATTTCGCAGCCCAGCGCTCGAACTGCTCAATGCTGCACATGAAATGCGTATCTGCACAGAGTTGCAACGGAATCTGATGTTGATCCGCCATTGCCCGCAGGTCTTGCAACACGCGCCAATCCCCGGGCTCACACACTTTGATCGCTTGCGGCGGATCGTTTTGTAGCATGGCATGCCAAACCGCTGCAAGGTCCGGGTAGTGATGTTGGTCAAGCGCATAATAGGTCAGGGGGAAATCTGCTGCGCGCAATGCCTGTGCAAAGTGGCGCATGGCCGACAAAAACAGCGTGATGCGTTGTTTATGCGACCAGACATGCGTCGACTCCTGCATGACCTCAGCCATCACGATATGGTCTTGGCTAGGGTCAAAGTCTGCTAAGGCGGGGTTATCCAGCGAGAGCTGGTCACCCAAAATGATCACCAAATGTCTCATGAGGTGCCTTTTGAAGGCGCGCGACGGCAGCGCTCAGAGCAATATTTGACCTGTTCCCAATTGTTGGCCCAGGCTTTGCGCCAGGTCATGGCTTTGCCGCATTGCTGGCAAAGTTTGCTTGGCAAGTGGCTTTTATTTCCTTTGAATGTCGTCGTCATGCCTCAAAGACTGGCAACGCTGGCGATGGTTCCTGTAAACCCGCTTTTTGCTGATAGCAACGACTGGCGGTTCTACAAATATCAACAAAATCTTCGGGCACTAAAGCCGCGCGACCCAATAAGCCACCGTCAATATCTGGCATGCTGAGCAAGCTGTGTGCATTTTTGGTGGTGACACTGCCACCATACACAATTCGAATTTGTTCAGAAAATTCACGGTCACGTTCAGCGATCATCATGCGGATAAACGCATGCATGCGTTGCGCCTGATCCGGGCTTGCATGCTCACCAGTGCCGATCGCCCACACTGGCTCATAGGCGATGACCATCTTGAATTTTTTTGCTAATGCAAACGCCTCATCATCAAGGCCATACACGACGTTGAGCATTTGATTACGCACAATCAGTTCTGCCATATCGCCGTCGCGCTCATCTTGTGTCTCACCGACACAGAAAATAGGCGTTAGGCCGGCATGCAAAGCATTCAGAAGCCGCTTGGTAGCGACTTGATTACTTTCGAGCTTGAGCGCGCGCCGCTCAGAATGGCCAATAATGGTATAAGTACAACCAAACTCGGCCACCATTTTGGCCGAAATACAAGATGTGAAGGCACCTTCAGTGAACTGGCTGACGTTTTGCGCGCCCCAAGCAATCGGCGAGTCTTGCAATAAGGCCTGTGCCTGATATAAATAGACATATGGCAAACACACTGCCGTTTCAACACCATCGAGATCATGCAATTCTTGCTTGAGTCGATTCAACAAACCTTGATTCTCTACTAATCCGCCGTGCAGCTTCCAGTTACCAACCACTAATTTTTGTCGCATGATGACTTTCCTTTTGCTCATGCCCCCTCGGTTTGTCGTTATTATTGATGACTTTGGTACAGAAATGGTCGGCTAATATAGCGCCGCCATTTTTTCGAGTGTCACCACTTTTATCTTGCTCGCTTGGCCCGCACTACCAAAGGCTTCAAAGCGTTCTTTACATAAGTGCTGCGCCGCTGTGGTCGCTTCTTTAAAATATTTGCGTGGGTCAAAGTCTTCTGGATGTTCCATCAAATGGGCACGGATCGCAGCAGTCATGGCCAAGCGGATGTCGGTATCGATATTCACTTTGCGTACACCATTTTTAATGCCTTCAACAATTTGCGACACCGGCACGCCATAGGTTTCTTTGATATTGCCTCCATAGTGACGGATTTGCTCTAATAAAGATTGCGGCACACTGGAGGAACCATGCATCACTAAATGCGTGTTTGGAATTTTGGCATGTATTTCACGGATACGTTCAATCGAAAGCGTGTCAGCTGAAGGCGGCCGGGTGAATTTATAAGCGCCATGACTGGTGCCGATGGCAATGGCGAGCGCGTCGACTTTCGTCGCCTCTACAAATGCAGCCGCCTCGTCCGGATCCGTCAACAACTGTGACTCATCCAGTTTGCCCTCCGCACCGACGCCATCCTCTTCGCCTGCCATACCGGTTTCCAGCGAACCTAACACCCCCAACTCTCCTTCTACCGAGACGCCTACCGCGTGTGCAAACTCGACCACCCGGCGTGTCACCTCAACGTTATATTCGTAACTGGCAGGGGTTTTGCCATCTTCCATCAGCGAACCGTCCATCATCACACTAGAAAAGCCACTCCGAATCGCCATCTGACAAACTTTAGGCGAGGCGCCATGATCCTGGTGCATGCAAATCGGAATATGTGGATATTGTTCGATGGCCGCTTCGACCATTTTGCGCAGAAATGACTCGCCGGCATAGCCGCGTGCGCCCGCAGACGCCTGTAAAATCACCGGGCTGTCTACCTCGTCTGCGGCTTTCATGATGGAGAGAATTTGCTCCATATTATTGATATTAAATGCGGGTAAGCCATAGCTGTGGTCCGCTGCGTGGTCGAGTAATTGTTTGAGCGAGATCAATGCCATGTGATACTCCTTTAATGTGAGGCTTGCTGATGGTAATCACGCAAGCGCTGGATTTCCTGTTTGGCCCCGAGCAACACCGGCACCCGTTGATGACAGCTCGTCGGTTGAATCGACAGAATATCGTCTAAGCCATCGATGCTCGCGCCACCTGCCTGCGTCACCAACAAACTCATTGGGTTTGCTTCGTACAGTAGCCTTAAACGGCCAGCCTTGACCGGTTGTTTAGTATCGCGCGGATAGAGAAACACCCCGCCGCGAGTCAGAATCCGGTGTACGTCCATCACCATACTCGCACACCAGCGCATATTAAAATCATGGCCGCGTGGTCCGTCCGCCCCGTGCAGGCATTCTGCAATATAACGCTGCATGGCGGGTTGCCAATAGCGCTGATTACTGGTGTTGATGGCAAACTCCGTGGTTTGATCCGCAATCTGTACCGTCTGTTGTGTGAGCGTAAATATTTGCTGTTGCGCATCGAGCGTGAATACGTGCGTGCCTTGACCCATAGTCAGCACCAGTAAGGTCGCCGGACCATACATCACATAAGCGGCGGCGCGTTGCGCTTGTCCGGGCTGTAAAAATGCCTGTTCTCCTAATCTGGACACCCCCGTATTCGGCAGGATTGAGAAAATACTGCCCACGACGCCATTGATCGCTAAATTGGATGAGCCATCTAATGGATCCATGCTGACCAAAAATGGTGCATCTAGGGTCTCAAATAGCACAGGCGCATCAACTTCTTCTGACAGCACGCCAGCGACGACAGTAGATGCACGTAGTTGCGCCAGCGCCAGATCATGACTAAGGATATCTAACTGCATCTGGGTTTCGCCCTGCACATTGGTGGTGGTCATTTTTTCAGTCACCCCGGCTAATGCGCCCTGTTTGACCAGACTTGCAATCTCAATGCCCGCCTCGGCGATATGGCTGATCAGGCTATTTAAGGCTTGATTGATAGACACCTGTTTCAAAAATACATCCAGTTGCATGGCAATGACCTTTGATCGGTAAAACAATAGTGAGAGAACACACTGTAAAGGATACAGCGAGGACGTGAATGCGGGATGACAGGCGCAAAAACAGTCTATTTAATGCCCTGCAAGTAACGCAGATCCGACTGATAACATGCAAGGTTTATGCCTGCATATACTAAGTGACGCCTAAATCGCCACATTGTTCAACCTTTTAAAGCCGTATGTGCGCCATCAAGCGAGGATCGACCGACTAAACACCGCTGATTAACTGGCGAATGGCTTGTTGAGCTGCGATAAACCCTGCACTTGCAGTGACACTGACGCTGGAGCCATAGCCGGCACAATGTAATCCTGTCAGCCCCGCCTGCGGTGTGTCACAAGCGGCTTCAGGACGCGCCACCGGCTCATCAGAATACACTGCAGCAATGCCAAATTTGGCGGACTTGTGATGGTCAGAGGCTTTGGCAAAGCCGTGATCGCGCCGCAATTGGGTACGCACCTTCGCCAGCATACGGTCGCCTTGCACATGCGCTAGATCAGCGAGGCGGAGCCGTGTGGCATCCAATTTACCGCCTGCACTGCCCACCATAATCAGAGCTCGTTGCTGCGCCCTGCAATAGGCTGCCAACGCTGTTTTAGCTTTGGTGTCATCCATACAATCCACCACCACATCCGGTTGCCCCGCCAACATCTGCGTCAGATTTTCTGCGGTCACAAAGTCCTCAATTTCAATCACTTCGCACCGCGGATGAATGGCCGCGATGCGCTCACGCATTGCCGTGACCTTGGCTTTACCTAACGTGCTGTCGAGCGCATGAATCTGCCGATTGATGTTTGACTCAGCAATATTATCCAAGTCAATTAAGGTTAACTTGCCGATCCCATTGCGCGCTAAAGCTTCGACGGTCCACGAGCCGACGCCACCGATGCCAATCACCAGCACATGGGCTTGTTGCAGACGCATGAATCCCGTCTCGCCATACAGGCGTCTTACCCCGCTGAAACGACGTTCGATGTCTACGGCGTCACCGGCGCTCATGCGGTTAGCGTCGTTTCCAATACCACATAGGCCAATGCTAGATTTTTTTCATCGCTGATGCTGATATGCGATTGGTAAATGTGATGTTGTTTGAGAAAGGCTTGCAAGGGCGGAGAAAGTTGCAACAATGGCCGGCCAAGCGCATCGTGGGTGACGGCAATATTTTGAAAACTGACATCACCGCGAATGCCAGTGCCCAGCGCTTTAGCAAAGGCTTCTTTGGCGGCAAAGCGTTTCGCCAAAAAACGGGCCTTTAATTTACTGTCGGCATAGTCGTCCCACTCACTCCGCGCCAGAATGCGTTTTGCGAAGCTTTCGCCAAACTGCTCCAAAGAGGCGTGAATTCGCTCGACCTCGACAATGTCAGTCCCTATGCCGTATATCATATCGCCCCCTAACAAAGAGATTGCAATCGCATCACTTGGGTGAAAAGGCTTTCATGAGGGCTTTCATCTCACGCACTGCACTATCCCAGCCCACAAATAAAGCATGCGCAACGATGGCGTGGCCGATATTCAGCTCTTCAAAGCCAGGCAAACGCGCAATATGATGCGCATTGTGATAATGCAAGCCATGACCCGCATTCACAATCAGTCCTGCCGCTTTGGCATGCTGCAGTGCCGTTTGAATTTTTTCAAGCTCGCTCAGTTGTGCCTTTTCAGTGTCTGCGTCGGCAAATGTGCCGGTATGTAGTTCAATCACCGGCGCGCCCATTTTAACTGCGGCATCAATTTGAGCAAGATCAGGTGCAATAAATAACGACACCCGAATGCCTTGCGCGGATAATTTTTTCACCGCATGCTCAACCTTGTTGTAGTGAGTCAATACATCCAACCCGCCCTCAGTGGTTCGCTCCTCGCGACGCTCAGGCACCAAGCACACATCTTGAGGATTCACCTGAATGGCAATATCAATCATTTCACCGGTCACTGCACACTCCAAATTCATTTTGGTTTGCAGCAGCGGACGCAGAGCAAAAATGTCTGCGTCTTGCATGTGGCGACGATCCTCGCGCAAATGCAAGGTGATGCTATCGGCACCCGACTGTTCAGCGCGCAGGGCCGCCTGAACCACGCTCGGATACTTTGTACCACGCGCCTGACGGATGGTAGCCACATGATCAATATTGACGCCTAGTTTTAACATAGCTTTCTTCGTAGTGAGGGAAATGTCTGTATTTTAACTGTTGGCAGGGCCAAACCGAAGGGATCGTGCAAAAAATAAGCCCGCGCTGAGCGTAAAAACATGGCGGGGCTTGTACCCACTAAAATCCTTGTAGATCGACCAATAATTGCCGGGTATGCAATGGCTTGTCGCCCAGATAATGTTGCAGCAAATAGCGCATTAATTGCTTGCTTTGCGACTGCGTCGTGACACTATTGTAATTGCCTCGCGCCATTTCAAGCAGCGTGGCCCCTTGGATCACCACACCATGTTTGGTAGCTGAGGGCGCGCACGCTCCATAGTCAGCTTCAAATCGATAGGTTTCATCCGCATGAATGATTTCACCATGCTCATCATGCGTGAGCGGCACCGCATAGCCCAACTCTTGCAGCATTTTAAGTTCAAACCGACGCATGATTTCGGCCAATGGGGCATTGCCGGCATCGTGCTGCAAGGTAGAAAGTAATTGTATCGTTTGTGCGTAATACTCAAATAAGCGCGCATGCGGATCATCGCGTGGCAGGAGACGCAACAGCAGTTCATTCATGTAAAAACCGCACATCAGGGCGTCGCCCTTGAGTAGCGTGAGACCAGTCATCCACTCCAAGGCATGCAAGGTTTTGAGTTCGTTTTTACCCGACCAAGTACCCGCGAGCTGCTGAAACGACTGCAACATGCCGCGCATCGCAGACAGTGGCCGTCTGGCCCCTTTTGCCACCGCAGCCACTCGGCCAAGATCGTGGCTGAACATTTCAACCACCAAACTGGTTTCTTTGAAAGGATAGCTATGTAGAATAAATACCGGTTGCTGAGACTGCTTATAGCCACCGGTATCCGAAGGTTTTACTGCCATGAGAATGCCAGCAATCAGTGAATAAGATTAGAAGCCCAGACTTTTCAATGCGCGCGCATCATCTGCCCAGCCACCTTTAACCTTGACCCAGGTCTCGAGATACACCTTAGAACCAAACAGCTTCTCCATGTCCTGACGGGCTTCGGTTGAGATTTGCTTGAGTTTCTCGCCGCCTTTGCCGATGATCATTGGTTTTTGGCTATCTTTATCCACAATAATCGCAGCAAAAATACGGCGTAGATTTTTCACGGTTTCGAATTTTTCAATTTCAACAGTCACCGAGTACGGCACCTCATCGCCTAACAAGCGGAAGATCTTTTCGCGCACCAGTTCTGCTGCCAAAAAACGTTCATTTTTATCGGTCAACTCATCTTCGGCATACATCGCTGGCTGTTGTGGCAAATGCGCGCGGATGGCAGACAGTAGTTCATCTAAGTAGAGACTCTTTTTAGCACTGACTGGAATAATACCGGCAAACTCAAACAGCAAATCAAAGTCCTGAATCAAAGGCAGCAAATTGCCTTTATCTCCCATCAGATCTGCTTTATTCACCACCAATAACACCGGTTTATTCTTAGGCAATAATTTAAGCACCAGTTCATCCGCTTCGCCTAATTTCATGGGCTCAATAACAAATAACACCACATCTACCTCGGTCAACACTTGGGTAACCGTTTTGTTGAGTGTTTTATTCAACGCGTTAATGTGTTTTTGTTGAAACCCTGGGGTATCCACAAACAAAAACTGGGTGTCGTCAGTGGTGTGAATGCCGAGCAATCGATGGCGCGTCGTTTGCGCTTTGCGCGACGTAATCGCCAGCTTCATGCCTAAAATATGGTTTAACAATGTGGATTTACCCACATTTGGGCGCCCAACGATGGCGACGGTACCACAACGAAAATCGTCTGCGGCGGGTATATGATCTGTCATGTTTGAATCTCATCCATGGCCAATTTGGCCGCTTGTTGCTCCGCCACACGGCGACTGGTGCCCACCCCGGTGGTGGTCAACATGAGTTTTTTAATAAAGCATTGCACAGTAAAGGTCTGCGCATGCGCCTCACCTTCAATCGAAATCACCTGATACTCTGGTAAATCCATTTTTTTGCTTTGCAGATATTCTTGTAATTGTGACTTGGCGTCTTTGTCTATCGACGTTGGATCAATCGTATGTAGCTTATCGCGATAGAGCAATGAGACGACTTTTTGTGCTGCGTCAAAGCCACCATCGAGATAGACGGCGCCTACAATTGCTTCTAGCGCATCGGCCAGAATAGATGGACGGCGCCAGCCAGCGCTTTTCATCTCGCCTTCACCAAGTTTCAGCGCATCGCCCAAATGCAGATCAGCAGCAATTTCTGCCAAACTGGCTTCTCTGACTAACTTCGCACGCAAACGACTTAAATCGCCCTCTGGTGAGTGCGGAAATAAATTGAACAGTTGGTGCGCGATAATAAAGTTAAGTACGCTATCGCCCAAAAATTCCAGTCGCTCGTTATTGGTCGCCGAAAAACTGCGGTGTGTCAGCGCCTGTTGCAGCAATGCAGGCTGCGTAAAATCGTAGCCAATTCTGGTTTGTAATACTGGAAGTGCGTTCATGAATGGGCCATTAAGGTTTGCTGGCGGCATCAAAGTCAATCAGCAGCGTCATGCTGTCTGTCAGCGCGAGTTTTTTCTGATAACGCACTGACACCGATCCACTCCCAATGTCTAAATCGCGACCAGTGACGTCACGAATGCTATCCACTTGCATTTGACGATCAAACGCAGTGCGAATCTGACTATCGTTTTGCAGCATAGGATCATGCGCTATGCGATTCACGGTTGCTTGGATTGAAAAATATTCGACGTAGGCAGGTAATGCTTTTAAAGCCACCGTACCCAAGATGCCAAATGCCGTCAACACCAGCAAAAAGCCGATTAAACCGATACCATATTGGTGGAAACGCTTTGCGTGTGTCATCGTACTATTTCCTCAAAAATAAGTCGTTTCGACACGGCTCACCGTGCACTTAACCAATACTTTGCCCGATCCGGCGCCATTGGTCAAAATTAAACCAGATAAAAAACGCTTTACCGACCAGATGTTTTTCAGCCACAAACCCCCAGACGCGGCTGTCAGAGCTGTTGTCGCGGTTATCCCCCATGGCAAAGTACTCGCCAGCAGGCACGGTAATGGTCTCCCCTTGCATCAGGCGATCTCCCGGGCTACCTGGGCTATATTGATTCATGATGTCATGAATCAATACATCATGCTTGACGCCACCCAATTGCTCATTCAAGCGTGAAGCGGTCACATCAACCGCCCGCGCATTGCCGCTTTCATCATTCACATTGAGCGCGTATTGATAGGGTTGTACAAAATCAAGATTGATGACTTTGCCATTAATCGTAAGTTGCTTGTCACGATACTGAATTTTGTCGCCGGGCAAGCCAACCACGCGTTTGATATAGTCAATCGTGGTATCAGGCGGATAATGAAACACAAACACATCACCACGCTGCGGCAAACTCACCGGATAAAAAACCTTGTTCAAAATTGGCACACGTAAACCATAGGTGAACTTGTTCACCAGAATATAATCCCCCGCCAGCAAAGTTGGCATCATCGACCCAGAAGGAATCTTAAATGGCTCGACCACAAAAGAGCGCACCGTAAACACCAGCAAAATCACTGGGAAAAAACTTTTACTGTATTCGACGTACCATGGATCTGCCACTTCTCCCAGCGCACCGGCTTGACGTTGTTTGCGTAAGACCAAAATGTCTAGCAGCCAGATCACGCCCGAGACTAGCAAAATCACCAACATAAAAATTGCAAAATACATGCTTGTTTCCTGAGTAAGCTATGTCACTAGCTGTGACTATTTATCTTCTACACGCAAAATAGCAAGGAAGGCTTCTTGTGGAATCTCCACGTTACCCACTTGCTTCATACGCTTTTTACCTTCTTTTTGTTTTTCCAGCAACTTACGTTTACGCGTAATATCGCCGCCATAACATTTAGCAATCACGTTTTTACGCATGGCTTTAACCGTTTCGCGAGCAATAATATTGGCCCCAATAGAGGCTTGGATTGCAATGTCAAACATCTGGCGCGGAATCAATTCGCGCATTTTAGATACCAGCTCGCGGCCACGGTAAAGGCTGTTGGCACGATGCACAATCAAACTCAACGCATCTACGCGCTCACCATTGACCATGATATCCAGTTTGACTAGGTCTGCGGCACGAAACTCGAGAAACTCGTAGTCCATGGAAGCATAGCCACGCGAGACTGATTTTAATTTGTCAAAGAAATCGAGCACCACTTCGTTGAGTGGCATTTCGTAGCTCAACATGACCTGCCGGCCCATGTATTGCATGTTGCGTTGGATACCGCGCTTGTTATTACATAGGGTCATCACTGGCCCCACATAGTCTTGTGGCATCAATAAATTCACCACAATCATCGGCTCGCGAATCTCTTCGACACGCGACGGCTCTGGCAGGCGGGAAGGGTTTTCGATCTGCACCACTTCACCGGTTCTAAGCAACAGTTCATAGATCACGGTTGGCGCCGTGGTAATCAGGTCCATGTCGTACTCGCGCTCTAGGCGCTCTTGTACGATCTCCATGTGCAATAAACCCAGAAAACCACAACGGAATCCAAAACCCAGTGCGGTGGAATTTTCTGGCTCAAATTGCAAACTCGAATCATTCAGGCTGAGCTTTTCTAGGGCGGTACGCAAGGCTTCAAACTGGTTAGATTCAACCGGATATAGGCCAGCAAACACCTGCGGCTTCACCTCTTTAAATCCAGGCAATGCTGCCGCGGCCGGCCGACCAGCCAAGGTGACCGTGTCGCCTACTTTTGCAGCCGCTAACTCTTTAATGCCCGCGATGATAAACCCAACTTCGCCCGCGCTCAATTGAGTGCGTTGTAACGACTTTGGCGTAAACACACCCACTTGCTCACACAAATACTCGGCGCCGGTCGCCATTAAGCGAATTTTCTCTTTCGCGCGCAGCACACCATCCACCACACGCACCAACATCACCACACCGACATAATTATCAAACCAAGCATCAATCACTAATGCCTTCAACGGCGCGTCCACATCGCCCACCGGCGGCGGCACTTTGGCGACCACTTCTTCAAGCACGTCACGCACACCTTCACCTGTTTTAGCCGAGCAGCGGACAGCATCGGTCGCATCCACCCCAATTACGTCTTCAATCTCTTGCGACACCCGAACTGGATCGGCGGAAGGCAAATCAATCTTGTTGAGCACCGGCGTCACTTCTACCCCGAGATCAATTGCGGTATAACAGTTAGCCACGCTTTGCGCCTCAACCCCTTGCGAGGCATCCACCACTAAAAGCGCGCCTTCACAAGCCGACAAAGACCGACTGACTTCGTAGCTAAAATCCACATGGCCGGGAGTATCAATCAAATTCAGCTGATAGATTTCGCCATTGTTGGCCTTGTATTGCAAGGCAGCGGTTTGCGCTTTGATGGTAATGCCGCGCTCACGCTCGATATCCATGCTATCTAGCACTTGCGCTTCCATCTCGCGCGCCTCAAGACCACCGCATAATTGAATAATGCGGTCTGCTAGGGTTGATTTGCCGTGATCAATGTGCGCGATGATCGAAAAATTACGGATATTTTTCATGTTGTATTGTGGGTTAGTGACAAGCAAGAAAGGCGCTTGAAGCGCCTTTCAAATGGGCTGTATTTTACAGCAAATGTATGAATATCAGTGATTTATTTTGTCATCGCATCCTTGCGGCAGCGCTCAATTTTAACAAGCAAAAAAACAAAAAGACAGCTACACGCTGTCTCTTTGTGTCCCGCATGAGATGCCAATTATTTCATTTTAATCGGCACATACAGGGTGCTGTCGCCGCGAAGAACCAACACGGCGACCGTCTTGCCTGACGGCACAGCATTAATTTGTTTGTTGAACAGGTCAACGCTCTGCGTTTCATTGTTATTCAGACCAAGGATCACATCGCCACGGCGAATCCCCGCTTGTGCGGCAGCGCCGGCACTGTCGATCACCAGCAAGCCATTTTTACCATTGAGTTTTTTCTTTTGTATCGCCGTCAACTCACGTAAGGTCAAGCCAATTTTGTTGGCTTCCGGTTTGCCAGGCTCTTTGTTGATAGCTGGCGCATCGGTTTGCTCACTTGGCATTTCACCCACACCCAACTGCAGCGTTTTATTGCTCCCTTTGCGCACAATCTCTACCGGCACCACTTTGCCTGGCTTGGTGGCTGCCACGACGCGCGGCAAATCACTCGAAGTTGCAATCGGCTTGCCATCAAATTTAAGAATGATATCGCCAGCCTCTAAACCACCCTTGTCAGCCGGGCTATTTTTTTCAATCCCGGCAATCAAAGCGCCACTAGTTTGCTTAAGACCGAACGACTCGGCGAGATCTTTAGTGACTTCTTGAATACCAATGCCTAACCAGCCACGCGCAATGCGACCGTTAGATTTCAACTGATTAGAAATATCAATCGCGACATCAATCGGGATACTGAATGACAAACCCATAGAGCCGCCATTTTTGCTGTAGATTTGTGAATTGACTCCAACAACTTCGCCACGCAAGTTAAACAATGGTCCGCCAGAGTTGCCGGGGTTGATGGCAACGTCGGTTTGAATAAACGGGACATAGTTCTCTTGTGGCAATGCGCGGCCTTTGGCACTGACAATGCCAGCGGTCATGGTATTTTCAAGACCAAACGGTGAACCAATCGCGGCGACCCATTCGCCTACTTTTAGCAGATTTGGGTCGCCCACCGTCACTTTGGGTAAACCAGTCGCTTCAATTTTAATTAGGGCAACATCGGTACGCTTGTCCGCACCGATAATTTTCGCTTTGAACTCGCGCTTGTCATACAACTTAACCAGCACCTCATCCGCCTCGCTCACCACGTGGGCATTAGTCAAAATATAACCATCAGCACTGATAATAAACCCCGAACCCAAGGATTGCGTTTTGTAGTCTTGGCCACCCTCTTGGCCGGGTGCGCCCGGCATGCCTGGGATGCCAAATCGGCGCAAAAACTCCTGCAGATTCTCGTCATTCGGCATGCCAGGAAAACCGATACTGCCGGGCCCGTGCACCACCGAAGTGATGCTGATATTGACCACAGCAGGACCTTGCTTTTCAGCCAACTCGGTGAAATCGGGTAAATCTTTGGCTACAACAGCCACTGGCAAAGTCATTGTCACAGCACACGCCAGCATCACACCAAAAAACCATTGTCTCATCATGATTATTTTTACCATTTAATGATTATTAAAAATGAATTTGCGCCATCTAGAGAGCGACGCTCGGGGATTTTGATCCGCGAAAGTTTCACTCACATGACATGGGGATTGCCATGCGAAATACAAGAGATTGTTAGGACGGAAGTGCGTCGTTTTGCACGATATGGAATTTGTAATTGAGCGACGCACTATTTTTTGAAAGTTACTTGCTGTGCGATTTGTTCAACCGTCTGTGCAGGCACTTCACCTACCACCACCAATTGATAACCATTTAACACATGTGCATACACATTCGTCGAGCCCATGTTTTTTTTGCCTACCCGTGCTTGCATGCCCTTGACTATCGGCTCGACAAACAATGAGACGGAAGCAAGCCCATCTGAAAAAATCAATTGTTGCACAGTGGTATTTTTCCCTTGCACTTTCAATTGAATTTGATCGACTTTTTTGTAGCCTGTGGGTAAGTTAGCAATCACCAAATTGTCTTCGATGTGCGTGAGATCGGTGCTGTCGTCCATGACGTAAGGTTTCGTGGCATCAATTTTCGGTTGAAACCAATCTAAGTCTTTGGTCTGCAACATCGAGACTTGATTAAACCCAATCTGCTCCAATGTGTGGCCTTGCGCATCCACCATACTCATTTTCAGCAGCAAGCCATATTCAGCGTCCGACCAAACACGATATTGATAGCGTAAATTATCGTTGGGTACCATATCGATGACTTGCGCTAAACGCCCGGCAATACGCTCCTGACCAACATACTTCAGCTTGTAATTTTGCTTGAGCGGATACAGCTGCGTAGGCAACATCGCCGGAAATAAATTCTGGCCGCGCCGCTTTTCAATGACTATTTTGTCGTTCTTTGCGTTGAAAATGACAATATCATCCCCTTCACTGAATACTTCGCGCGGGCGTCCATCGAGCACTACGTTGCGCGAAAATTCGCGGCCGCCTTCGTACATGTGCGTGATCTGCACAGAACGTATAGTTGCGCCGTTGTGGTAAACAAACAGGCCTTGGTAATTTAATTCTCGCGCGGCAGAGGCCGTTTTTTGCATCGTGACCCAAAGGTCCTCTTCGGCATAGACGGATTGATTGAAGACTGCCAGCAATAATGCTGGCAGGAAAAAAGCACGGAAAACAAGCTTCAATGACATACCTTTAGCAGCAATAATGTTATTCGCCAGCGCTAAAGGCTACGTTTTGCATGTAGTAAGTTGCGCTACTAGGTGCGAAGTTGTGATGTGCGACAACGTATTGGTCGGTGTCTTTGTCCGCGATTTGCATTGCCGTGTTGGGCGCTGGCTGATTGAAGACAAATAGTCCAACGAAGAAAGCTGCCGCTACCGAAGCTGCAATCGACCAGCTGTAGGTACTAAAGCGCGGCCGAATGTGAGTCACTTTTTCAGACGCACTCACGGCCTGCGGCGCAAGTAGGGTGGGCTCATCATCAAGATTGGCCATAATGCGGCTGGTCAAATCGGATTCGTTCCAATAATCTTCTCGCATCACATCCCGAATCACATGATATTCGCGCCAAGCCTGTGCTACTTCACCGGTAGATTTTGCTGCCAGAAAAATATGTTCACAGCGTTCAACGTCGACTTCACCGTCGACTAATGCAGATAATTGCTGCTTCATAATAACCCCAAATCAATCAATGTTTTTATGTTAGCATTTAACAGAAAATTTGTCATAACACCTATATACTCGTGTATGTTTTTGTAGCGAATGCGCCCGTTACCAACGCTTGTGTTGAGGCGTATCCAACAAAGGCCTCAATTTTGCAGCGATGGTTTCACGTGCGCGGAAAATACGTGACCGAACGGTGCCAATCGGACACTGCATCACATTTGCAATATCCTCGTAACTTAGCCCTTCCAGCTCACGCAAGGTAATCGCTGTCCGAAGTTCGTCAGGCAACGCTGCAATGGCATCATTGACTGTTTGCGCGATTTCTTTGGTCATCAACGACGTTTCAGGCGTCTCCATGGTGCGCATATCATTGGCTTCGTCGAAGTTTTCAACGTCTTCGAGTTCCACATCTTGCATCACTTGTGGCTTACGGCCGAGTGATACCAAATAGTTTTTGGCCGTATTGATACCAATGCGATACAGCCAAGTATAAAAAGCACTGTCGCCTCTAAAGCTGTGCAATGCCCGATAAGCCTTGATAAAAGACTCTTGGACAACGTCCTCGACCTCTGCTTGGTCACGAATCATGCGCGACAACAAGCGACCGAGTTTACGATGATATTTCTCAACCAACAATCCAAAGGCTCGTTTGTCACCTTGCTGAGCACGTTCAACCAGCATTTGATCAAACTCTTTGTTCTCTTGCTGTTTGGCGTGCGCCGCCTGAACAGTCATATCCCGATGACTCCCTTGGGTAATTTTATGATTGGGAGTAGTATACGCTTTAGTATTATTTTCGACGAACCCGGTACGCGTTAACGCCTCTAAATTTGCTGTGTTTAACATCGCCTCATCCCTTATTTTTTTGCCTGCCACTGCAACACGCTTGACTGACTCCTGTCTGAGCTTGCATTCACCATCAAAGTTCCCTTGATCGCAAAACAAAAATGAATAAAGTGTTCGATATTCTGATTATAGGTAGTGGCTTGGCCGGTCAATCACTGGCGCTTCGTTTAGCCGATCAACACCGAGTGTGTATTCTTAGCAAACGCGAGCTTGCCATGAGTGCAAGCAACTGGGCGCAAGGCGGGATAGCCGCTGTGCTCAACAGCGAAGACTCATTAGAGGCGCATATTCAAGATACGCTGGATGCCGGCGCCGGTTTGTGTGACAGCGAAGTCACGCGCATGGTGGTCAATAATGGCCAGGCAAGTATTGAGTGGTTATTGCAACAGGGCGTGAATTTCACCCGCGAGGCCGATGACGCGCGATTGCATCTGACGCGCGAAGGCGGGCACAGCCACCGGCGCGTGGTGCACGTCGCAGACGCCACTGGTCAAGCGGTACAAACCACGCTGACTGATCGTGTGCGCGAGCATCCAAACATTACTATCCTCGAAAACCACATCGCGGTGGATCTCATCACCACACACAAACTGTTCAGACAAACAGCAAATGATGGGCCTAACCGCTGCCTCGGTGCATATGTGCTAGACAATCAAACAGGAAAAGTGATTACCCTGTCTGCGCAATACACCGTCATGGCCTCAGGTGGCGCGGGCAAAGTGTACCTTTATACCACCAACCCCGACATCAGCACTGGCGATGGCATCGCCATGGCTTGGCGCGCGGGCTGCCGTGTGGCCAATATGGAGTTCATTCAGTTTCACCCGACCTGTTTGTACCATCCGCATGCCAAATCATTTTTAATTTCTGAGGTGCTTCGCGGCGAAGGTGGCTTGCTACTGCTGCCTGACGGCACACGATTTATGCCCTGGCACGATGCACGCGCTGAACTGGCACCGCGCGACGTCGTGGCGCGTGCGATCGACTTTGAAATGAAAAAACGCGGTCTTGACTGTGTTTATTTAGATATTAGCCACAAACCGCTGGCATTCATTCAATCGCATTTTCCGAACATTTACCAACGCTGCCTAGAATTGGGCATTGATATCAGCAAGCAGCCGATCCCGGTAGTGCCTGCCGCCCACTACACTTGCGGCGGCGTCATGACTGACATGCATGGCCGAACTGACATTGATTGTCTATATGCGATTGGCGAAACTGCGTGCACTGGCTTACACGGTGCCAACCGGCTGGCCAGCAATTCTTTATTGGAGTGTTTAGCCTTTAGCCAAAGCTGCGCAACAGACATCGAGACGCTGGGCCTGCAACCGACCATCACCTTGCCGGATTGGGATGAAAGTCGGGTGACGGATGCCGATGAAGAAGTATTAATTACACATACATGGGATGAGTTACGCCGTTTCATGTGGAATTACGTGGGAATTGTGCGTACCACCAAGCGCTTAAGCCGCGCCTTGCATCGTATTCACATGCTGAGGGACGAAGTCCACGAGTTTTACAGCAATTTTAAAGTCAGTCACGATTTAATTGAATTGCGTAATCTATTGCAAGTGGCGGAGCTGATTGTGCGTTGCGCGATCGATCGCCACGAAAGTCGCGGCTTGCACTTTAGCAAAGACTATCCAGACCTCTTGCCAGAAGCGGTCCCCAGTGTATTGGCGCCGGACAACTACACCAGCCTGTTGGATTAAAACAGATGCAAAAGATAGGCTGGCTCATAGGTGGTCTATTTGCCGCCCTATGCCTTGGGGCGCAAGCGCAAACCGTACTTGAAAAAGTCATTGATGGCGACACAGTGATTATTCGAGAACAGGCGATCACCTATCACCTGCGTTTATTGGATATCGACGCACCTGAGCGTCAACAAGCATTTGGTCAACAATCCAAACGCAGCCTAAGCAAATTGTGTGATCAAGCAACCATCACCGTGATCACGCAAGGACAAGATATGTACGGAAGAACGCTCGGGCATTTATATTGCAACGAGGTAGATGCCAGCGAGTCACAAGTGTCCTTAGGCATGGCCTGGTTTAATGCGCGATACTCTCAGCGCGCCGCATTGTCGGTGTTGCAACAGCAGGCACAGCAGCAGGGCTTAGGCTTGTGGCATGATGCTAACCCGGTGCCGCCTTGGCAATGGCGTCAGCGTTATGGGCAACATTATCGTCGCCAAGAATGACACATGCCGACAATATCCTTTAGAATACTGTTTTATCAAAGAACTTTAGGACTTTAGACATGCAAGTAGCGATGAACACCGTGGTCACCATGACCTACAAACTGCAAAACAGCGAAGGCGACACCTTGGAAGAAAGCAAGGATCCGGTGGCTTATCTGCACGGCGGTTATGACAACATTTTTCCTAAAGTGGAAGAAGCCATGCACGGTAAAAACGTCGGCGATCAGGTGGAAGTCAGCTTGGATCCAGAAGATGCATTTGGGGAATATGACGACGGCCTGGTGCAAATCGAACCAGCCAGTGCTTTCCCGAGCGAAGACCTGAAAATTGGCATGCAATTTGAAGGTGAAGACGAAACCGGTGACGTGATTTTATACACGATTACCGATATTGCCGATGGCAAAGTGGTGGTGGATGGCAACCATCCATGGGCGGGCCAACGCTTACTGTTTACTGCGACCATTGCTAGCGTGCGTTCTGCCAACCAAGAAGAAATCTCGCATCAACACGTGCATGGCGCGGGTGGCCATCACCACTAATGCGCGCTTAGCGCGTTAACCGGGCTGACGCAACACTCCTTGCGTCAGCGTCAGCACTTCATCGGCCACAGCGGCCACCTCTTCACTCAAATGACTGACATAAATTGTTGGCACCTCAAAAGTGGCAATGACTTGCCGAATGTAAGGCAACAGTTGTTGTTTGAGCGTCGCATCCAAGGCACTCAATGGCTCATCCATCAGCAGCACCGCTGGCTGACGCAATAAGGCACGGCCAATAGCCACCCGTTGCTTTTCACCGCCGGATAACTGACTGGGCTTGCGTTTGAGCAATGTATGCATCCCCAGCACTTCAACCACGTCTTTGATCTGAATGCCCGTTGCGCCTGCGGGGAGCCCATAGCGCAAATTCTGTTCTACACTCAGATGTGGAAATAAGCGCCCCTCTTGAAACACCACGCCAACTGGACGTTGCCAAGGCGGCAGTTGGATGGCTTGCGTAGGATCAAACCAGCATTCACTGCCACTCATGATTCGACCAGCGCTCGGTGACACCAACCCTGCGATCGCATGCAACAAAGTCGTTTTACCCGATCCTGACGCGCCCATGATGCCCAAGCAGCGACCGGGCAGCAATTCAAAGCGAGCCTCCAGACTGAAGGGATTCGCGCCAGCATAGGGCTGCTGTATTTGAATATCTACCGAGAACGTCATTGTTGTTTTCTAAGCAGGCGTTGCTCAAGCCATTGGCTGACCAGCAAGGCGATCACCGAGACCAATATGCTTAGCACCACGAGCCGCAAAGCGGCGGCATCGCCATCAGGCGACTGCGTGAGACTATAAATAGCTAAAGGCAAAGTACGCGTCTCACCCTCGAGGTTGCCGGCAAAGGTGATGGTCGCGCCAAACTCACCCAAACTTCGGCTAAATGCCAAAATGGCGCCGGTGAGTACCCCGTGATAGGCCAGCGGCAAGCTAATAGTGAAAAAGACTTTCAGCGGTGTCGCACCCAGTGTCTGCGCTGCTTGCTCGAGTAGCGGGTTCACTTGCACCAATGCCTGACGGATCGCACGCACCATCAGCGGAAAAGCCATCACCGCAGAAGCGATGACCGCCCCCCACCAATGAAAAGTGAGTTGGAGATGAAACTGCTCATACAAGCGCGCCCCTATCCAGCCGCGTCGGCCAAGTAAAACCAATAACATATACCCCAGCACCACCGGCGGTAACACCATAGGCAAATGCACCAGCGCATCCAACAAGGCATGCCCCCAGAATCGCTTGCGCGCCAGCACCCAGGCCATGCCGATCGCAGGCAATAGCAGCACGCACACGCAACAAGCGGCAACTTTAAGCGACAGCAGCACAATGGTCAGTTCTTCAGCAGAGAGCATCGACACCCTATTCACCCAATGAATCCGCAAAAACGGGCTTAAAACCGAAGGAGATCAACCATTTTTTTGCTTCTGCTGATTGTAGATAACGGTAAAAACCGTTTGCTTGCGCCCCGGCCTGAGGCAACAGCGCCATCGGATAGACGATAGGCACATGACTGTTTTCAGGAAACTCGCCAGCCACTTTTACTTGACTGGAGGACTGCGCATCGCTCGCATAAACGATACCCACATCACACTCATCCCGCTCGACCAGACGCAAGGTCGCTCTGACATCTTGTGTACTGACCAACCTGCCTTTGAGCGTTTCCCACCAACCGAGGGCCATCAGCGACTGTTTGGCATAGATGCCCACCGGCACCGACAGCGTATCCCCAGTACACCAATACCCCGGGGCTTGCTGGCGAATATCGGTGCTCGGCTCCGCCCGGATGCTCAGCGGCTTTGCCAGCGGGGTGACCATGACCAGCCGGTTGCTCAACCAAGGTTTGATCGACGCCACTTGAACCAGTTGTTTATCTTTTAAATATTGCATCCATTTTTCATCGGCGGAAATAAACAAGTCCCCAGGCGCCCCCTGTTCAAGCTGCTTAGCCAGCGTACCGGATCCGCCATAGACCGGCACCAATGGCTCGCCGGTTTGCTTACTGTATTGCTTGATCAACACATTCATCACGTCGGTCAAGCTGGCCGCAGCAAAAATCCTGACCTTCTTTTCATCAGCCTGCGCGCAGAGGCTGATCAGGCTAAGGCCCAACCATATCCACTTTTCCATTGCGATCACTCTCTTGACCATTCGTCATAGCCACCCATTTGGCATGATGCTACCATCGTTATACCCATTCATGCATGACGATAACTACAAAAAATCAATTTCTTTTCAAATGCTGTGTGATGAGCTGTAATTCAGCAGCTGCGGCAAGCGCAGACTTTTCCAGTATCTGCTGGTAAGCCATGATCAGCGCATGGCCAAATTCGGTGACTTGCGCCCCGCCACCGTGCGACCCACCCGCAGTGCTCACCACCAAAGGCTGATCAAAACTGCGATTCATCACATCGACCAGCTCCCATGCACGCCGGTAGGACATGCGCATTTGCTTGGCCGCCGCCGAAATAGAGCCGTGCTGCGCGATATGTTGTAACAGGTCTATTTTGCCCGGACCGAGCGCAACATTCGCACCATGGCTGATTCTGATTTTAAGCACGTTGTCTGGCATGAGATTTATTCTAAGGGTATTTCGCTTTGTGCAAACGCTTCAAACGGCGGCAACTCGGCCAGCGAGCGCAAATTCAAATCATCCAAAAAATGTTTTGTGGTGGCATACAAAGCGGGTCTGCCCGGGACCTCGCGTTGGCCCACTATATCAATCCAGTCACGCTCTTGCAGTTGCCGAATGACATTCGGGTTTACCGCTACGCCGCGAATTTGCTCAATATCACCGCGGGTCACCGGCTGTCGGTATGCAATGATGGCAAGGGTTTCCATCACTGCGCGTGAATATTTGGGCTGCCGCTCTGGGTTTAAACGGGATAAATATTCACCGTACGCTTCTTTTGCCTGAAAACGGTAGCCACTCGCGACCTGCACCAGCTCCAGTGTTTTTTCCATCCAATCCGCTTTTAACTCATCGAGCAACATGCGTAAAGTTGCGCGCTCCATCCGTCCCGCAAACAGCTTGAGCAGGTCGTCCAGCGCCAAAGGTTGCGGGGACGTCAACAGCGCTGCTTCTAAAATGGCTTTCATTTGTGCAATATTGTCGGGTTCGCGCATCTGTTGTTTGCCTAGCTCGAGTGACTGGCCTGCACATAAATGGGGCCAAATGCATCTTGTTGCGTGATCCGAATCAGGCCCTCTTTGGCTAATTCCAGCATGGCCAAAAAATGCACGACCAGTGTTGGTATGCCCTCTTTCGCCACGTCAAACAGCTCATCAAAACGCAAGACGGGGGTTTTGCTTAAGCGGCGCAACAACAAACTCATGTGTTCTCGCACAGAGAGCTCAGCGCGACCAAGTTTATGGTGTTGATGCAACTTGGCGCGTTTGAGGACATTGCGCCATGCCTCGACCAAATCTTCTAAATTCACTTCTGGCGGCTTCATTTGGCTGACAGGCTGAAAGTATGCTGCGGCCACTTCAATTTCCTGCCCCACTTTGGGCATCGCATCGAGGCGCTGCGCCGCGCGTTTAATCGCTTCGTATTCCATTAATCGTCTTACCAATTCCGCTCGCGGATCGTCCTCTTCCTCCACAGCAGCGGGCTTGGGCAATAGCATGCGGGACTTGATCTCAATCAGCATGGCAGACATCAGCAGGTAGTCGGCGGCGAGTTCAAGGTTAATCGCCTTCATTTTGTCCACATACGTCATGTACTGCACGGTGAGATCCGCCATGGGAATATCAAGAATATCCAGATTATGTTTACGGATGAGATAGAGCAATAAATCCAGCGGCCCCTCAAATGCCTCCAGATAGACCTCCAATGCATCTGGGGGGATATACAAATCCTGTGGCAAAGCCGAAAGGGTCTCACCATTGATTTTGATTAGGCTGTTGATCGCGTGCACCATTCAATGATTGTAGCGATTTGCAACGTCAGGTTAAAGATGATTCTGCATAGGGATTGGCAAAGCCGAGTCGATGCAAGATCGCTACTTCCATCGCCTCCATTAATTCAGCTTGCGCATCTACTTCGTGATCATAGCCGTGCAAATGTAAGACGCCATGCACCGTCATATGCGCATAGTGGGCCAGCAAGGGCTTGTGTTGCGCCACTGACTCTGCAGCGACCACCGGCGCACAAATGACAATATCTCCCATCAACACAGGCACCTCGGTGAGTGGAAAGGTCAACACATTGGTTGCGTAATCCTTTCCGCGATAGTCTGCATTCAACTGGCGACCCTCAGCCTCATCAACAATCCGGATCGTCACGCTGGTATCCACCCGCAAAGCAGCGCGGACCCAACGTTTAAACTGCGCGTTTGAGGGTAAATCAGCCGAATTAGAGGCAATTTGCAAAGAAAAATCTAATGCGGGCATACGGTCAAGTTTTCTGTAAAATATCCGTCATTATAGAAAGAAAACGCTTAAAGGAAACGGTGTGATGTCAAATCGCCCAAAGCTGGTGGTTGCCAATCGCAAGATGCATGGCAATTTGCCAGACAATCAGCAATTCATGCAAAGCCTGTTGCAGCAGACGCGCCATCATCGAGCGCGTTATGCGGTGTGCCCGCCTCATCCTTATCTTTACCAAGCCCAGCAGCTCCTGCAAAACAGTCATATTGCCTGGGGCGGACAAAACATGAGCCAGCATGAGCGCGGAGCGTTCACTGGCTCAGTTTCACCACTGATGCTCAAAGAGTTTGGTTGTAGCTATGTGATCATTGGCCACTCAGAGCGCAGGCAGCGAGGCTTCGACAGTGATGAAACATGCGGGATACGCTTTGAAGCAGCCTTACAAGCGGGCCTAACCCCCATTTTGTGTATCGGAGAAACCCTCGAAGAATATGAGCAAGGCGAAACAGATCTAGTGGTCGTGAGACAGTTGAATCCGGTCATTGCACACATCGGCACACAAGCGCTGTCAAAAGGCGTTGTCGCTTATGAACCCGTGTGGGCTATCGGCTCTGGCAAAGCCGCGACGCCACAACATGCGCAGGCGATTTTATCGTTTATCCGTGGCCATATTGAATTACTAGATGCCGAAGCAGCGAAAGCCATCACCTTGTTATATGGTGGCAGCATGAATCCGAGTAATGCTAGTCAGTTACTCAGCATGCCAGATGTCGACGGCGGTCTGATTGGCGGCGCCTCGCTGATTGCAGATGACTTCATCCGCATTTGTCACATTGCAAACGAATTATCTTCACTCAAAACGGCAGCTTGATCACCCATCGCATGGCCGCCTGCGGTCTACATTGAGACTGCAAAAATAAAAAAGCCGACTTTCGTCGGCTTTTCTACATCTAAGTAAAAACTAGATTTTAAGTAAACTAGGTTTATTTAAATCCAGATTACTCAAGTCTGAATTACTTAGCTTCTTCAGCTGGAGCTTCAGCAGGAGCAGCTTCAGCAGGAGCAGCTTCAGCTGGTGCAGCTTCAGCAGGAGCAGCTTCAGCAGCAGGAGCCTCAGCAGGCGCTTCAGCAGCAGGAGCTTCAACAGCAGGTGCTTCTTCAGCTGGTTTTTCACCACAAGCAGTCAAAGCCAGAGCCAACAATGCAGCCAACAATGCAGAACGTGTCATCTTTATTTCCTTAGTATGTATGAGCAAAAAATTATGTACGGACAATCCCCTTGAAGCAGAACCAGCCGAGTAAAAAAATTGTATCAGTAATTCATTAAAAAAAGAACGCACAATCTCTTAAAAAACATGG
Organism: Methylophilus medardicus; assembly: GCF_006363955.1. Taxonomy (GTDB): domain Bacteria; phylum Pseudomonadota; class Gammaproteobacteria; order Burkholderiales; family Methylophilaceae; genus Methylophilus; species Methylophilus medardensis. The sequence goes on from NZ_CP040948.1 coordinate 2,008,748, forward strand.
ATTTTTTTGTGTCTTAGCCACATCCCGCTATTTTTTCGACAAAAAACCCTCAAAATTGTTTGGTATCAATGCAATTAATCTATTTCATCGGCCAAATGTAGATAGCCTAACAGATAGCTTTCTAATAGCCATGGCATCAATACCGACATGGTTTCGTTTTGGCATAAAGCGGGCGCCAGTTGCCGATGATTCGCCAACACGTTCAATACAGCGGCCGCCTCAGCAGGAGCGGTCACGTGCTCACCATTGATAAAGTATTGTCCTTGCCAATGCAACATTTGCGTTTGCAAGTCTAGGACCACCCCTTGCGCCTGTACTCGCTGAGAAAACTTTTGCAGGCTGAGCTTGCGATTGGGGGAAAAAACAACATAGTTTTTCGGCTCAGAAAAATATTTCCCTAAGAACGGCCCGAGTTGCGTCGGCTGCCAAGGTAATTGACGCAACATATCGGCGACATGGTTCACCATGTCTTCACTAATGGCAGCGGCATCTGTGACAGGCAGCAAATCCGGGTCACGATACAATGCATCAGGCAGGCCTTCCTGACGACAAGCATCGAGGAACTCAATCGCCAACTCTCTCGCTGCCGGTGCGCGGAAGCCAATCGAATAAGTCATACAGTCGTCATCTTCGGCAATGCCCCAGTGTGCAACATTGGGCGGCAGATACAACATATCGCCCGGCGCCAGCACCCACTCTTGTTCAGTGACAAAATGCGACAGGATGCGCAGCGGAGCACCCTCTATCAACCGTAAATCCGTTTGCTGGCTGATGCGCCAGCGCCGTTGACCAGCCCCTTGCAACAAAAATACATCATAACTATCAATATGCGGCCCCACGCCCCCGCCCGTCGGTGCGTAGCTCACCATCACATCGTCTAATCTGGCGGTGGGAATGAAGTTGAATTGTGACAATAGTGCCTGCGCTTCTGGCAAGACATGATTGATGCCTTGCACCAGCAATGTCCAATCTTTCGCCGGCAAGCGCGTAAAATCATCGTCGTCGAACGGGCCTTGTGTGACTTGCCAACCCGCCGCAGACTGCGCGCGTTGGGGATCGCATTGGATCAATCGGGCAGGCACCTCCGCATCACACGCTAATCCAGCAAGCGCTTCAGGACTCAAGAAGCTCTCAAAATCAGGGATGGCGCCACGGATCAACAATGGCTTTTTTTGCCAATATTCGGCCATGAATTGTGCTGGGGTCAGGCCGTTCAGTAAGGTGCGTGCGGGGGACATGAATATACGTTATCTAAAAGGTAGAAAAGGGGCCGTGGTAATGCTTTGCGTGAGCCGAGAAATAAAACGCTGAGACTTTTCAGCCAAGGTTAATGCCAGCAAATCGGTGCGCGCGATGAGCTTACTGAATTCACGCTCAAAACTGAGGTTTTGTACCTCTCCCGGCTGGCTATTGGTGAGCAGTAACAACTCCCCTTGCGCATTTTTGGCATGGGCTAATTTCCACACTGCAATTTCAATGTTTCTGGCTGCATTGTACAAGTTTTGCGGCTCGATGCTATCCGTGATAAAAAAGGCAGACTTTTGACCATGCGCTCGAAACAGCATCGACTGTATGCCCACCACCAAGGCCAGCACTCGATCACCGCTATATTGCGGATTTAAAGCCAAGGTAATCGCAGCGGTCTCTTGCGCGCGCCCGAGACTCTCAAATTGCCAATGGTGTACCGCCCAGTTTTCAAAGACATGACTGGCAATTTGCTCTGGGGTCCCGAGCCCAGACTTGAGCGCCTCGGCCGGATTTCGCTTGTACAGCTTGAGCATGAGCAAACGCAAGGTAGCCACATTTTCACTGTATTCAATGTCCGCCACCCGATCGAGGTCAGTTTTAACCAACTGATGCAGCGTGTTGCGGTCTTGCCGAACAGGCACCGGACGCCCATTCGGTGAATCCACATATCCACCCGCAGGCATGGTGCTACAACCGGCCAGCAGTAATAGCATTACCAGCCAGCCGAAAAGCCTCATGCAGGCAGCACCCGCTGCGCAGGAAACACGATAATGAACCGACTACCTTGTCCAGGTTCACTCTCAATCTGCAAGCTCGCCTGATGGTGATGCAAAATGTGTTTCACAATTGACAAGCCTAAGCCAGTGCCGCCGGTATCACGGCTTCGGCCGCTGTCTACGCGGTAAAAACGCTCAGTCAGGCGTGGCAGATGGTGTGACTCAATACCAATGCCCGTGTCTTGCACCGTAAACACTGCCTCTTCTCCACGCAATTGCCAATAAATATCGATACAGCCTTTTGCCGGGGTATAGCGCACAGCGTTGCTGGTCAGATTGCTCAATGCGCTCAACAACTCGTTGTAGCTGCCGCGAATGTTAACCTCTGTCTCTAGGTGCAAACGTACCGTATGCTGCCCCTGACTTAGGGCCTGTGCATCCTTGAGCAGCAAATTCAGTATTGCCGGCATGGCGATATCGGCTTCATCTTTGAGTGTCACGTTATTTTCTAAACGAGACAAGGTGAGCAGATCTTCAATGATGCGGCGCATACGCGTGGTCTGTGATTGCATCATGTCAAAATAAGGCTGGATATCGGGCGAAATCTCCCCTTGCATATCGCCGATGGTTTCAAGAAAACCACCAATCACGGTCAGTGGTGTTCGCAACTCATGCGACACATTCGCGATAAAGTCACGTCGCATCACTTCTGTTTTTTCAATCGCAGACACATCACGGCAAATCAGCAAGCGCTGTTTGCTTGCAAAGGGAATAATCTGTAATTCAAGCGTGATATCCGGACTGCGCCAAGATTTAAGTTTGAGCGGCTCACTGTAATCCTCCGCCTGCAAATATTGCACAAACTCGGCCTGCCTAACCAAGTAATAAATCGGCTGACTTTCATCGTGATGGCGTTTGAGTCCCAGACGCTGAATCGCTGGCTCGTTGAACCACTCGATTTCATTGCGGTTATTGAGTACCACCACCCCGTCCGGCAAAGCACTGGTGGCGTGCCGCAATCGCTCCAGCGAGCTGCTGAGTTGACTCTGACTGCGAGAGTGACGCCGCATCTCATGATAGAGGTTAGCAAAGATATCTTCCCAGATACCTTTGCCATTAGGCATGAAGTTTAGGCTAGGTTTTAACGCCCACTGGTATAAGCGATGTGTCCAGTATAAGTGGCCGGCCAGGTAGGCTAAAGCCCCGACAGAAAATAGCAACCATGCAGTGTCTGCACTGCTAAACCAGCCGACCATCAGGCAAAACATTGCCCAAAACAGTAGACTCCAGAACGCTTTCCAACGAATATCTTGCACAAGCTATTCTCAACACACCGATGTCGGCGATTATACGACACATCTGCTGGCTAGCAATGACAGCATGATGACAGTCAACTAGGCCAGCGCGATGCGGTTATTCAGCCGTGAGCGGCGCATTTTTGGCATAGGGCTTGGCCAGCGGCTCACCCACAAATTGGCCCTGCATCGGCCATTTCACGCTTTTCCAATAGGCCTCAATTAAGGTTTCGCCAGCGAGATAATGCCCAAGCACGATTTGCGGATTGGGGAATTTCTGCCAGTAATTGCAGGGTTCGGAAACCGTGCCATAACTCCCGGTAGCCCCGGCATCTAGCCAACGCGAAGCTGGCATCTGGTCATTGTAGTTGGCTAAAACCCCGCCGCTAGAGGTCAAATGATCGGCAATTGCGCCGGGCAAGTAAGTGTTGGTCAACATGAAGTCCACCTGCTTTTGCCCGGTGAAATAAAACATCACTGCGGTCTGCTTCTCAATTGATTCTTGATTTAAGGTATGTAGCGTTAATTTTTTGGACTTGATGGTCATACCATCTTGCGGGAAAAAGGCTTCACGGGGTTTGGAGCGCGCCACATCGCGTGTTTTAAGGAAATAGCCATCGGCCTCATTTAAGCTGAATTCACTGAGCACGCCACGATCAATTAATGCCTTGGTTGATTCAACAGTGCTGATCGGCAACAACATTGAGAGTCGCAGATGATGGTCTGCCCAAGGCCTCAGGGACCCACTATTAAAGAAAGGGCTGTCGCGGCCCGGATCACAGGTTTTGCGGCATTGATTTAAATCCAGCCCGAGCGTCAGGGCACTGGTGAGGCTATTGCATTGCACGGCGAAGGGGGTGCGCCACACTAGCAACAGGACTTGCTGTTGATTCAGCTTGGCATCCAATTGCGCTTTTAACGATTCAAACTCCGACACGCTCAGCGCGTCTTTGGCATGCCTAGGCAATTCCACACCAATCAGGTTCTCGGCTGGCACTTGTCGCGCTTGCATATAATACTTTGCGACCTCTTCGCTCTGCGCATCATTGACGTTGTAAATCACCGCCACATCTTCGGGCTTGAGTAAAGAAGGTCTCAATGGGATTTTCTTACTGATATCCATCCCACCCGCAATGGCTGTAGCCATGAAGCAGATTAAAACGCCTAACACGCAGGCCGTTGCAAAATTGTTACGCACATTCATCAACTCAAACACCTCATTGCCTTTGCAAAGTCACTCCGCTGGCACGCGAACCAGCGTAAAATTCCATCATATCGCAGATTCTGCGGATACTAATACAGGAGCTAAAGTATGCACACAAAAACGGTCTTGATCACGGGGGCAAATCGCGGCATTGGGCTGGAATACGTCAAGCAGTATGCCGAAAACGGTGATCAGGTGTATGCCACGGTCCGCGATCTCAACCAGGCAGCGGCGCTAAGACATCTGGCCAGCCAGCATGACAACGTGGAGTTACTGACGCTAGAGGTCGCTGATGTGTCCGCCATTCGTGCATTGGCTAACGTGCTATCCACGCTCACCGTGGATATTTTGATCAGCAATGCCGGCACCTATCCAGACAGCGCGTTCGGCAACACCGATGTGCAGGCCTGGTTACATGCCTTTCAAGTGAATACGCTCTCTACATATTATTTGGCAGAGGCTTTTTTACCACAATTGCAGCGCGCGGATGCCGCCAAATTCATCGCCATGACCAGCAAAATGGGCAGTATTGCTGACAATGGTCGTGGTGGAGAATATATTTATCGCAGCAGCAAAACAGCTTTGAACATGGTGGTTAAAAGTCTCGCCATCGACTTACGCCCGTCTAATATCACCGTGGCGGCTTTACACCCTGGCTGGGTACGCACAGAGATGGGCGGGCCCAATGGATTGATTGATACCCAGACCAGTGTGCGCGGATTACGCCAAGTGATTGCGCAACTAGATACCCATCAATCAGGTCACTTTATTGCCTATGACGGTCAAGAGATTCCCTGGTAAATCCAGAAGAATCACTTAGTCTGAAGCGGGGGTGACTTTGTAAGGACTGCGCTCTTCCAGTTCATCCACATATGCTTGCATCGTCCCGGCTTCGCGATCGAGAAAACGGGCCACACTTTGATGAAAGTCAGGGTGAGTCAACCAATGATAAGAACAGGTCGTGTAAGGCACAAAGCCGCGTGCCAGCTTGTGCACCCCTTGCGCGCCGCCTTCAAAATAGCGGATGCCATGACCGATACAAAACTGTTGTGGCTGGTAATAGCACAACTCAAAATGCAAACAAGAGATGTCTCTTAAGCTGCCCCAGTAGCGCCCATATAGGGTATCTTGGCCTAATACACAGACACTGGCGGCCACATCCACGCCGTCCTGGGATGCAATGAACAAGATAAACTGATCTGGCATCTCGCGAACGACTTGCTCAAAAAATGTGAGCGGTAGATAGGGTGAACTGCCATGCCGGTGATAGGTGTTGCAATAGCACTGATAAAACAAAGCCAAGGCTTCCGGCGACACGGTGTGTCCCGTCATGACGCGGCATTGCACCCCCTGCTGCTGCACTTTGTTGCGCTCCTGGCGAATCTTCTTGCGCTTGTCGCGACTGAGCACCGCAAGAAACGCCTCCCAATCGACATAGGACAGGTTTTCCCAACGAAACTGCACACCCGTGCGACGCAATCCCTCAGTCTCTGCGCAAGCATTCGCCGACGACGCATCTGGGAACAACACATGCAAGCCAGAAAAACCATGGCTTTGGCATAACGCCCGCATTTGCGACACCATGGCTATCGCCAACGCCTGCGGCGCGGTGTAATCAGGATGAATAAGTAAACGCGGGCCTGTCACTGGCGAAAACGGAATGGCGGAAATCAGCTTGGGATAATATTGGCCACCCGCCTGTTCGTAAGCTTCCGCCCATGACCAATCGAAAACATATTCGCCGTAAGAATGCGTTTTTAAATAACAAGGGGCCGCGGCGACTAATTGCGCACCCTCGAACACCGCAAGGTGATAGGGCGTCCAACCGGTTTGATGATCTACCGCTGCAGACAACTCAAATGCGCGTAGAAAATGGTAATCGAGCATGGGATGTGCGCCTGCCAAGGCTTGCCAATCCGCCGCCGAGATGGCCTGTAAGCCTCGATACCAGACAAACGATAATTGACTGATATCCATCTCTGGAATCACACGGTCAGCGTCAAAACAAGGGGGTGCGGCAAACCCGCATGCACGGAAAATGGAATGCTGGAGGGCATGTTGGCTAAGCGTTAGCTGGGGCGTTTACGGATCACTGAAACATCTTTGCCAGTGGCATTGAGAGGACTGTTGGCTGGAATAACTGAATTTGGCGATTTAGGTTTGCTTCTGGCTTTTGCATCCGCGTCCGATTCGTTCATGATTGATGCTTGCGCTTGGGTCTTAGCCTCGGCTTCACGCTGCCGCTCGACCATCTTGGCATAGGCATTTTCAAGCTCATCCAAAGTAATCACCCCATTGCCATCGAGATCAACATAAGAAAAATGTCGCGCGACTTGTGGCAGGCACAAGGTAGCCTCTTCGCGGTCCAACGACTCATCGTTGTCGCGGTTACATTCATTAAAACGCTGCGAAATGCTGTCATGCATCGCCTTGCGTTTTTGCATCATGGCTTGGTGGTCAGGATCGGTGTTACGGGCGTAATCTGAAAGGGCTTTACGCAAACGGGCGCGGTCTTCTGGGCTGAAGTTGTGTTCTAGGGTTTTAGACAGGCCGACATCATCATTCTCCACCATGCGATTGTCAGATAGCCGAATTGGCATCTTTAGATCAGCAAAAGCAGGCACCGCCAGCAACATGGTCGTTGTTAGCAAAAAAACCTCTTTCAAATGTTTGTTCGCTCTACACATCCACATCCAAACGTAATACCTTCGTTCCTGTTTCACTCATAGCGTTTAAACCATCTATTCAAAGTAAAACCAAGAAAATAAACATCACAGATATCGCCTGACTTTAAAATCAGGCTGACAAACATAACGCAACCATGGTCAAGGCATCAACAGATTTAACAAAAAATAGCTTGTTTCATGACCATCGCTACCATTTTCAGGGGGCTATCTTGCCTCACGATTGTAAATGCAATGTTTCATCATTCACGCTATTTGTAACCAAGTTGTAACCATGCCCATTTCTTGCGGCATACGGCTTGGAGTATAATAATAAAGATAAGTTTTACGGCTAAGCCGTTTTAATGTCCATTGTCAGGTCATCCTGTTGGAGACCAAGCGCGTTAACAGACACGCCCGCTTCTGTGTAAAAAGGTACGTAATGGCAGAACAGTTAAAAAAAATATTGATGGTAGATGATGATTTGCGGATGCGCGAACTTTTACAGCGCTACCTGACAGAACAAGGCTTCAATATCAAATCCGTTTCCGATGGTAGAGAGCTCGACAAAGCCATGGCAGCAGAGAGCTTTGACCTGTTAATTCTCGACCTGATGTTGCCCGGCGAAGATGGCCTTGCCATTTGCCGTAGGCTACGCGGCGCCAATCATGTAACCCCTATCATCATGCTGACCGCGCGTGGAGATGAAGTGGATCGTATCGTTGGTCTGGAGATGGGCGCCGACGACTATCTGCCCAAGCCGTTCAACCCGCGTGAGTTACTGGCCCGGATCAATGCAGTATTACGCCGCCACGAAATCACCCCAAAACAGGTGGTCGAAGAAAAAAATGCCTCTTTCCAATTTGGCGAGTTCGTGTTCGATATCAACACACGCAGCCTCACCAAGAATGGTGTACCCATCACCATTACCAGCGGCGAATTTACACTGCTCAAAGTGTTCACTGAGCACCCACGTCAACCTTTGTCGCGCGATCGCCTGATGCAGCTAGCGCGAGGGCGTGAGCTGGATGTGTTCGATCGAAGCATCGATGTGCAAGTGTCACGCCTACGCCGCATCATCGAGCCTGACCCTGCGCATCCTCGCTATTTGCAAACCATGTGGGGCTTTGGTTATGTCTTTATTCCAGACGGTGAAGCACCGCAATAAGCGGCCCGCCTGAAGTCACACCCGTGCGCTTACTGCCTCGCAGACTGCTCTCTCGCATCATGTTACTGATCGCCATTTTATTGGCGGTCAGTATCTATGCTTCGCTCAAAATCTTTGATTACTTCGATCGTGAACCAAGAGCGACTGCGGCAGCTTTGCAAGCAGTGACCATTGTGAATTACACGCGTGCATCTTTAATCGCCTCCCACGAAAACCGCAGACTCGCCCTATTGTCTGAGCTCTCCGGACGCGAAGGCGTACGTGTGTATGCCGCAGACTTTTTAGAAGATATTGAACCACTCCCGCTGGATCCGTTCATCAATTTGGTCGCGCAAAAAATCCGTGAGCGCTTAGGCGAAGAGACCATTATCACAGTCAATCACTACGATATTCCTGGTCTTTGGATTAGCTTTAACGTTGGACAAGATGATTTCTGGGTGGTGATCCCTAAAATTCAGGTCGACCGCCCTTTTCCATGGCACTGGCTAGGCTGGGCAGCGGTAGTCGGGCTATTGTCACTGATTGGCGGCTACCTGTTGACCGCGAGAATCAACCGACCGCTGACCATGCTGGTGCATGCCGCCGAGCGCTTGCGTAACGGTGAACCCGCGCCCAAATTACCCGAAGACAGCGTAGAAGAACTCCGCGAAGTGACGCACACTTTTAATGAAATGGCTGAGTCTTTGGCCAGGCTGGATGCAGAGCGCACACTATTGCTGGCTGGCGTATCGCACGACATTCGGACGCCTTTGGCGCGCTTGCGGCTGGCGGTTGAAATGCTGCCGCAAGAAGCGGACTACATGAAACACGGCATGATTGAAGATATTTCTGATATGGATAATATCATTCACCAGTTTTTAGACTTTGTGCGTGGGGTGGAGGGGGAACCGACCCGCATGATGGACATCAATGATTTGCTGCACGCCTTGGCAGAACGCCAGCGCCGTGCGGGCCGCGAACTGAAAGTCTCATTGGGTCCGAAGTATTTTATTCCGATCCGCCCGCTTGCCATGCAGCGTTTGTTGGACAACCTCGTCGGCAATGCCTACAACTACGGCAAAGGAAAAGTAGAAGTGCGCAGCCAAGTGATGGCCGACAAAATCGTGATTAGTGTGCTCGACAACGGCCCTGGCATCCCCCCTGAACATGCCGAGCGCTTATTGCGCCCATTCGAGCGCATGGATAGCGCCCGCAACAAATATGAAGGCGGCAGTGGCCTCGGACTGGCCATTTGCAACCGGATTGCCACCTTACATAGCGGGCAACTCGCCTTACTCAATCGGCCGGAGGGCGGGCTGGAAGCCAGGCTCTCGCTGCCGATTTTGCCCAATGCTTGATACCCGCACGCAGGCGCTGCATTGACTATTCCGCTGGCGTAAACCAGTTAAGTCGCGCGCGCAACTTCACGACCTCTCCAATAATTGTAAGGCTAGGCGGTTTCAAGCCAGCAGCAGCCACTTCGGCCGCTAAGTGTTGCAGGGTAGATTCCACCACCCGCTGCTTTTGTGTTGTCCCCTGCTGAATCACCGCAGCAGGCATGTCGGGCGACACGCCTTGCGCGATCAGATTGCTGCAAATTTGCGCCAAGCCCACCAAGCCCATATAAATAACCACGGTTTGATTCGGCCGTGCCATCGCTTGCCAGTCGAGATCTACCGTGCCATCTTTCAAATGCCCGGTAATAAACAAGCAGGCTTGTGCATAATCTCGGTGCGTTAGGGGAATCCCCGCATAAGTGGAGACGCCATTGGCTGCCGTAATTCCGGGCACGACTTGAAATGGCACGCCATGCTGCATCAGGGTTTCAATCTCTTCACCACCGCGACCAAAAATAAACGGGTCGCCGCCTTTTAAGCGCAAGACACGCTTGCCCTCAAGCGCGAGCCGCGCCAGCAATTGGTTAATTTCTTCTTGCGGCAACGTATGCTGGTCGCGTGATTTACCCACAAACACCAACTCGGCATCGCGCCGCACCAGCTCCATCACCTCTTTACTGACTAATTTGTCATAGACGCAAACATCGCATTGCTGCATCAAGCGCAACGCCCTAAAGGTGAGCAAATCGGGATCCCCCGGCCCACCACCCACTAGATAGACTTCACCGCGGGTGGGCGCATCTTCCGTTTGTTGCAATAATGACGCTAGCAGCTCGCGCGCCGCGTGCTCTTGGCCGGACAATACCCGCTCGACCAACGGCCCATTGAGGACATCCTCCCAAAAACGGCGCCGTGCGGGCATATTGGTAAACTTGGCTTTCACTTGCTCACGAAACTCACCCGCAATATTCGCGATTCGGCCATACGCCGCAGGCAACATGGTTTCAATCTTGCTGCGAATGTGCCGCGCCAGCACCGGCGCATTGCCCTCACTAGAAATCGCGATCACGATTGGACTGCGGTCAATAATAGACCCCATGGTAAAGGTGCATAAGGCTGGCGCATCAACCACATTCACCGGGATATTCAGGCGTTTAGCGGCAATAGAAACGGCCTCATTCACCGACTCATCATCGGTGGCTGCAATGACTAAACAAGCACTGGTCAACTGCTCAGCGTGAAACTCAGCCGGTACGTACGCGATCTCCCCTTGCTCAGCCAGCACACGCAACTCATCGCACAACGCAGGAGAAATAACAGTAATCTGACCCTGTGCCTTGCGCAACATCAGCACCTTACGTGTGGCAACATCGCCCCCGCCGATCACAATACAAGGTCGTTGCGCAATATTAAAAAAAATCGGTAAGGCTTGCATGAAACTAGGCTTGTATAAAAAAGCTTATTTTACCGCAGAGCCTCGGTGACCGGGGATTGAATGTGACCTAGGGTTTCACCTGCAAATACGCTAAAATACTGTTTTTGTGAGAAATTTAGCCTTTCATGAAGCAGGACAGCGGAAAAAAAATATTCATCAAGTCGTTTGGTTGCCAGATGAACGAGTACGATGCCTCACGCATGGTGGATCTCATGCGCGAACATGATGGGATGACCCAGACCGACAACATGGAAGAAGCGGATGTGATCCTGCTCAACACCTGCTCGGTGCGTGAAAAAGCCGAAGAAAAAGTATTCAGCCACCTTGGTCGCATGATTCCGCTCAAACAAAAAAACCCCAATCTAGTGATTGGCGTCGGCGGTTGCGTCGCCAGCCAAGAAGGCGATGCGATTATCAAACGTGCCCCATATGTGGACGTAGTGTTTGGACCGCAAACCTTGCACCGCCTGCCCGCACTGATCCAAGCCAAGCGCACTGAAAACAAACCGCAGGTCGACATCACCTTCCCTGAAATTGAAAAATTTGACCATTTGCCGCCGCCACGCATTGAAGGCGCCACTGCCTTTTTAAGCATCATGGAAGGCTGCAGTAAATATTGTAGTTTTTGCGTGGTGCCTTACACGCGAGGCGAAGAGTTTTCGCGCCCGTTTGAAGATGTGCTGACTGAGGCCATACAACTGGCGGAGCAAGGCGTCAAAGAACTCACCTTGCTTGGACAAAACGTGAACGCCTACCGTGTGCAATATCAAGGCATTGAGGCAGACTTGGCCTTACTAATTGAGACCATTGCTGAGATTCCACAAATTGAGCGTATTCGTTATACCACCAGCCACCCGAACGAAATGAGTGAGCGTCTGATTGCCTGCCATGCGACGGTGCCCAAACTGGCCAATCAATTGCACCTGCCGGTGCAAGCCGGCAGCGATCGTATTCTGATGGCGATGAAACGTAACTATACGACGCTGCAGTACAAAGGTCTGATTCGCAAACTCAAAGCAGCCAATCCGGCGCTGACCATCACGAGCGACATCATCGTGGGCTTCCCTGGCGAGACGGAAAAAGACTTTCAAGCCACACTCAAACTGATGCGCGACGTTGGCTTTGATTACAGCTTCAGCTTTTTATACAGTCCGCGGCCGGGCACCCCGGCCAGCTATCTGCCAGACGAGACGCCTACCAGCGAAAAAGCCGCATGGCTGAAGCAGCTGCAAACTGAAAACGAAGCCAATGGCGATGCGATCAGCCGCGCCATGTTAGGCACGGTGCAACGCGTGCTGATTGATGGGCCTTCTTGGAAAGACCCAGGCCTGTTAGCGGGCAAAACCGACAATGGCCGCGTAGTAGATATTGCAGCCGACGCACGTTTTATCCATCACATGGTCGAAGTCAAGATCACCGATGTCTATAACCCCAAACGCCTGGTTGGCGAAATTGTGAATGAAGCATGGAAATTACCCTAACGCCCGAAGACAATCTGATGCTGGCTAACTTATGTGGCCCACTCGATGAAAACATCCGCCAATTAGCCAATGGGCTCGATATTGACATCAACCGTCGTGGCAACACATTTCACTTAAGCGGCACACAAAGTAATATGCGGCTGGGCGCACAATTGCTAGAGAATTTCTATGGGCGCGCAAAAAAACCAATCGAGCTGGAAGATATCCAGCTAGGGTTAGTAGAAATCGACAAACTCAAACCCGAGCAAGTCGCCAGTAGCCACATGCCGGCATTGATGACGCGGCGCGGCGACCTGCATGGCCGCACACCCCGTCAGGTCAGCTATTTGCAGCAAATTCAAGACCACGATATTACGTTTGGTATCGGCCCAGCAGGCACCGGCAAAACCTATCTCGCCGTCGCCAGTGCGGTAGATGCCATGACGCGTGATCGGGTGAAAAGAATTGTATTGGTCCGACCGGCGGTAGAGGCCGGTGAACGTCTAGGCTTTTTACCTGGCGACTTGAATCAGAAAGTGGATCCCTACCTGCGCCCTTTGTATGACGCGCTATATGACTTGGCGGGCTACGATACCGTGAATAAAATGTTTGAACGAGGAGCGATTGAAGTCGCGCCGCTTGCTTACATGCGCGGCCGCACGCTGAACCAAAGCTTTATTATTCTAGATGAAGCGCAAAATACAACACCTGAACAAATGAAAATGTTTTTAACTCGTATCGGCTTTGGCACCAAAGCGGTGATCACAGGCGACGTGACACAGATTGACTTACAGCGTCACCAGAAAAGCGGCCTAGTAGAGGCGCAGAAGATTCTCAAAGACGTGAAAGGCATAGCCTTCACGCACTTTCTGTCACAGGATGTCGTTCGACATCCGTTGGTACAAAAGATTATCAACGCGTATGAGAAGTTTGAGTTAAACGCGCAAAAAAATGAATCCTAACCGGGGTGACTGGCCTAGCGATTTCATCTGCTCACACACCACAAGCAAGCTAGGTTAGCGTTGATTTGAAAACGAATGCGCGGCTCACGCTTTAGTTTTATTGTATTCTCTTTTTCGGCCATATAACGGCTAGGTTTGGATTCAGGGCTTAGGCCTTGAAGGCAGGAAACTTCTGCATCACCTCGACGAACAACGGACTTTCTAACCAGCCCGCTAACCATGCGCTGAGTTGCGGATAGGGGCCAGTTGCAAACCAATCGGCATCCACCGCGGCAAATTGCCTGATAAACGGAAAAATCGCAACATCGACCAAACTGGCAGATCCCCCCAACAGATAGGCATGTTGCTGCAAAGCGGTTTCTAACGTTTGTAAAAACTGCTCCCCCTGTTCACGGTAAAACTGTTGCGAATGCTCGGGGTAACGCTCTGGATATTTGTAGCGGTCGAGCGCCTTTTTAAATGCGCCATCGTTGCTGTGAATCAGATGATTCACGGCCTGCGGGTCCGCATTCAGCCAGCCTTGAGCATCGCTCTGCGCAAGGGCCCATTGCATAATATCTAGGCTTTGCTCCAACACCTTACCGTCTGGCAGTTGCAAAACCGGCACCGTGCCTTTCGGCGAAATCTGTAATAAATGGGCTGGCTTATCACGCAAGGAGACTTCGCGCACTTCGACCGATATCTGCGCTGCCCATAAGGCCATGCGGGCACGCATGGCATACGGACAGCGACGATAGGAATATAAAATAGGCAGCGCCATTACATTAGCGCTTTGCGACAGTCCGTAATGAGCTGCGGGCCTTTATATATCAGCCCGCTGTACAGTTGCACCAAGCTGGCGCCTGCCGCCATTTTCTCTTTGGCATCCTCGCCATTTAAAATACCGCCGACACCGATAATCGGTAAGCTGCCCTGGAGCGAAGCCGCCAGCGTTTGAATGACACGGGTTGACCCGGCTTTGACCGGCGCGCCAGATAGCCCACCCGCTTCCTCAGCATGGGGCAGACCCGCTACCGCATCACGCGCCAGCGTGGTATTGGTGGCAATCACGCCATCCATGCCATGCTGCATCAGCAACTCGGCGATTTCCTGCACTTGTTCGGTGGTCAAATCGGGGGCAATTTTCAATGCCACCGGCACATATTTACCATGCACCTGCGACAAGATTTTTTGCTCCGCTTTAAGGGTTGCCAACAACTGGCCCAGCGCGTCTTTTTCTTGCAGGGCGCGCAGGTTTTTGGTATTCGGTGAAGAGATATTGACCGTGATATAACTGGCGTGGCTATACGCTTTACGCATGCAAATCAGATAATCCTCGGCAGCCCGTTCATTCGGCGTATCAAAGTTTTTACCAATATTAATGCCTAGAATGCCTTTGAACTTGGCCGCTTTCACGTTTTGGATCAATTGATCCAGCCCCAAGTTATTAAAGCCAAAGCGATTAATAATGCCCTCTGCCTCTGGCACACGAAATAAGCGCGGTTTAGGGTTGCCAGGTTGTGCACGCGGCGTGACGGTCCCCACCTCAATAAAACCAAAGCCGAGTGCTGCCATGCCATCAATCACCGCAGCGTTCTTATCTAAGCCCGCTGCCAATCCCACTGGGTTAGGAAACGTCAGGCCCATGACTTGAGTGGGTTGATCTGGCAAACGGCTGCCGAGCAATTGCAGTAAGCCCCATTGTTCGGCGCGCTTGAGTGACTGCAACGTCACATCGTGCGCATGTTCTGCTTCGAGTTGAAACAGCAAAGGCTTCAGTAGTGGGTAAATATTCATGCGTTATTTCCTAACAGTCTTACATCGTGCGCGCTTGGCTTGATTTAAGCGATGATTGCGTGCATCACTTTTGCGTTACATCAAAAACCACCTCACAAATCGGGTTCAAAATTATCCTCACATTCAATACTTATTAAATGACGCACTTACAGGAGGAACCCTGATGAAAATTTTGATTGATTTGTTTTCTACGGATTATGGTTTGATGAGTTTTATCGTCATTGCGATTATTTTTTTGGTGATGACTTGGGCGGGCGTTTATGTCACGCTCAAAGCTCGCCAAAAATAAACCAGAGCGTCGCGTACCAACACAAACCCCGCTCTCGCGGGGTTTGTATGTTTTACAGCAGTACTTTTTCAATCCCGCCGTTATTGGCTTTCTGAATGTAATCTTGCATCCAGTTTTCACCCAGAATATGCTTCGCCATTTCTACCACAATATAATCGGCTTCAATTCCGGTGTCGTCCCCATAACGTGACAATCCTTGCAGGCAGCTTGGGCAAGAGGTCAGGATCTTCACCGATTGCTCTGGTGCGCCCACGGTCAAGCCCATTTTCTCCATGCCTTTTTCAAGCTCTTCTTGCTTGCGGAATTTCACCTGCGTGGCAATATCAGGACGCGCAGCGGCGAACGTACCAGACTCACCACAACAACGGTCATTTAACGCAACGTCAGATCCCATCAGCTTGTTGGTGACTTCTAATGGTTTGTAAGTCTTCATCGGCGAATGGCAAGGATCATGGTACATATAACGCGTGCCAGTGACCCCTTGTAGCCGCATGTCTTTTTCCATCAGATATTCGTGAATATCGAGCAGACGGCAGCCTGGGAATATTTTCTCAAACTCGTACTTTTGCAATTGATCCATGCAGGTACCGCAAGAAACAATCACTGTTTTGATATCCAAATAATTCAGCGTGTTTGCAACGCGATGGAACAACACCCGGTTATCCGCGGTAATTTCTTGGCCTTTGTCGTGATTGCCAGACGCTGTTTGCGGATAACCACAGCATAGGTAGCCTGGTGGCAACACGGTAATGGCGCCGACTTCATACAACATCGCTTGCGTGGCCAAGCCTACATTCGAGAACAAGCGCTCAGAGCCACAACCCGGAAAGTAGAATACCGCTTCAGAGTCCTCGGTTACTTTTTGTGGATTACGAATTACCGGAATCATGGTGTCGTCTTCCACCCCCAGCATCGCACGCGAAGTTTTGGATTGCATTTTCTTCGGCATCGGGCGGTTGATGAAATGAATCACCTGCGCCTTGATCTCAGCCTTACCAACCGTGGCTGGCGGTGCCTTTTTGTCTTTCAGCAATCCAAATTTCTTTGCCAGACTGTTGGCAAAATTAATCGCTTTGTAACCGAAGCCGATCATGGTGGCGCGCAAAAACTTGATGGTGGCTGGATCTTTAGCATTCAGATACAACATGCCTGCTGCCGTGCCGGGATTGAATTTCTTCTTGCCCTGTTCGCGCAGGAAATTGCGCATTTTGACCGACACATCACCAAAGTCGATATTAACCGGGCAGGGTTTTTCACAACGGTGGCAAACCGTACAATGGTCAGCAACATCGTTAAACTCGTCAAAATGCTTGAGTGAAATGCCACGCCGCGTTTGCTCTTCGTACAAGAAGGCCTCAATCAGCAATGAGGTCCCCAAAATTTTGTTGCGCGGAGAGTAAAGCAAGTTTGCGCGTGGCACATGGGTAGAGCACACCGGCTTACACTTACCACAACGTAAGCAGTCAGAAATATCATCGGCAATCTCACCGATTGCAGATTGCTCCATGATGATGGATTCTTGCTCCAACAACCCAAAGCTTGGCGTGTAAGCGTTCTCAAGGCCGGAGCCCATCATCAGCTTACCTTTGTTAAAGTGACCGTTCGGGTCGACTTTATTTTTATAGGTGGCAAAGGTATCGATCGTGGCTTGGTCCAAGAATGCCATTTTGGTGATACCAATACCGTGCTCACCAGAAATCACGCCATTGAGACTACGCGCCAAATGCATCACACGTTCGACCGCAGCATGCGCGTCTTGCATCATGCCATAATCGTCGGAATTCACCGGGATGTTGGTGTGGACGTTGCCATCACCAGCGTGCATATGCAACGCAATAAACACGCGGCTCTTCAATACCGTCTTTTGGATCTCGTCTAATTTGTCGAGAATCTTCTGAAACTCACGACCGACAAAAATATCCGCCATCGGCCGCTTGAGTTCACGCTTCCATGACACGCGCAAATCGTAAGATTGCACGGCACGGAACACATTCTCATACTGCGCATAAGGCTTACCAAACTCACCGAGCACACTGACAGGCTCGTCCAGTGTGTTCAAAATCATGCGCCATTTTGCGCGCAAGTCGCGCAACAATTGCAAAGCGATATTTTGTTTAGACTTCACTGCTTCTGGATCGGCATTGCCGTCTTCATCCGGCTGCAAGGGCAAATCGCCCTGCATAAACGTTTCAAGTACATCGACTAAACGTAATTTGTTTTGAATCGACAACTCAATATTGATGCGCTCGATGCCATCAGAGTATTCACCGAGGCGTGGCAATGGAATCACCACATCCTCATTGATTTTGAAGGCATTGGTGTGGCGGGCAATGGCGGCAGTACGTGAACGATCTAACCAGAATTTTTTACGCGCTTCTGCAGAAACGGCGATAAAGCCCTCACCATCGCGGGCGTTACACATACGAACGACCGCTGAAGCCACTTCGCCTACCGCGTTCTCATCGTCAGAGGCAATATCGCACAACAACACCATTTTTGGGCGCTGCTGACGCGCAGCCTTGGTCGCATAGCCGACCGCTTTAATGTAGCGCTCATCCATGTGCTCCAAGCCTGCCATGATCACTGCCGGCGTGTGCTTGGCGGTCGCATCGAGATGGTCTTTGATTTCTACAATTGCAGGCACGGCGTTGGACACGTTGCCAAAAAATTCAAGCGCAATGGTGCGCACGTGCTTAGGCATGCGGTGCAAAATAAAAGTAGCAGAGGTAATTAAACCATCGCAACCTTCTTTTTGAATGCCAGGCAGACCAGACAAAAATTTATCTGTCACGTCTTTACCCAAGCCTACTTTACGAAAACTCGGCCCCGGAATCTCAAGAATTTCTGGCTCGGACAACAGATTTTTATGATCAATGTCGTAGCGGCTGATCTTAAAACGCGCCAGTTCAATATCGTGGATCTTGCCCAGATTATGGTCGAGGCGTTCCACCTCCAACCAAGTGGCATCTGGCGTCACCATCCGCCACGAGGCGAGGTTATCCAGCGCAGTGCCCCACAACACGGCTTTTTTACCACCGGCGTTCATGGCGACGTTACCGCCAATACAGCAAGCATCAGCAGAGGTCGGATCGCAAGCGAATTCCAGCCCTGCCTCAGTCGCCGCTTCCATGGCACGACGTGTTACCACACCGGCGCCACACTCAATCGTTGCGACTTGGCGCGACACGCCAGGTAAAGTACGCATCTGCACACCACTGTGCTGGTCTAGCTTTTCGGTATTGATGACGGCTGATAGCGGCGTCAAAGGAACGGCACCGCCGGTATACCCCGTGCCACCGCCACGCGGAATAATGGTTAATCCCAATTCGATACAAGCGCGTACCAAATAAGAGATTTCGGCCTCTGTATCTGGGTTCACGACGACGAATGGATACTCCACACGCCAGTCTGTGGCGTCTGTCACATGGGACACTCTCGCCAGACCATCAAACTGAACATTATCCTTACGGGTAAATTTGGTCAGTTTAGCCAGCGCTTTTTTACGCAACTCGGCAGTCTGCTTAAAATCATCCGCAAACTTTTCAATGGCTTTGGTCGCCGCGGCCACCAGCTTTTGCACTTTATCGTTGCCACCACTACGCTCGTTAATCGCAGCGATGCGGTGATACAGCGCCTCGATCAAGGCTTTGCGGCGCTTAGGATTTTCTAGCAGATCGTCCTGCAGGTAAGGGTTGCGCGAGACCACCCACAAATCACCCAATACCTCAAACAGCATGCGTGCGCTGCGGCCAGTCTTGCGCTCTGCGCGCAGGATATTCAAGATGTCCCAGACTTCTTCGCCCAGAAACCGAATCACGATTTCACGGTCAGAAAAAGAGGTGTAGTTGTACGGGATTTCGCGTAACCGCGTGAGAGGAGTAGAATTACGCTTTAACAAATCTGCGTTGACAGGTGCGTTCATTGATAATTTATCAAAAACAAAAGCTAATTATACCATGCCGTATTCTGCACAAACACGGTACTCCGGCTAGGGTTTTTGTCTAATCAGGTTTTCAGATGTCTACATTTAAATCTAAGTTAAAAAAATGGGTTGTGCCGGTGGTTGCATTGGCATTATTTGCTGGTTTAGCGATTGCTGTCATGCAAAAGCCACAAGCGCCCGATGTCACGTTTACCACGCTGACTGGCGAAAAAATCAGTATGCAATCTTTGCGTGGCAAGACCGTCTTGGTCAATTTCTGGGCAACAGATTGCCCCGGCTGCATCAAAGAGATGCCGGATCTGATCAACACCTACCAGCAATACAAAGATAAAAACCTAGTGGTGATTGCAGTGGCCATGCCATACGACCCGCCCGCGCAAGTAGCTAACTACACCCAAGAGAAAGCATTGCCTTTTAAGGTCATGCATGACGGCTATGGGGAAATGGTCAAAGCCTTCGGTGAGGTCAACCTGACACCCACCACTTTTATTTTTGACGCGCAGGGCAATCGCCTGCAAAAAACCATCGGTGAACTCAATTTCACCGCGCTCCGTCAACTGCTCGACCAGAAAGCCAGCTAAATGCTTTGGATTAAAGCCTTACACATTATTTTTGTCACCAGTTGGTTTGCCGGCTTGTTTTATTTGCCTCGCATTTATGTCAACCTAGCCATGGAAACCGACCCGCAAGCCCAAGCCAGATTGCTGTTAATGGCGCACAAACTCAACCGATTTATGCAACCGCTCATGTGGTTGGCACTGGCGTTTGGCCTGTGGCTTTGGCTTGTCTACGGGATTGGCGGCGGCTGGTTGCATGCAAAACTAGCGCTGGTGATCGCACTAATCGGCTACCACCATTATTGCGGCCGCTTGTTAAAGCAATTCCGCGCACAACAAAACCGTCGCAGTCATGTCTGGTTTCGCTGGTTTAACGAGGTCCCCGTGCTGATTTTAACCGTCGTGGTCATTCTGGTGACGGTCAAACCTTTTTAGTACAGCATGTTACATACCCTGTTGCAATCAGACTGGCTGATACGCATGCTGGACAAGTCCGGCAAGCAGGCCTCACACAAACTGTTGGGGCTGTTTAATGTGCTGGATGATTTGTTGTCCAGTCCCTTCGCGCAGCATCCATTGCATACGAGCGCAGTGAGCACGCCGCCCAATCGATTGCAAACCTATCTCACGACGCAGGCGCAACTGGCCGGGGCAAGACTGCCCGATATGTTAGCAAATCAGCTCTATTTTATGGCGCTGAGTGCCTGCCAAGAAAAACTGCAACACCCGCATTCCAGCGCGTTGCAACATGCCAAACAAGCCGCGCAAGCGTTGATTGATGAACAAACAAAACGCGAAATCAACTGGTTAGCCATTCGCAACTACAGCGTAGTCTTGGCCGCATTATTTAGCGGCGCGATTGGGGGTTATTATTGGCACATGCAAGTCACCCCCACGGCAACCCAAGTTAGCGAGGCCCCGCCACCGCCACCGCACCCGTTGTCGCAAGAGGCAAGCCCGACCGAGACCGCAGCCATTTACAGTCGCCTTGAAACCATGAAACACGGTGATTGCCGCTTAATTGAGGCGATTCAACTGCCGGAGCGATTAAAAAGCGTGTATGTCGAAAACGTCATTAACGGCCATGTCACGACCAACCGTGACGAGCAAATATTAGTCAATCAGCTGTTAGATCAAGTGAAATGCAACTACACGCCGAAGCTAATGGCAAACTCTAAATAACAGCCATTAAAAAAGGCCGCCACTCCCGTGGCGACCTTTTTTATCAAATCAAAACAACACTTTATTGAAACAATGTTTTCAATTGATTCAAACCGCCATCGTAAACACCTTTGATGGTATCTGATGCAGCTTTGTCATCTGCCGGTGATTTTGGCAAAAAGTGACTTTCCCAAACGACCACTGATTTACCATCGCCATTGCTATGAACGCTCACGGTTGAGGCGTATTCGTTCACTGGCAGCACGCCATCGGTGATTTTGTAAGAGTAGCTCTTGGCTTTTGCATTGAATGCGGTCAGGGTTTCGTTAATCTTTCCGCCGTCTTGCAATGTCAGCACACGCTTAGCACCAGCATGATTGTTTTTACCGGCGACGATTTCAGTTTTTGCTACGGCTGGATGCCAAGCGCCCAGATCACCAAAATCCGACACTTTTTTCCATACCACGTCAGCAGGCTGATTCAGCTCAACTGACTTGACCACGAAAAGTGGCTCGGCTGCAAACGCACTGCCTGCTGCTGCGATCAATGCTGCTAACACCAATGATTGAATTTGACGCATGACTTTCTCCTTGTGTGATTAATTAACCATAAAACTATACTATACGGTATAGTATATTTAACACGATAATCAAAATTAAAGCAATAGGATTTAATCCTTTGATAAAACCGGATGACTATACAAGTTTGTATAGGATGCTATAATTAAGTTATGAATGCTTTAAAACAAAAGATTCTTCAGGTTTCCACTGACCTGTTTCAGACCCGTGGCATTAACTCCACGGGCGTGGATACTATTGTGGCGGTCGCTGGCACCACCAAAATGACGCTCTATAAGTACTTTGAAACCAAAGAAGAACTGATCTTGGCGGTATTGCAACAAAGTCATCAAGACTTTCAGAACTGGATGAATGAAAGGCTGGGCGGATTAGGCGGCAGCCCAAACGAGAAAATACAGAAACTGTTCGAATTTATCGAAGAGTGGGTGACCTCTCCGTCTTTCACCGGTATTGCATTCATCAAAGCGTCGGCCGAGTTTCCCAACGAAGAAAATCGTATTCATCAGCTATCCTCTCAGCAATCTCGCGAGTTTCGGCTGTTTATCTCTAAATTGGCACAAGAGGCCAACATCAAAGACGCCGAGGGCTTGGCATTACAGCTCTCTATCTTGTTCGAAGGCGCCGTGCAGGCCGAGCAGATCAAACGTGGCTCTGGCGCCATCAAATCCGCCAAAAAAGCAGCAAAAACGCTGATTGATATTGCAATCAAGCAATCCTAAGCGCTTTGCAACAGGTTGCACTTGCCAGCCGCGTGGCTGGCGGCAATAATAGCTTTACTTTACTAATAGACAACCCTGATTCATGAAAATTCTTATTTGCGGCTCACTCGCCTACGACACCATCATGGTGTTTCCAGACCAGTTTAAAAACCATATTCTGGCAGACAAAATTCACAAGCTAAGTGTGGCGTTTTTAGTGCCTGAAATGCGGCGTGAATTTGGCGGCACTGCGGGCAATATCGGCTACAACCTGCAACTGCTCGAAGGTCAGCCTCAGATCATGGCAACGGTTGGCGACGACTTTGCGCCTTATCGCGCCTGGCTAGACCAGCACAATATTGATGCAACGCATATCAAGGCAGTGGACGGCACTTATACCGCGCAAGCGTTTATCACCACGGATATGGATGACAACCAAATTACTGCGTTTCACCCCGGCGCCATGCAATATGCACATGCCAACAGTGTGAATGACGCGCAAGGCATTGCATTGGCGATTATTGCGCCAGATGGCCGTGATGCGATGTTCCAGCATGCCAAAGAGTGTCACGAAGCGGGCATCCCGTTTATGTTTGACCCGGGACAAGGCTTGCCGATGTTTAATGGCGAAGAGCTGCTGCATTTTATTGAAATGGCCGACTACCTCGCGGTGAACGATTACGAGTCACAGGTCATCCAAGATAAGACAGGGTTAAGCTTGGCGCAACTGGCGTCAAAAGTGAAAGCGCTGATTGTCACCTTGGGTGGCGAAGGCTCGCACATTTATGCCGACGGTCAACGTCATGAAATTCCATGCGTTAAAGCAGAAGCACTGGTTGACCCAACCGGTTGTGGTGATGCCTACCGTGCTGGCTTGCTGTATGGCATTGTTCGCGGCTGGGATTGGCGTGCATGCGGCCGCTTGGCCTCTACCATGGGCGCTATCAAAATTGCGAGTCGCGGCGGGCAAAATCATCAACCAAGCCGTGCAGAGATTGAAAATATTTACAGTCATGCCTTGGTTCAGGATGCACTGAAAGAGGATCCGGCACTGCGACAGCCTGCCAACTAAATAGGCTTAACTAAAATAAGGAGATAAGAATGAAAACACGTGTATTGCAATGGCTGGCTGTAGCCGTGATCACAGCACTGTTGGGCGCATGTGCCAGCTCTAACTCTGGCGGCGTTTATTCGCGCGACGAAGCACGCAAAGCGCAAACCGTGAAAACGGGCGTGGTTGAGAGTGTGCGTTCGGTAAAACTCGAAGGCACTAAATCCCCGGTCGGCACCATTGCTGGCGGTGCCATTGGCGGCATTGCGGGTAGCACAGTGGGTGGCGGCAGAGGCAGTGCGATTGCAGCTGTGATCGGCGCCGTCGCAGGTGGGCTTGCCGGTTCAGCGGCGGAAGAAGTCGCGACCCGTAAAAACGCCTACGAAATCACCGTTAAATTAGACGGCGGTGGTTTGGTAGCGATTGTGCAAGAAGCCGATGAGCAATTCGCTGCTGGTGAACGCGTGCGTATCGTCGAAAGCGGTGGCACCTCGCGCGTCTCGCATTAAGCAAAAATTGTCATGCGAGAGCAGCCGATGGCTGCTCTTTTATTTTGTCCGCTCGCCCCCGCCATCAGCGTCACGTAACTGTCACACTACCGTCACCAATCGTTCACGGTCCCCTCCTAATATCTCGCTAACCTTCAATCAAGGAGTTGCTGATGTTAGAACACGCTCTACCAGAACAAGGCATATACACGCCTGAACGGCCATCGCTAGCCAATCCAGAACGCAAGCCGGCCAGCAGTTTGAGCGTCGCACTCGCGACCAATGCGGAGGAAGTCAGGGAGGCGCAACGACTACGTTATCAAGTATTTGCCGAAGAAATGGGCGCGCAAATTAAAGGCCATCATGGCTTAGACGTCGATGGCTTTGATGCTTTTTGTGATCATCTCTTGGTGCGCGACGACGCCACCCAACAAGTGGTTGGCACTTACCGTATTTTAAATCCGATGCAGGCAATGTTAGCGGGGGGATATTACTCCGCTGGCGAATTCGACTTAAGTCGCCTCGCCCCTTTGGCTGACCGTACGGTGGAAGTCGGCCGCGCCTGCGTGCATGCAGACTATCGCAATGGCGGCACCATTACCTTGTTATGGGCGGGCTTGGCCAAATATATGATGGCGCGTCAATATGAATATATGATCGGTTGCGCCAGCATCAGCATGCACGATGGCGGCCACACGGCAGCCTCCTTATTTAACAACTTGCGCGATGCCTACTTATCCCCTGCTGAATACCGCGTGTTTCCACATCATCCTTTACCGATAGATGCGCTGGATCAATCACTATCGGTGACTTGCCCGCCGCTCATTAAAGGCTATTTGCGACTCGGCGCCTATATTTGTGGCGAACCAGCTTGGGATCCTGCTTTTAATACGGCAGATATGCTGGTATTGTTACCCCTGTCCAGAATGAATCCCAGATATGCCGCGCATTTCTTGAAATAACTTGCAGTCCACACCTATTTTCATCCGCTGGTGGCGTATCGCCAGCATCGTTATGCATACCTTCACCGGGGTGGCGCTTGCCGCCCTGGTGTTACCCATCTGCAATCGCACCATGCGCCGTCGGCTCATCCAATGGTGGTGTACCCGCTTGCTTCGCTGCTTTAATCTGCGCGTCACCACCAGCGGTCAGTTGCCAGCGCTGCATCACCAAGGCCTGCTATTTGTTGCCAACCATATTTCATGGTCTGACATTCATGCCCTCAACAGCCTGCTACCACTGCGCTTTGTGGCTAAAATGGAGATCAAAGATTGGCCGGTGTTTGGCTACCTGGTGAGAAAATCCGGCACAATCTTCATTCATCGGGGCCGCAACCGCGATGCAGCACGGGTCATTCAAATTTGCAGCCAGGCGCTCAAACAGCATGACCACTTATGCGTGTTTCCAGAAGGCACCACCACCGAGGGCCTGAGTGTGCTGCCTTTTAAAACCAGCCTGATTCAAGCCGCGATTGAAGCCAAGACCATGGTGGTGCCAGTCGCGATCCACTACCCCTTGCCGGATGGAGAAGCCAATCTTGCCGCGGCCTATGCGGGCGATACGCAGTTGCTCGACTCGATGAATACTTATCTGCATATGCGGCAACCGACGGTGCATCTCCATTTTTGTGCGCCGATTGCAGCTGAGGGGCTAACACGTCAACAGCTGGCGCAACAGGCGCACGCAGAGATCACCGCAGCCTTATATGGTTAGCGTAAATACTGTATCGCCATCCCAATCACCGCATACACAGCAATCAAGGCAATGACGTTGCACTTGAATCTTGCCAGCGCCAACCAGGCCGCAAGTGCCAGGGCCATCGATAGCCAGTCCACGCCGGGGAACCACTGGCTTTGCAAAAATACGTGATAAGCAAAAAACAGCGCTAAATTTAAAATCACCCCCACCACCGCAGCGGTGATCGCGCTTAATGGCGCGGTCAAGCGGACATTGCCACGCGTAGTTTCTATCAAAGGCGCACCGGCAAAAATAAACACAAAACTAGGCAAAAACGTAAAAAAAGTGACCACCATGGCGGCCAATACACCGGCGACAAAAGGTGACGACATAATCGATGCGTGTTGCAGCCAGCCGCCGACGAATCCGACAAAAGTCACCACCATAATCAAGGGGCCCGGTGTCGTTTCACCTAATGCAAGTCCATCCATCATTTGTGCTGGATTGAGCCAGTGGTAGTGATCTACCGCGCCTTGATAAACATAAGGGAGCACCGCGTAGGCGCCGCCAAAGGTTAGCAAAGCCGCCTTGGTAAAAAACCAGCCCATTTGACTCAACACGCCCTGCCAGCCAAACTGCCAGACCAAGCCCGCCATCACGATTGCGCCCAATGCCAGACCAACGAGCACGATTCGCAACATGCGCGGCCATCTAAAATAGGCGTGATCGGGCGTTGGCGTGTCGTCATCAATCAGCGCGGGGCCATAGTGTAGACTGCTCGCCCCGTGCCCACCCAAACTAAACCAGTGCGGTGCCAACTGCCCGCCGATAAAGCCTAAGCAGGCAGCCGCCAGCACAATCAAGGGGAAGGGTGATTTGAACAAAAAAATGGCAATAAAGGCTAAGGCTGAAATAAGCCACATGATGCGATTTTTAAGCGCACGTGAGCCAATCCGATAGGCAGCGAATAATACAATCGCCACCACGGCGGGTTTAATGCCGTATAAAGCACCGGCTACCGTAGGCACATGGCCATAGGCCATATAGATCCAACCGAGTAATACCAACATGAAAAAAGAGGGCAATACAAACAGCACCCCAGCCATGATGCCACCCCAGGTGCGATGCATGAGCCATCCAATATAGGTAGCGAGTTGCTGCGCCTCCGGCCCCGGCAGCACCATACAATAATTCAGCGCATGTAAAAAACGCTTTTCTGAAATCCAGCGTTTCTGCTCCACCAGATCATGATGCATGATGGCGATCTGGCCTGCAGGGCCGCCAAAACTGATCAATCCGAGTTTCAGCCAATACCTGAAGGCCTGCATGCGCGTCACTAGTGCGGGTGGCGTGACGGCCACCGTTGCTGTGCCCTCAGAAGGATGTGGTGCCTGCATAGCCATCTAACCCCGTTTTAACAATCAATACAATCACTACCACGATAAACACCCGACGTATCAGCGCCGCACCATGCTTGAATGCGAGCATGGTCCCCACCACGCTACCAGCAATATTGGCCAAAGCCATGGCGAGGCCGACCTGCCACCACACCTGCCCAGCCGCAGCCAACGTTAGCAATGCGGCTAGATTGGTGGTCACATTCAGCACTTTGGCTGACGCTGAGGCCTGCAGAAAGTCTTGCCCCAACCACCGAACCAGCAAAAAAATAAAAAAACTTCCGGTGCCGGGACCGAAAAAACCATCATACCAACCCACCACTGCGCCGATCGCGAGCGCTCGCCATAAACGCAAGCGGGATGGATGGGGGTTCAGCGAGGACTGCAAGCCGAATTGCGGGTATTTGAGGGTATAGAGCAATACCATCATCAAGACCCAAGGCAAGCCTTTGCGTAAAAAGGCGGGATCCAACCAAGTGAGCGTCCAGGCACCCAATCCGGCACTGGCAAATGCGATCAGCGTCGCGGGCGCCAACCAAGCCCAGTCTAGCCGGATGCGCCGGCTATAACGCCAAGCGGCCACGCCAGTCCCTGCGACACTGCCACATTTATTAGTCCCTAAAAGAAGGACTGGCGGCGCCGCTGGATAAGCACTGAATAAAGCAGGCACCGTCAGTAGGCCGCCACCGCCGACCATGGCGTCTACCAGACCAGCCAAAAACGCGGCTGCAACGACCAAGCCCAGCGAAATCAAGGGTTATTCACCCACGGTGCCGGATGGCCGGTCACGTGCATCTAAAGGCACTTGGGTGAAATCACCGGTCTCAAGGCAATAAGCGGTTAATTGGCGCCCCCATAAGCAGCCGGTATCCAGCCCAACCACCCCTTGGCCCTGATACAAACCAAGTGCCGACCAATGTCCAAACAAAATAGTTTGCGGGTCATGCGCAGATTGGCGTGCTGGGTGCTTAAACCAAGGGTAATAGCCGACGGGAATATCCGCAACCTCTCCCTTGAAAGCAAATTCCATGGCACCGCTGTCATCCAGCAAGCGCATACGTGTCAAGGCATTGGTAATGGCCCGCAGACGATCCACCCCGCGCAAGTCGTCGTCCCAGCCGACGGGGTGGTTGCCATACATCTGCTGTAAAAATTCAACATAATCAGGCGATTGCAGCACGGTTTCAACTTCCGCCGCCAGCTGTCTTGCCTGGGCCAGCGTCCACTGCGGATAAAGCCCGGCATGCAGCATGGCAAAATCGTTTTCAAGCAGCATCAGCGGTTGCTGGCGCAACCAGTCAAGCAACTGACGGCTATCCTCCGCCGCAAAAAGCGCTGCCAAGGTGTCAAAACGATGCGGGGGTCGAATAGAATGTGCCACCGCAATTGCATGCAGATCATGGTTGCCGAGCACAATGCGCACCTGATCTTGGTGCGCATACAACCAACGCAACACCGCCAACGAACCCGTTCCGCGGTTAATCAGATCGCCCACCAGCCACAGGGTGTCCTGCCCGGGTTGGAAATCCAACCGCTCAAGTAAATGCATCAGGGAGTGATAGCAGCCCTGGATATCACCAATTGCGTATCTCGCCATGGAATCAACTTTGCCAGAAAAATCAGTTCACCAATAAAAAAGCCGCTTGAATCAAGCGGCTTTTTGCATATCCCAATGTTACTTTTTCAAACTGGCAGCATCAAATTTGGCGCCAGCCTGATTTGCCATGTAGGCTACTGCATCGGCCACTTCGTGGTCACTCAACTCAGCATTCCCGCCGCGGGCCGGCATGCTACGGATACCCTCAATGGCATGCTTGACCAACGTTTCGTAGCCTTGCGCAATACGTGGCGACCAATCGCTAGCAACGCCGATTTTTGGCGCACCTAAAGCACCTACGCCATGACAGGCAATACACACGCCTTTAACAATCTCTTCACCACTTTTTTCAACATGCGCACCGGCGGCTTCGGCCACTTCTACGGATGCCACTGGTTTAATATAGGCTGCCACTTTTTGCTCGACGGCATCTGTTTCCTCTTTAGAAGGCGCTGCTTTCTCGCTGCCAAATACACCAAAAAGGTAGGCCAGTAGCGACACAAGCAAAGTAAAACCGACAATGGCACCTGGAATCGCAATAATTAACTCTTTAATGCTTGAACCTTCTTTGTAACCAGACATATCCGTATCCCGTTGCGTTAGTAAAAATATTCACGCGATTATAACGCAGAACGACAGGACAGGAAACGCAGACAACGTTTTCGCGCAACCAAAAAAAACAAATGGCCAAGCAGGTTGCCATGCTTGGCCAAATATAACAATGCGGGTTTATTGCTGACGACGGCGCATTGCAGCGATACCAACCAAGCCTAAGCCCAGCATGGCAGCAGAACCTGGCTCAGGCACAGCACTGACTCTGAACAAAGAGGTCGTGTTAGAAGCCTCATTCGCAAAGGCCAAGAAAACCGCGCCATCCTTTTCAAACGCGACCAAACCTTCTGGGGCCAAATCGCCCTCTGAGACGATCATGTCAATAAAACTGACCTTGGTTGGATCGGTGATATCAAACAGCGCGATCGCGCCCTTGAGCGTTCTCTCGAGTCCTACCGCAGCAATGGTGCGGCCACCCAGCGTAAACAAATCTACGCCTTCTGGCTCCACGCCTTTGTCACGGCTACGGGCATCATCGTAAATGCCACGCGCGAACGCCTCTTTGTCGAGAATATCGCCACTGTCGTAAACCAAGTTACCATCGGCATCGCGGATGCTAAAGGAGCGTGCCCCTGCGGCATACAAATCACCAACAGATGAATCCGTATTGGAGACACGGATATTGGCTAACGCGCCGCTACCGCCCAGGCCGCTGGCTGCTGAACGGTCACCGTCATCCTCACGGAAATCACCTTCGTTTGCTGTGACCAGATACGTAACGCCAGCCACGTCATAGGTAGCAATGCCGTCAGGCATGTACAAGCCTTTCACATTCGGGCTAATAAAACTCACGCTATTGTTATTGAGCGGGTCAATACTGTTGCCCGGTGCGCTAAAGTCTTTAACACCCAAGCCCACCACTTTAGTGAACGATTGGGTTTTTAAATCGAGAACGCCAATCGCGTTGGCCTCTTGCAAGGTGACATATGCCTTGCTGCCATCCGCACTCACGGCAATATATTCTGGCTCAAAATCCATGCCGGTATTGGTACGGATATGGCTACCACTGGTAGGCACGCCCGCCAATGTCGCCGTGGCTGAAACACTACGGCTAGCAACATCGATAATTGTGACGCTACCTGCAGGATCGTTTGCTGGAGCGCCATAAACACGCGGCACACTGCTGCCGATGCGGCTACCATAAGTGTCAGGCGTGCCTTCATTTGCTACCAAAATTTTGGTGCCATCCGGTGTAAATGTGAGCATATCTGGCAACGCGCCTACGTTAAAGCTGTTGGTCCCTGCGGCCAAACTTCTGCTAGTGGTATCGTAAAGCTGCACAATGCCGGCATTGGAGCGCGTGGTGTTTTCAATCGCAAACGCAGCCAACCCATTATGAATGCTCACACTGTTGATATTGCCATAAGCACTCGTATCAATACGTTGCAGCAAATTACCATTCGTTGCATTCAACACATCCACGCCTTTGACGCCAGCCACCCACAAGGTATTTGTGAGTGCGTCAAACGCGGGGATTTCTGACAAATAACCGCTACCGCTGTGGCTAAATGTCCATTCTTTGCTAATTTGATAGGTTGTTGCGGCCTCTGCCATGCTCATGCTGGCGAACAATAAGCCCATTACTAAAGTCATTTTTTTCATGTGTGTACCCTCTCCTCAAAACTAAAAAGAGCATAGTTACGTCACATGACAAAGCCTTGACAGTTCCGTGGCAGAAACATGGCAACGGACTACCAGTGCAATTTAAAGTCGGGCGTAAGCGTAATTCTGTGGATAGACGACTTTTTCGCGGGCGTCAGTCCAAATAATGTCGCAGTTATCGTCGTCCATGTGCATCATGCGACCATTGCGGTCAACACAATATTCACCACAAACGATACGATCCTCAATCGCATAGCCTTGGGCAATACGCGTGTAATCAAACAAAATCGAGCGAATCACCGTGGTATCTCGCTGCAAATGGCAACCGTTGTTAATCCAGGTAGGGCCGACAATACGGGTATTTTTATCAATGTGCGAACCGGAGCCAATATATACCGGCCCCTCAATCTGCGTGTGCTCCCAATCAATATGCACATTGAGCCCCACCCACACCCCCGGCCTCACCTGCTTGCCCGGAATCGGCATCGACGGAAAAAAGCCCTGCATCATCTGCTGCATCACCAACCAATAATCGCTCACCACACCAATATCGATCCAGTTAAACGGATGTTGAATCGCGTAAAACGGCAAGCCGCGCTGCACCAGCAAAGGAAACAAATCTGAGCCAATATCAAACTCACTGCCTGATGGAATCAGATCCAGCACCTCGGGTTCAAAAATATAAATACCCGTACTCGCCCAATTAGAGCGTGCCTCTAGCTGCGTTGGCTTCTCTTGAAACGAAATGATGCGGCCCTCGCTATTTGTGACCACAATGCCATAGCCCGACACCTTATCCATCGGCACCTGCATCGTCACCAAACTCGCCAGCGCGCCTTTTTCTTTGTGCTCTTTCACCGCACGAGTAATGTCGAGGTCAATAATCGCATCCCCACACAACACGATAGTCGTCTCATCAAAAAAGCCGCTAAAATCCTGGATTTTGCGCATGCCACCCGCAGACCCCACCGCATGCGGCACGATGTTGCCATCAACAATATCGCCCTCAAACGAATAGCCAATATTCACCCCAAAGCGATGGCCATCCTCAAAATAATCCTGAATTTTCTGATGCAGATAACTCACATTGATCATCACATCAGCCACCCCATGCAACGCCAGATGCTCAATCAAATAAGCCATCACCGGCTTCCCCAGCACCGGAATCATCGGCTTTGGCAATTCATAAGTCAGCGGCCGCACACGCGTACCCTTACCCGCGGCCAAAATCATGGCTTTCATCATGCAATACCCTTAAACAGTTATAACGTTTAGCGCCAAGCATAGTCACCCACTATGACAACATTATTGCAACGGCGCGCTATGCCGCGTAGCCAACGCACAAAATTGCTACCCACCCTCAAGGCAAAGCGACTTATTTGCTATAATGGCAGGATTGCGCCCGTAGCTCAGCTGGATAGAGTATTGGTTTCCGAAGCCAAGGGTCGTGAGTTCGAATCTCGCCGGGCGCACCAAATATTGAAACGGCTCATTCCATTATGTCACTAGAAGCATAACTTGGCCGTTACGGCCACTTTATGCTTCCACTCCCTAAACACCCTTTAGTCGTTCCGACTCACGGCCAAGTTATGGTTCCGACCCACGGCCACATTTTGGTTCCGTGAATTGTTGAGAAAACACTGCTAAACTTTTCTTCCTTACTCAATCCAGGAATGGGGTAAGCAAGTGAGTCACAATCAAATTCAAGAAACATCGGTGCGACTAGAGGCAGATACTCTAGTATCTGTTAGTCCAGAGACAGCATACAAACTCGTAGAGATCATGGAGTCCAATTCACTAGAGGAATTGATTCAGCTATTACTGCGCAATTTGGCGGGTGAGACAGGTGTAATACCCACAAGCTCATTGATCTTATATCCCTTAAGAGGGAGATATTTGCCCTGAAGGAGTTAGGTAATGGAAGATAGCGAAAACGAACTTACTTTTCAATTCGAAGCAGACTCTGAATATTCAGTTAGTTTGGAAACAGCAACTTCGCTAATGACAATCGTCGGCGCACCCTCTTTAGAGGCATTGATTCAACATTCACTTGCACTGTTAAGGGATCATCTTGAAATTGCGTACCCCAAAGAAGCAGAAGAAATATCTACTTCCGAGCACTGGTGCAATATCGCTCGGCAACTTCCCAACGGTATAAACGTGGGAGTGATATCGGGATTCATCAATAGAAATACCCAAAATAATGCACAAGTTAGTAATGAATACTCATTGCAAGAGTTAATGTCTGATGTCACTGATGAAAATAAGCATGAGCATATAGACTTTGGAAAACCTATCGGGAAAGACATGCCATGAAGAAATGAGGTGTAAATGGAATTCGAAATTTTAATCAGTGTGGGCTTAACACCTGAAGAGGCTAAAGAGAGCGTTTTAGAAGCATGCCGTAAATACGAGCAAGGTGAAAAATACGTTGTTAAACAATTAGCAGTTAATACGTGGGACCAGTTTTACGCGCTGTTTTCACCGATAGGCCTGTTGCAAATGGAATCGTTTATTAAGGATAACGACATTAGCTGATGAAAGCCTGTGCGATTACAAACCATTAGACCCTACCAGCCAAGACAAGACTTTAAATGTGTCAGCTTTGAAGTTATTTGACCCGGCGGAATATATCAATAGTGCTGAGGATGTGGTGCATTTTTTAAAAGAAACTCTTCAAGAAAATGATCCAGTTGCATTAGCGGAAGGTTTAGATATTATCTTTAGATCAGAAGGGTTCTCCAAACTATCTGAAGACAAAGCGCCACTTTAAAGTCTAAAAAATCGCTCTAGTGCATCCTTGTCACCAAGCAATAGGGCCACATTGTCCTGAAATTTCTCAGTATCTAACAGGCTCTTTTCAGCATCCTCCCTTGTAAACTTTTTAGGAAGACTTTGGATTTTTCCATCTTTCGTAATGGAAACGTACAAGGCATCTTGTTTACAACGATCTTTCACCTTCTGTCTCAGCTGCGCCTTTTCCGCAGCTACTATATCTCTCACTTTATTTGCATCGGGATATGCTGACTTAAAGCCTCCCAACGCCCGTGCTCTGGCTTTCTCCCATTCAATATAGTTAACTACAGCTTGTGCAAGACCTTGTTTGGAAGCGTGATCACGTAGCGAGTTGTAAACGGTTGAGTCCCATCGCAGATTCTCTGCGCTCTGTTTTAATACAAAAGCTTTAGACAATTCTTCTTCAGCGAGTATGGCTAGTGCCAATGCACTTGAGTAACGGTGAGATTCAAAAAACAGGCGGGCATCTTTAATCAGCTCGCAGCCATGGTCATAGACCGCTTGAGCAGAAATTTCGAGATCGTTTTTTAATTTCTCATCGACTGATCTTGTCCAACTCATCTTATAACCTGCATTAGATAATCACGATTTGGATTGAGTTTCTAACGGCACTGGTGCTGAAGGAGTAGGTATCACGCGCACGCGCTGTGCAGCTTCAAAGCGAGCTTTTTCAATTGCTGATAATTGTTCAACCAAGTATTGCATTGGAGTCCATCTGACATCTGCTCTCTTCGGAAAGCCAGCATGAGTTTTCAGCTTATCAGCTAACATCAATGCGTTGATTCCCAAGTTGGCATATTGAAATTGCCGCTCTTCAAAGCAGTCGCTAAAGTCTGGTGGAACATCAAATTCACAGACGCTGCGTATCTTGTCATTGGCCGCTTCAGCTTTATGAGGCAAGTCCAATACTTCATACATAATGTCTTGAGGCAATGCTGTCCACTCACCTTTGATTAATAACGGCTCGAATTTCGGGACGGGCACTTGAACACTGTTAAATCCATTTGCATCAGGCTGCCCCTCACATAGTCCATCATCACCGACTACATCTGCACACGCAGAAGCATATCGCTCAAGTTCAAACGAAACCAATGTAGCTAAATACTTAGCATCTTTTTCGTCTTTCTTTTTTTGGAAATAATAGTCTTTGAATACAGTTATCAATGCCCCGATGATGACACCTAGTAAGCCAATAATTGCAGATTCCATGATTCAATTCCCTTGCAGTAATTGGGCCTAGAACGTAGAAAACTCCGACCAAGCCTGATCAAAACTCAGAATGGCTTCTCTACTCGCATGCATACGAATCAGGTAAGCCATCCACTCATCATGACTTGCTTCACCTTTGGGAGCGCGATCATCTCGCT
The DNA here is from genome assembly GCF_006363955.1 of Methylophilus medardicus. GTDB lineage: Bacteria > Pseudomonadota > Gammaproteobacteria > Burkholderiales > Methylophilaceae > Methylophilus > Methylophilus medardensis. The sequence continues at coordinate 2,043,804 of NZ_CP040948.1, forward strand.
TTACGTCTAATGCCAAGTCACCAACAGGATCATTTCTATCAGATAGCGATATAAGCCAGTTATAAAAGTTATTGCTGTTAGTCACATAGATCCAATTCAATGTTTTATGAATATTGAAAAATTGATACTACATCTCAACTAGCTTCTTCACCAAGTCTTGGTTTCCGGTGACGACAATAATTTCAGAGGAGCTGGCTGAGTCCTTATCAGTGCTATCTGCGAGCATCAACCCGCCATAAAAACGAAGTCGCCATACAGTTTCTAATCTTGGGCGCATCCTGATCAAGCCAGTATAAGTCACTGTGTCGTTTCCCAGGGCATGGTGGATAGGGTTGCTTTCAGGATGCTGGAAAAGATGGTCGTACATTGCTGATAGCTTAGCTGATGGAAAAATACTCCCACTAGCCTGGCCCTCATTTAGATAGAGGTCAAAATGATGTAATGCGAGACCACGACCGACCAAGGCGAAGAATTGTGCTGCACGTTTAGCATCGAAGGGTAAAGACATGGTTTGCTGCCAGGTATCATTCTCAAATGCCCATGCATTCCCTCTGCCTGCATCCAGCTCTTTATATAACTTCTGATTCCGCTGAAGCCTGGGTGGTACGTGATCGTTCAGATTTACGCTGGCATCTGCATGCCTGCCGCCGAAAGGCAGCAAGGCAGTCAAATAATGCTCAAGCTGACTTTTCAGGTTGTTACAGGCCTCGCAAGCGGGAACCTGCGGTAGATTGGCGCGAGCATCAGGCAAAAAGAATTCACGCGCAAAGATATGATCCCCTGTTGTAGCAGGATTTGCTGTGCAATATGCACATGGTTTACCACGAAACCGTTTTGTACCCATCTGAATTTGGGAAGCTTTTCCGCTAATCGCTATTCTTAAAAACAAAGACCATTTTGATTCATTTGATGCTTTTAAGCAGGGGTATGGATTGGGATTGCACCGCCAACAATCGCCCTAATTTGGTCATGGATGGTACTAGGGGCATAAATTGCCTCAATGTGATCTAATGGATTCCAATTCTCAGTAGTTGGTTGATATATTAATGCTAGCTCTTTACGTTGCTGTGTTTTTCCATCGACCTTAACAGATTTATTCCAGAAAGTTGGGTCAACAGCAATTACTTTTTTAATTTCTTCAGGCGTAAGGGTGCGACCAAGAGGTTTCCCATTAATATTTAAGTCTCCAGCGATGATGCGCCACTCTCGCAAGCGATAATATCCCAGGCTCTCATTGTTATGAAGATTATCTGTTGGATAAAACATGTTCAAAAAAATATTAAACATGCCAATACTGTGATCAAACGGGATATTGTTATAGCCCACATACTGTAGAAGTCCTTTAGCATCTGCGGCTTTTATCTTGAAAATCGCATCAACTTTACCCTGTGAGTTGGTATTTGTTAGTTCTAATAAGTAATCTGGATCAATTGGGGTTCCCTGAAGCTTGCTCTGAACAGTTGTTGCGTCACTTGAAACTTTCAGTTCTTGAAATTGCGACATCACATGTTTGGTGGCAGAAGCTGCTTTAACAGCAAAGGTAGCTAACTCACTGAGCGGACCACCAGTGCCTTGCGGCGAGTATATAACTGGCATAGCACCCACATCGCGAAGTACAGTTTTATCAAATGAGAGAGCAATTGGTCCAAATTGCTTAGAGTGTTCTTTCAATTCTGAAGCATTGATTTCAGTGAAACACACTCTTCTTTGCAGAATTTGAAGCGGTTTTTTGTTAAGTCCCATCATTTCGGAATTCCATTCAACCACCTCTGGTGCCATCACGAATCCTAACTCTTTAATAAGCGTCAAAATTTTTAGTGCTCTTTGTTGAACTTGAACTTCGGATTCGTCTTTTTGAGGTCTAGGGAAGCTATGAATAAAGCTGGTTGGCTGCATGTTAGTTACCTAAATGATTATTTTTGATGGGTGACACATTTTACTTATACTCCGCATGAGGTTGAAGCTTCAACCTGAAATCAGAGTAAAATCATAGGCACGATTCACAATCAGTCTGCATTCTGGATGGATACCAGCATCAACCATGGAGTCGGCATCCCTTGCAACGTGAACGATGAAGGTAGCTGGCGGATCTTTAATAAGAAACTCCTGGAGATCAAGATCCTTCATTTTCATAATCTTGAGCCGCCGATACAAACCTTGATTGACCTGCATTAACCTTACCATCGTAGAAAGGGATGATAATCGGTGAAGGGCTAAGCTCAAGTTGAGTAATTAGAGATATCTCATGGCTCATTTGAATCTCCTGAATGAACCCGTGACAACACCCGTGATTTCAAACTCCATCTGCTTTGTGATTAAGATAGGTGCATATTTGCCTGAAGAGTTTTCCGGCAACAGTTTGGGTAAGCCATTGGGTTGTTTAGATAGAGTTTTGACGGTGAACTCACCATCAATCATTGCAAGTACGATATCTCCCAGTGAGGCTTGCTTCCCTTTCACGACGATAGCTTTATCACCGGGCATCAGACCAGCCTCAATCATGGACTCCCCCTGAATGGTGATAAAGAAAGTGTCATTGCCATCCCTAATCAGGTACTCATACATGTCGATTTGCTCTTCGACATCGTTATCAGCAGGCGCTGGCAAGCCTGCAGGCACCTTGGATTGATACAACGGCAAACTCAGGCTTGGCAAACCTAATACTGGTTCGGAAAATTCATCTACCGCATCCAGATTGTCCTTTTGCTCAGCCTGTCTTTGCTTCTTTGCATAAGACTCAAGAAAATCAATAATCACTGGTTTCTGGCTATTAGGCACACGAATAACGGACGTTTCCTCACGGAACGTGCCTGACCCTACTTTTCTGCCGGAGCCGGGTTTCCTGGTAGTGATTTTTCTGTTGTCATTTTTCATGTTTTTTATTGTAACAAAAATAAATATTTTATTGTAACAATAAAATTTAATGTTTATACTGACCTCATTGTATTGGTGACAAGTGCAAAGTATTTAAAATACGTAAACCGTTATTTTTTAGACATGCAACAATATCTAACCAAAAGAAATGTTCTAAATTAAAGTGCACATAAAGTGCTACATAAACGCCACATAACTGTATCGCTTTAATAATATATGTAGCACTTTGTTGCGTTTTAATGTGAAAGTGATACAATACCTCTTGGTAAACAAGGGTTGGTAAATGCCAAGAGTTAAGGTAGATAGTGAGTTGCTTGCTGAGGTGCAAGCGCTCGAAGCGGCGATTGGCAATCAGTCGAAATTAGCTCATATGCTTGGCGTAGACCGATCAACACTTTTGCGTTTTTGTAGCACGGGTAAAGCGATTGATAAGACCCGCGAAACAATGCGAAAAGGGTTAATACGCTACAAAAATGAAACAACTGGTAGCTCTGAAAAAGTAAGTGCATCCATCGGTGCGACTTTGACAGGAAACATACAAGAAGATATGCAAATGCTACGCTCGTTATGCACCACGGTTCTCACCGTATTAGATGGGTATGAGAAACTTTTAGCAAATGGGACAAACAATAATTAAAGGCACATAAAGTGCTTACTCCGGGTGGAGGTGAAGAAAAATGGCAACCAAGGCACAACAGGACAGAGCAGCACTAGAACGGACAATGAACGCAATCATTGCGAGTTCCAGAAAAAATAAGCAACCACAGCTCATTGGGCTGGAGGAATCGGTTGCTCAAGCGACACCAGCCAGCATTGCATTGCCGGATCGTGTTGCTGAGCTTGTGTATGACATTCCAGCACGCCGCAAGCTGGATGAACTTGTACTGACCGAAGAGATTGTCAGCGAAGTTGAAGAATTCATTCATGAATACTCCAACACCGACTTGTTACGCTCTCACTCTATAGAACCTCGCCATACAGTTCTCCTTAAAGGACCTCCAGGTAACGGAAAGACGAGCCTCGCAGAAGTATTTGCAACTGAGCTGGATTTACCTTTGCTGTCTGTTCGTTACGATGCAATCATTGATAGCTACCTGGGAGAGACTGCCAGCCGCTTGAAACGCCTGATCGACTTTGCAGAACAAACGCCTTGTGTCCTTTTCTTTGATGAATTTGATGCACTTGGCAAAGAGCGTAGTGACGTTCAGGAAACTGGCGAAATCAAACGCGTGATCAGTTCCTTGCTCGTTCAGATGGACCGTTTACCGTCCCATACGATTGTTGTGTGTGCCACTAACCATCCTGAGTTACTGGATCGTGCTGTTTGGCGTCGTTTTGAATTGAAACTGGAGATTAATCCACCTGACAAATCACAACTGATGAAGTGGTTTGCAAATTTCAAGAAATCCATGGGCAAAGCAAGTGTTGGTATTAACGCTGAAGACTTTGCAAAATACATGGAAGGTGAAACAATGGCTGGCGTGGAATCGTTTATTTTAGACGTTCGGCGTAAAATAATTTTATCGAAAGGTAAGCTCACTGCTTCCGATGCGATAAAGAATGTACTGAGTAGGTTGAAGAAAACAATAAATACTAACAATATTGCGGGGTCTCAGGCTCATGGCAACTCAACATCCAATCGTGCGCATCGCACGAGATCAGGCAGCAAAAAAACGAATTCCGGGACGTAAGCCTCGGTTTCCGAGAGCTATTGGTTACGAAAAACAAGGGCAGAGATTATCAAAAACATTTGATACAGCTGCAAAGTCACTAGCAGAATGGGAGAAAGGCGCTAAAATCAGCGCCGATCCTAGAGCAGTGGTTCCAGAGCGTGCCCTTGTTTTTGATTTGCTTGGTCCTGTAGCAGACTTCCAACTGGCCGCACAAGCCTTGGGGCTTGAATGGCTAACAGGACAGCGTAAAAGCGAAGATGGCGATGAAGAGACCGCCGATGATGACGAGGAACTTCAAAGTCAAACCATCTACGTCACAATGCCAAGCCTTGCGGGTTTGCAAAAACTCCTGGCGATGTGGAATCGCTACCAAAAAGGCCAAAAACCAGAGAAACCTGAAGCCCCTTTCTGGAAAATATTTGAATGGCTATATGACCTTCGTGTCTGGTCCATTAAAGATAGAGTCGATCCTGCTTTAACCAACTTCATCAACAAACTCCTGAAAGAACAACCTGACCGCGTTGTGCAGGTAGAACTGGACTTTTGGTATCGAAATGCCAAAGAACGCCGTGATAGTGCGATTACCACTCTGCAAACGATGCTGGATGAGGTTGGTGGCACTCTCATAGATTTAGTTGAAATTGAAGAAATTCGCTATCAAGGTGCCCTCGTTGCCATTCCTGCCAAGGTTGCCAGCGAGCTGGCGGAGCGAAATGGGAAATTAGGTGGTTTGGATGAAATCATGACCATCCGGCCCCAATCACAATATGCAGACGATGCTCCTGAAGACGAAAATGCTGAAGCAGAAGCAGGCTACGACTTCGGAGATAATCCACCCACCGGAGAATGTATTACTGCCGTTTTGGATGGCTATCCAATTGAGAACCACGAAGCACTAGCGGGCCGCGTCATCATTGAAGAAGTAGATGTTACTGGCGCGCAAGTGCCTGCATTGAACAGAGAACATGGAACAGCCATGGCTTCCATGATCCTGCATGGGGATCTGGGGGCATTGCCGCCAGCTTCCATCAATCGGAAAATCGCATCGTTTCCGATTCTAACCATGAGTAAAAATGCTGAAGTGATTGCATCGAACAAACTAGCGATAGGTATTGTTCACAGGGCACTTCAAAGAATCGTAGCGCATGCGGAATCCGATAGTCCACTGCGAAATATTACGGTGATCAATCACTCTATTTGCGATACGAATGCACCATTCGTCCGCAGGCCTTCTCCATGGGCCATGCTCTTGGACTTCTACAGCCATCATCATCGATTATTGTTCGTCATCAGTGGTGGGAACATTTACTCGAAATTTCCAGTAACTAACTATGCAAACAATGCTGCATTCTTAGCGGCCACGCCTGCCGAAAGGGAGGCAAGTTTAGTCAATGCTATTGAAAAGGCCAAAGGTACACGGTCGATTTTAAGTCCAGCTGAGTCAGTGAACTCGATCACTGTGGGCGCATTGCATGAAGAGGTGAATACCAATGCCCCTCAAAATGCAACAGACCCCTATCCAAGCTTTGTCATGACCAATCTAGCCTCTTCCGTAGGTTTTGGTGTCAATAGAAGTATCAAACCAGACGTGGTTGAACAAGGTGGCCGATTTGCAGTTCGCGGGTCGAATCATCCTGGTGGATATGTTGAGGTTCATCCGCATGTCACTTCAGACTTCGGCCAGGTGGCTGCATGTCCATCCAAAACAGGGGATTTACAGGCGACAAGAAGATCAGCAGGGACAAGTAATTCTACTGCACTTATCACTCGCACGTGTAATCTGATTGCTGACGCTTTAGATGAAGTATTTGAGAATGATGGATTGAGATGGCTGGATATGGGTACACGCGTGCCTATCTTGAAAGCACTCTTGACGCATAGTTGCCAATGGGGCGATATCGGCAAAGTATTGGAGGTGGCATTTCCACCCCAAGGTCGTTATGTCTGGTCAAAGCGTAGAGATTCAGTCGCCAAGTTTTTAGGGTATGGAAGACCACAAGTTGAAGATGTCTTGGCGGGAAATAACAGGAGAATCACCTTATTGGGCGATGATGTTATCAAGCCAGAGGAACGCCATGTGTACACCATCCCCATTCCCAAATCCATGTTCAGATCGCGTGAAATCAAGAAAATCAAAATCACGCTTGCATGGACTGCCCCAGTATTGACCAGCATGGCCGATTACCGTGGCGTTGCACTGAGAGTGGTTGATGAACATGGTAGAGCAGACTTCTGGGAGGGATGCGAAAGAGGTGGCGCACTGCAACCTAATGGCGATACAACAGCGAGAGGCACTGTGATGCACTTACAAATGGAAGGTAAAGTTGCCAAACAACTGAAAGACAACAACCAGAACTTAACTATTTGCGTACAAGCCCGTGCGTTGCATGATTCTCTGATAAATGCGCCGATTCCATATGCATTAGCCATATCCATTGAAGTAGGACAATCGATCACGGCGAATATTTATCAAGAAGTGCAAGAGAACATCAGAGTGCCGCAACGCATTAGACAACGTGATCGTGTAGGGGGAGCATAATGCCCGTATTTGATATAGCAGACTCTTTAGGCAGCCAGTCTAATGAAGACATCGCAGCATATTTAACCGACATTGGAGACCTTGCTGCCGCTCAAGACTTCATTGGGGCTAACGTTGCAGGACAGGGAGGAATGTTTCCAACTAGAGCATGGAAACATGCCGGGGTAAGCGTTGGTTTTATTGATCCTGCAAACGCTCCAGCAAATGGGGTCTACACGATCCAAAGAGCCAGTGCAATCCAAGCAGATACTTCTCTCATAGGTCAATCACTCAAGATAACGCTGGACCATTTTTATGTGCATAATTACCCCGGCAATGGTATCCATACTGTCTTGTTTGATTTTTTGGGAAAAGCCCAAATTGCGCAGACCGTAGAAGAATTACACCATCCAGTAAAAGTAATGGTGGCTGATGGAGCGCATGCGGGTGTTGTCAGCACCCCTATTTTCTTGGGCTTGAACGTAGAACCTAATGGAGTGGCTTTTGAAGGCCGAACCATCTGTGTTGAGAGTAGTGACGATAACTTCGTTTTATCAGCTTTTGACTCTCCGGTTTTTAAGGCTGGTCTTGCAATCGTTCATGCCGCCAAACCAGTGTTAAAGCCTTATACAGCGTTAACAATAGCAGCCATCACGGCCATCATGAAGAGGAAACAAAATACTCAAGTGCATAGTTTCGATTTGGGTTTAGATTTCGCTCAAAATATCACTTCAAACAAATTGAAATTAGGGTCATATTTGGTGATTCAGTCTGATGACCAAATTGATATGAATAATTATCGCTGGAATCAAAATACTTCTCGGTTGGAACATTTTCTTGGGCCAAACCAACAAATCGATTTCAACTACTTGATTATCGGAGTAACCAACTACCAGGCACCAGCTTTGGTGCCTTAGCTTTTATTCCCAAGCATCGTTTTGAATGCCTTATACAACACCGGCTTTGCCAGCGTTTTACCTTCCAGCAAAAGCCGGTTATTCACCTTCCTGTTACTCACATAAACACCGCTTGCCTTTAACTCGTCCACAATGAGCTTCACCTTATTTACTGAAGACTCCTGATTGATAATGCCTGAGATTCGTTTGTAGTCTGCATGTTTTGAAGATATCCGTGCGCATTGTTCAGGAAACCAGTATCTCAAGCATGACCCGGTAAAGTTGAGCAACTTGGCAATTTCGGATAATGGCCGATGCTCGTTTCTGTCTTCTGCAAACTTGGTCAGAGTTTCTAACAACTCAATTCTTTGAGCTGCCACTAGTAAAGGTCTTTCCGCCCGGTCCAACATCTTTTCGGGGAGTTTTCTTAAGACACGACCACTGAATTCATATGCTTGAGTTTCATTCAGGAAAACATCACTCAGGAACATATCCAAGCCATAGCAGACTGATAGAAGCTGCGGCAAGGAAGGCTTCTCTCCCTTGTTTAACCAACCTTTGATCGCCCAACTACTCAACCCAATTTGCTTACAAAAAGTGGTACCGATTCCATTGGCGTAATGACTGATGGCTTGCCTGAGAAATTTAGTGAGAGCGTCTACCGTAGCGACATTATCCCATTCATTCAGATGGCAGATCAGGTCTTCTATCGCGTAAAACACCCAATAGTCGAATTCGGAATATTCAACCATTTCATCGTCAGCCCGAACATTCAGACCCTGATAGCAATAAGCACATCTCGAAAGATCAGGATAATGCATGATATAGGGCTGAACAGTGTCTACAAAGTTAGTGGCGATTCAAGTTTCAGTATGTGAATCACCGCACAGAAACCTAAGACATACTGCCTCATGATTGAACTCCATCAATTGATTGGACAAAATATTATGAAAACAGATACTCAGTTAAAGCACGATGTTACAGCAGAGCTTAAATGGGATAGCTCAGTGAACGAAAATGACATTGGTGTTGAGGTTAAGGACGGCATTGTCACATTATCTGGGCACGTTGGTAAGTATTCAGAAAAGTGGGCGGCTGAGTGCGCTGCTCAAAAAGTACCTGGCGTAAAAGCATTAGCAATCGAAATGGATGTTAAGTTATCAGGATCTAACAATCGTAATGATACTGACATTGCACGGACTGCCAAAAGCGTCCTCGAATGGACGACGAACTGGCCAAAAGACCAAGTAAAAGTGATGGTGGAAAAAGGCTGGATAACCTTGTCAGGTCAATTGGATTTTGAGTATGAGCGTCAACTCGCCCTCTCTAATGTGCGCCATTTGATGGGTGTGACAGGCGTGAGTAATCAAATTACGCTCAAACCATTTTTATCTACAAACAGTGTTAAATCAGTCATTGACGCGGCATTGAAAAGAAGAGCTTTGACAGACTCACAAGAAATCGTTGTCACGGTCGATGGTGACAAGGTTAACCTTTCGGGTGTCGTGCATAGCTGGTCTGAACGCGAAATGGTGAGTGATTCTGTTCGAAACACGCCAGGCGTTTCCGAAGTCAGCGACAATATTACTGTTGCATACTAATTTATAAAGTTAGAAGCGGTCTTTATGAAAAACAACTTCAATATTGAAGTTGTTTGAAGCGATTGCAGGAATATTTGACTCCCAACCAAACTGAATCGCCGTTAATTCAGAGACAACTCTATCTAACTCCTCTTAAAAGTAAGGTGTATTCAATGAAAGCACTTGTTTACGAGAGTATTGGCAAGAAAGCTTTATGTGAGCGTCCTGCGCCGCAGATATTAGAAACAACGGATGCAATCATTAGAGTCACTAAAACAACCATATGCGGTACGGATTTGCATATCCTTAAAGGGGATGTACAAAGTTGTAAACCGGGACGAATCTTAGGACATGAGGGTGTCGGGATTGTTGATCGTGTTGGATCTGCTGTGGTTACTTTTAGGGTTGGTGACCACGTCTTGATTTCATGTATCAGTGCTTGTGGTAAGTGTGCGTATTGTAAAAATAAAATGTACTCACATTGCATCAATGGTGGATGGATACTTGGAAATACCATTGATGGCACTCAAGCAGAATTCGTTCGTATTCCTTACGCGGATACCAGCCTCTATCCAATTCCAGAGGGCTCAGATGAAGACGCATTAGTGATGCTAAGCGATATCCTGCCAACCGGCTTTGAGTGTGGCGTGCTCAATGGCAAGGTTGAGCCAAGCGCTACGGTTGCTATTATAGGTTCAGGGCCCATTGGGCTGGCGGCATTACTGACTGCACAGCTCTACTCTCCGGCAGAAATCATCATGGTCGATCTTGCGGATAATCGACTTGAAGTAGCGAAACGTTTCGGCGCAACTGCAATCCTGAATAGTAGCAAAGTGGATGTAGTAGCTGAAATCATGAAGCTAACGAATCAACAAGGCGTTGATACTGCGATCGAAGCTGTAGGCATTCCAGCCACCTTTGAAATTTGTGAACAAATTATCGGGCCTGGAGGCAGAATTGCCAATGTTGGTGTACACGGTACCAAGGTCGATTTACACTTAGAAAATCTTTGGGATCGGAACATCACGATCACAACAGGATTGGTTGATACTGCCAGTACATCGATGCTGCTTAAGTTGGTGCAATCAAAGAAAATTGACGCCAAAACACTCATCACACATCGGTTCAAACTTGAAAATGTTTTAGATGCCTATACGACTTTTGAAGATGCTGCAAAAACCAACGCACTCAAAGTTTTAATTGAAACTTAAATTGCAAATTTCCAAGGATTGACTTGCGGTGAATGCGATCCGCTCAATCGTAAAATGCAACGCTGGCTGCAATTTACTAAGCTGTTTCAGAAAATTAACTTGTCATTGTCCCTCAGTCAATTTGGTGACCATCCTAAACCGCATATATTAGAGGTTCTCGATCAATGTTGAATCAACGGTGAGCATGCATGCCAGCGCCTCAAGATAACCTCGATCATAAGCTCACACCAATCACTGCCGAAAATGTTGGATTAACTTCAACTGAAGCCGCTGAGCGGCTTAAAACAGATGGTTATAACGAGCTCACATCACTAAAAAAGCGTGGCTTTTTCAGTGATGTGCTGGAAATTATTCGACAACCCATGTTTGCTCTATTGATTGGTGGCGGCTTAGTTTATTTATTGCTGGGCGATCGTCTGGAAGCTCTATTTCTCTTGGTATTCGCATGTTTATCTGTCGCGATTACAATTGTCCAAGAATCACGCAGCGAGAGGGTTTTAGAGGCTCTCCGCAACTTGGCAAGTCCGCGCGCAACAGTCATTCGTGGTGGTCATAGAATATCAATTTCTGGGCGTGAAGTAGTCATAGGTGATGTAATGGTCATTACTGAAGGTGACCGAGTCGCTGCTGATGCAGGCCTGATCTCGGCTCACGATTTGTTGTTAGACGAGTCCTTGCTGACGGGTGAATCTGTAGCCGTCAGCAAATCGGCAACACAGTCCTTATCTGACACTTATGCGGGTAGTAAATTAACCCTATCCACTGGCGTTGAAAACTCACCTTTTATTTTCGCTGGCGCTTTGGTGGTACGTGGTACAGGGCTCGCATTAGTCCACGCAACGGGTGCCCGCAGCGAAATGGGCAAAATAGGTGGCGCCTTAAACAGCATAGATAATCAACAACCTCATCTGCAAAAACAGTTACAAGGCCTAGTTCGTAATTTCAGCATTATTGGCGCCTTTGCCGGCGGAATCGCAGTCTTGTTATATGGGATTTTGCGCGACGCCTGGCTTGAAGCGATGCTGAGCGGTATTGCTCTCGGCATGTCTCTATTACCCGAGGAATTTCCGTTGGTCATGGCCGTGTTTATGGCCATGGGCGCATGGCGCATATCAAAAGCACGTGTGCTTACGCGTCGGGCTTCATCCATAGAGTCCTTAGGGGCTACAACCGTGTTATGCAGTGACAAAACCGGCACTTTAACTGAAAATAAAATGTCTCTAGTCGCCATTCAAACTGATACTAAAACCTGGTTAGAAAGCGATAACTCTTCTTCCATAGTCGATATTCAAATCGTACTGAAAACAGCTTTATTAGCTTGTTCACAACAGCCCACCGACCCGATGGATATTGCTATTCACACGCGGGCTAAAGCAAGCATTGGTGAACATAGCATCGATTTCGAGAAATATAATCTAGTTCACGCTTATGGCCTCAGACCAGACTGCTGGGCAGTGGCGAATATTTTCACTACTGTTAATGGCGAAGTTACAGTCTATGCGAAAGGTGCGCTAGAAACGATCACAGCCCTTTGCCATTTAACAGAAAATCAGTTTTCAGCTATTCAAAAACGAGCTGAAAAACTCGCCATGGAGGGGATTCGGGTATTAGGTGTCGCACAGTCAAAAATAAATGACGCACAATTAAAATCGCCACCAGAAAAACTGCATGATTATCAATTTGAATATGTGGGCTTAATTGGGTTTGCAGACCCACTCCGCTCCAATGTCCCTGCTGCAGTTGCTGAATGCCGTAAAGCTGGTATCAGAGTAATGATGATCACAGGAGATTATCCAACGACTGCACTTGCGATAGGGCGGCAGGCAGGGCTTGATTCTGAGCGGGTATTAAAAGGCGATGTCATTGAACAAATGACAGATGACCAATTGATCATCGCGTTAAAGGTGACTTCAATATTCGCGCGTATTCGTCCTAATCAAAAACTACGCATTGTTCAACTATTAAAGAAGAGTGGTGAAGTTGTAGCTATGACAGGTGATGGCGTTAACGATGCGCCTGCTATTAAGGCCGCAGATATTGGTATTGCGATGGGCGGGCGCGGTACCGATGTCGCCCGTGAGGCCTCCAGTATTGTATTACTCGATGATGACTTTGGCTCAATTGTAAAAACGATCAGATTAGGTAGACGCATTTACGACAATCTGCGTAAAGCCATTGAATACATTATTGCTGTCCATATTCCTATAGCCGGCTTAGCGATTATGCCGCTGCTGTTCGGCATGCCTCTGATACTTACCCCTGTTCACATTGCATTTTTAGAGATGATTATAGATCCTGCCTGCTCGGTTGTATTTGAAGCTGAAGCTGAAGAGGATAATGTGATGCAGCGCTCACCCCGCGACTCAAAAATCCCGTTGGTTTTACCCAAACGCATTATTTGGGCAGTTATTCAGGGCTCGATTGTTATAATTGTGTTGGCGATTATCCTATTCATTGCTAGGCAAATGCAGCTCATCGAAACAGATTGCCGGACACTTCTGTTCACATCGCTGGTGATACTGAACATGGGATTGATTTTAATCAACCGATCATTTAGTGCATCCATATTGACCGCAGTTTTAAAACCCAATCGTTCACTTTGGGTATTGTTATCCAGCGTCAGTGCCATACTAGCCATCACAGTTGCTTGGCTACCCGCACGCAAGCTATTTCAGCTCGGGCAATTTCATTGGCATTTATTCAGCATATCAATCGTTGCAAGTTTGGCGACTTTGCTTACGTTGGAAGCAATAAAATGGCAATGGTTTCGAACTGCAAATCAGTCACTTAAGCCTGCTTAAATTTTGGAAGTGGCGTTTTCCTTTAAAATTTCTTGGCAAACATCAACACAAAAAAGCGACCTGAGCGTCGCTTTTTTAAGTTAAACGTGGGTCAGTACTCCTGCCAACTTTCTTCATTTGTCCCTGATTTCAGTCGCTTTTTCGGAGTGTCATAGTTTGATTTTTGATTTTGGGCACTTGGTTTTTGATGATTTTCAAAAGTGCTTTGATGCTTAGATGTGCGGTCAAAAGCTGCTATTTTTTTGGAACGCGTCTGCGTCTGTAAAGAGAGTTTGAAGGCACCTACAGTTTCCATGAGCTCGCTGGCTTGTTCAACGAGACTCTCCGCCGCTGCCGCTGCTTGCTCAACGAGCGCGGCATTTTGCTGGGTGACTTCGTCCATACTTGTGATCGCTGAGTTGACTTGATCAATGCCTGAGCTTTGCTCTTCTGAGGCGGCCGTGATTTCTCCCATAATGTCCGTCACACTTTGGACTGATTTCACGATTTCATTCATGGTAGCGCCTGCATCTTCCACCAGTTTTGTGCCTTCTTGCACTTTGTTTACAGAGTCTGAGATAAGGTCTTTAATTTCTTTTGCAGCGGTCGCAGAGCGTTGGGCTAGATTTCTAACTTCTCCAGCAACGACTGCAAAACCTCGCCCTTGCTCACCTGCTCTTGCTGCCTCAACCGCTGCATTTAGGGCAAGAATATTGGTCTGGAAGGCAATGCCGTCAATCACCGAGATAATATCTTCAATTTTCCTGGCGCTGGCGTTAATGTCTGCCATGGTCGTCACCACGTTGCCAACAACTTCTCCACCTTTCAGTGCGACACCAGAGGCAACGCTCGCGAGTTGATTAGCTTGTTTGGCATTTTCAGCATTTTGTTTAACCGTGGATGCCAATTCCTCCATGCTTGAGGCTGTTTCCTCCAAGCTTGAGGCTTGTTGTTCGGTGCGCGATGACAAATCATTGTTTCCCGAGGCGATCTCGCTTGCTGCGGTATTAATGGTTTCAGAGGCTTCGCGAATGTGCGAAACGACCTCTGACATCTTATCCAGCAAAGCATTAATGCCTTCCATGGTTTTTACTGTGGCCGCTGATTTACCAATCGTTTGTAAACGTGCGCTAAGGTCGCCATCCACTGCCGCTTGAACGATTTCACTTATTTGCGTTTCAGATTGTTTTTCCAAAGTGACATCTAACCACTCCAGTACGCTACCGATTCGCTTGCCTTGTTCATCATAAATCGGGTTTGCATTTAATTTTACAAAGAGGTCCCCCAATGGCAAAGTGACGCTGTAAGGGCCTTTAAGGCTACTCAACAAATTGCGCTGATGAGCTGGATTTTTATGAAAAACATCAAAGTTTTGATTGATGATTTTGTTGGGATCAAAGTTGGGCAATACTTTTTTAAAGTTGCTTGCAGACGCCTGCATAAACTTTTCAGTGGATGGGTTCATGTATCGGATGATGCCATCATTGTCTGCCATCATCATGTTGATCGAAGCCGCTTCTAACGTGCTTTTGATTTGCATGGCAAAAGCAGATTTCTTAGCATTTTCGAAATCTTTTTCTATTTCGGCCGTCACATTTTGTGCGTATTTGACAATTTTTGATAGCTTGCCGGTATCGTCAGTAATCGGATTATAAGAGCCCTGAACCCAGATCTCTTTACCAGACTTGCTGATGTTTTTGTATAACCCTGATTCCGGCTCACCACGGGCTAGTTTTTCCCAGAGTGTTCGGTATTCTTGACTGTTTTTGCATGCTTGATCGACCAATATTGCGTGATTTTTTCCGACTATTTCTTGTGAAGTGTAGCCAAGGTAATTTAAAAAGTTTTCATTGGCTGAAATAATATTGCCCGAAGTATCAAACTCAATCACCCCTTGCAGCTTGTTAATGGCTTTGATTTGACCCGCAGCCTCAGCATCTTCAAGTGATTTGCGACGCTCGGCGGTCACATTACGCCATTCGAGAACATTGCCCGTATGTTTTCCGCTGGTGTCGTAGGTGGCAGTGACGTACAAGGCAACGGTCAAGCTGCCGACTTTAATATCAGTTTTAAAAGGTAAGCGCGAGGGGTCTGCGAGCATTTGACGCTGATGAGCAGGGTTTTTGTGGAACACGTCTATGCAGGTGCCCATTATTTTTGATGTGTCGAAATTGGGATAGGCTTTCTTAAACTCTTCTGCATTGTCAGTAAATAGTTTAATGGTGGCATTATTGACATACGTCACGATGAAGTCTCTATCGATCATCATGATCGCAGAAGAGGTATTATCCATCGCACTCTTGATAGCCAATAAGGCTTGTTCACGCTGGATAATTTGGTTTACTTGCTGATCTTTCTGATCTAATGCAATGATGTTTTGCTCGTTCTCAGCCTCAAGTTTTTCTATTTTGCTTTTTGCAGAAAAAAAATTGGTAATCACTTTAGTGCTCCATGAAGATTGTATTAAGCAGCCGTTAATCAGAAATTTTCCATCAATTTTTTAAACGTTCAATGACCGTGTTGATTTAAATTTTGATCAAGTAAAAACTTGTCCTACAAAACTGGATAATATTATGTTGATCGCCATCAACAGTATTTTTCTAACAAATATCTAATTCTTAAGATGCCTATGAACGCCAGCACACATCTCATTTGTGCATGGATTTGACAACTGTTTTTCATTGAATGTTAGTGGATAAACGATGGGGTCAAATGCAGAAAAAAGCACTTAATTATTATTTAATTCGCGAAGTAATCATTCTCAGATTAACTAAGATCAGCCTAAGCGATATCATGGATGAGCGTGCCTTGATGGGTGATGTATTTCGCTTGAGCAAAAAAACCCGCAATAAAGGACTTTAACTGTGCATCATATTTTGAATTGTTACCGCTTTCTGTGAGCAGTTTTGACCGTATAGAACCAAAAAAACTGCGGCTTTAAAGGTGCGCAATCTAGTTGAATTCTTGTGGTGCACTGCTCACTTTCATCCCCTCCGGCGCACCTCACATTGAAAAGGCTTATTCCTAAAAGGTTTAAGCCTTTTTTGTTTTCCATCGAGTGCAATTTAACTGCGTATTTTTCAATTGTTAACTTGGTCATTTAAGCGCTCATTTGATCAGTACATCACTGCACCAATGATTTCTGTTTGGTTGTTCAGGTTAGGGATCATCGGATACCGAACAAATTGGCCTAGACCTCGAAACGCAGCGCAATCAATCGACTCGCGCATGTCTACAAAATGCGTAGCGCATTAGGATTCACGCCTGTGCATGGAGGCGGGAGAAGCTTTTTTGATTGGCTTTTTGTTCATGCTAATGAATTTTTCGGGGCTGTTTGAATAGCGTTAGAGCTTGTGAGCGAATTTCATTTTATGTTCGATAGCTAACAGAAGCACATTTAAAGCAATGCAATACTGCCGTTTTATCGCACAGCGAGGCAACTTCATGGCTACATCTAACTCCCAAAATTCCAATCCACTTCAACCGAATACGCCCAATTCAAACTTACCCTTGAACGAACAGCGCATAGGGGCGAATGTTTTTCCAAATGACCAAAATAACGCAAGTGATGGCTTGACCGGTGCCACCGCATGGGGTGCCATTTTTGCAGGTGCCATCGCTGCGCTAGTGCTTACCATGCTTTTATTATTGCTCGGCGCAGGAGCCGGTCTCTCGAGTATTTCACCATGGTCGCAACAAGGCATCAGCGCCACTGCTTTTGGCGTATCTACAATTGTCTGGTTGATTGTCACGCAAATGCTTGCCTCCGGTATGGGCGGTTATTTAGCGGGAAGATTAAGATGCAAATGGGCTGGCACGCAGTTAGATGAAGTCTACTTTAGAGATACAGCACATGGCTTTTTAGCCTGGTCTGTGGCGACGCTTGTAGCAGCATGCATGATTTCATCCACGATAGGTTCGATCGTTGGTGGTGGTGTGCGCTCTGTTTCAACAATCACGGGCGCAGCTGTTTTGGGGGGTGTGACGGCCGCGGAGAATCAAATGAATCAGGCTGACAATGCAAGCCCTTCAAGTGCCATGCATTATGTGATTGATTCACTGTTTCGTACGAATGCGCCAGCAACAGGCGAGAGCAACAACGCCGCCGTAGAGGTAAAACCAGCGGTCACTACCAAGCCAGAAGTCATGCGCATCCTCACAAACGCCCTCAGCATGAAAACCATGCCACCCGCCGACCTAACTTACATCAGCCAATTGGTGGCGAAGCACACCGGCCTAACACCTGCGGAAGCGGAAAGTCGCGTAAGTGACCTGTATAGCACCATGCAAAAAAGCAAACAGGAAGCTGAAATCGCGACCAAACAAGCGATTGACCAAGCCAGAAAAGCCTCTTTTTACTCGACGCTATGGCTGTTTGCAGCTTTGCTGATCGGTGCATTTTCAGCAAGCCTTGCCGCCACTTGGGGCGGTCGTGCAAGAGATACGTATTAATACTTGAATCAGACTTCTTTTGATTAACCTTCGATACAACAACCCCTATTAGGTATTTTAATCATGCGCTCATTACTCCTTTTTTTTATTGGCATTCCCATTCCCATCATTATTTTGATTGCATTATTTGTGCATTAGCGCGTTTGTGCCACTGCAGTGCAAGGCCGTTTGCTCAACACCTACCAGCAGCCCATTTTTCAGATTAAGGAATATCAATCATGACTGTTATACAAAAAACGCTTACCAAACCAAGTGCCCCTACGAAAGCGCAAGACGCAACAGCATTGTTGCGCGCTGACCACAAACTGGTTAGCGGCTTGTTTGAGGATTACCAAAAGGCCTCCACTAAAAGCATGAAAAAAAAGCTGGTGAATCAAATCTGCCTAGAACTCAGCGTGCATGCGCAAGTGGAGGAAGAGATTTTTTACCCCGCGGTGAAACAGGCGCTCAAAGACCATGAAATGGTGCCAGAGGCGACCGTAGAACATGCGACTTTGAAATCGCTCATTGCACAAGTGGAGGGCGTGGAGCCAGATGGCGAAATGTATGATGCGAAGGTAAAGGTACTTTGCGAGTATGTTGAGCATCACGTGAAAGAAGAGCAGGATGAAATGTTCCCCAAAGCCAAAGCTTCTAAACTCGACATGATGGCATTGGGTGAGCAGATTGCAACGCGTAAAAAAGAGCTCATTGCAGAAAAAGGCTAAGGTTAACCGCTGGATTTTAAGCTTTTATGGATAAACAGACCGATTAACAGACCTTAGGAAAAAGCATATGAGTAACGATCAAGCTTCGAAAAGTAAAGCCTCGGCAACCGACCAAGATGTACAGTTAGGGACAGGCGGCGAGTTGCATCAAATGGCAAATGGTGAGCATGCATTGTTGACCACCAATCAAGGTTTGCCGATTTCTGACAATCAAAATTCTTTAAAAGCCAGCCCTTTGGGACCTACCTTACTAGAAGACTTTATTTTACGAGAAAAAATAACGCACTTTGACCATGAGCGGATTCCAGAGCGGATTGTGCATGCACGCGGCTCCGGCGCGCATGGTTACTTTGAACTGACACACTCCTTAGAAAAATATACCACAGCAAAAATTTTGACTGAGCTGGGCGAAAAAACGCCGCTGTTTACGCGGATTTCTACTGTGGCGGGTGGTTCTGGCTCGGTGGATACGCCGCGAGATGTGCGTGGCTTTGCAACCAAGTTTTATACCAAAGAAGGCAATTGGGACTTGGTTGGCAATAATGTGCCGGTATTTTTTATTCAAGACGCGATTAAATTTCCAGACTTGGTGCATGCCATCAAAATGGAGCCAGACCGTGGGTTTCCACAAGCAGCCACGGCGCATGATACTTTTTGGGATTATATTTCGCTCACGCCCGAATCCATGCACATGATCATGTGGATTATGTCTGACCGCACCATTCCGCGGTCGTTACGCATGATTGAAGGGTTTGGTGTGCACAGCTTTCGTTTAATCAATAGTCAAGGCGAATCCACCTTTGTGAAGTTTCATTGGCGGCCGCAATTAGGTTTGCAATCGATGGTGTGGGATGAAGCCGTGAAGACCGCTGGCGCGGACCCAGACTTTATGCGCCGTGACCTGTTTGAGGCGATTGAATCTGGCAATTTCCCTGCATGGGACTTAGCCGTTCAATTGTTTACCGAGGAGGAAGCCGCACAATTTCCGTTTGATCATCTAGACGCCACCAAGTTGATCCCCGAAGAGCTGGTGCCTTTGCGAGTGATTGGCCACATGGTGCTAGACCGCTGGCCAAACAATTTTTTTGCAGAGACCGAGCAAGTGGCTTTTTGCCCCTCACACGTGGTGCCAGGCATTGATTTTTCAAACGATCCATTGTTGCAA
The DNA here is from genome assembly GCF_006363955.1 of Methylophilus medardicus. Classification (GTDB taxonomy): domain Bacteria; phylum Pseudomonadota; class Gammaproteobacteria; order Burkholderiales; family Methylophilaceae; genus Methylophilus; species Methylophilus medardensis. The sequence continues at coordinate 2,063,660 of NZ_CP040948.1, forward strand.
GGGCGCTTATTTTCTTATCTTGATACGCAGCTCTCGCGCTTGGGTTCGCCGAATTTTAATCAGATTCCAATCAACGCGCCAAAGTGCCCATTTGCCAATCACCAACGTGACGGCCATATGCAAATGCAACAACCCGTCGGCCGAGTGGCTTATGAGCCCAACACACTCTCTAACACCTCGCCCCGCGAAACACCGCAAGGTTTCCGCACAGCCGCTTTGGATGAAAACGGTGTGAAAGGCCGCGTTCGCCCTGAAAGCTTTGCTGACCATTACAGCCAAGCTAAGCAATTTTTTATCAGCCAACATAGCCATGAGCAATCGCACATTGCATCGGCTTTAATCTTCGAACTCTCAAAAGTGGAACATGTATACATCAGAGAAGCGATTGTCGGACATTTAAGAAATATTTCAGAGGATTTAGCCAGCCAGGTAGCGAATGGCTTGGGCTTGCAACAATTACCGGCGCCCTACCCATCGGCCGTGCGTGCACAAGATTTGCCGCCCTCACCCGCCCTTCAAATCATCGGCAAAATGAAAAATACGCTGCAAGGTCGCGCAATCGGCATACTCATCGCCGATGGTTCAGATGCACACACCATTCATGCGATTAAAACCGTTGCCAAAAAATCGGGGGCAACCGTAAAAATTGTCGCCCCTAAAATTGGCGATGCCACTTTAAGTGATGGTGCGATGCTCAAAGTAGATGGTCAGCTCGCGGGCACGCCATCGATGATGTTTGACGCCGTTGCGATTGTTCTGACAAGTGATGCTGCAAATGCACTATTGGAGGATGGCGCTGCAAGAGACTTTGTGAACGATGCTTACAGACACCTAAAAGCGATTGCCACAGATGTAGGTGGCGAAAAACTGCTCAACATGCCGAATATCAGCTTTAACGTGAATGGCGATGCGCTTTCAACAGTAGACGCCTTTATCGACGCTGCTAAAACGCGCTTTTGGGACAGAGAAAAATAAAGCCAAGCTTAGGCTAAAGGATGAAGATGCATTTTATTGAGCAAACCTGAAAATACTTGTCTTGCAGCCAAATAAGAACGTAGTCTGCAAGGCAGGTATTTTTACAAATTCAAGCTCAATATGGGTGTGTTTATTGTATGTTGATTGGCGGGATGCTGCGACTTGCAAAACATCCCCACAAAACTAGGATGATCGATCAGTTAAACTTTTTTGCGTTTAAATTTAATGCATCATGAATCAGCTCTAATCTCACAATTGGGCTATCCATCTGCATCAAGCGTTGCTTCTGAATGAGCGGCAAATCAAGTAATTCAACCCATCTATTTGAAACCCATGCCGCATCGTTGTATTCATAAGGCTTAAGAATCGGAATATCGCTTTCTGCTATCCCTTGCAAAGGCAACGACTCAATCAGATGTTGCAGGTGTTCACTAACACTTTTCAAATCATCAGGGATCGGGACCTGCAAATCGTTTTCAATATCCGAAACGTTGCCCATGACAAGACCATCAGCTTGAACAGTAAACCCATTGATATGAATCCTGCGGGTTCCGCGACAGCTCACCATAATAATCCCGACAGTTGTCACATCCGCATCTAAAATCTCTAACACAGTCCCCACGCTTGCAAAGGGCAAATGGCTCGATTGATCTGACTGGGTATCTGGCTGCGCAGCCACAATTGCAAACCCTGTTTGTTCCCGAAGGCAGGCTTTGATCATGTCTAAATACCTCGCCTCAAATATACGCAGATTCATCAGCCCTTTAGGGCAAACCACTACGTTGAGCGGAAAAAGCGGTAATTGATAGGATTCCATAACTTGATATGGCTATTTGAGTGCGTTTTCGTTCACGTTTTGCATCATAAAAAATGTTAAGCGATTAATAACAAAGAGTTACTTTAGGCCACTGTAGCGTAAAAATATTCACCTTTTATCTAGTGTCGAAAATGCCATGAACGTGCCCTTCTCCACATTTGTCCCTCTCATTAAAAGTGACTTAATTCCGGTAACTGGATTGAGTCTAACTTTACTTTAGGGCAATAAATTTGATTTTTGGCGAAAGTAGTGGCTGGTGCACCATTGGTGGATAGTTACCGAAGAGGACGAGTGATTGCCACTTTCATCCTCTCCGGCGCACCATACATTTCAAAAAAAAGCGTTCACACTAGCGCGACTTCAACCAGATTATCGCTAAAAGTATTTGAGTGGCCCATGTCTCCATATTCGGCCGAGCTGATGCAATTGACGGTGCCTTTGTTGAGTTGCCGCCAATAGCCCAAGGTGGCGACCACGATGCCGGGATTGACGTCGGTAGTGACGCGGGCGACGGCTTCAAAAGCCCCCCTGTCGTTGTAGGTCTTGACCATGACGCCATCTTCGATGTTGCGTGCGAGTGCATCTAATGGATTGATCATCAGGTATTGCTCGCCTTGCACACGGATTTTGGATGCCATGTTTGCGTAGGATGAGTTGATGAAACCATGGCTTTTTGGAGAGATGATGTTGAGTGGGAACCGAGCCGCGAGCGCACCATTGGACTCTACCGTCTCTCGACTTGGCACGTAGGCCGGGAGTGGGTCGAGATCTTCGCCCGGTTGAAAACCTTCATACATCTGCCTGAAGGGGCCTGCTACGAAGTTCTTAGCGCCTTCTACCATGAACATGCATTTCCCGGTCGGGGTGGGGAAGTTGCCTTGCCGGTGCGGGGCACGGTCGTCTTTTGTGCCGACATTCAATCGGGCAAAGCCATGCTCACGCATATAGTTGAGATCTATACCCTTGCAGGCGGCTGCGTCCCAGTCGACATAGTGCTGCAGACATTCGCTGTCGCTCCATTTAAAATTGTCTTCTTCAAAGCCCAAACGTTGGGCTAAGCGGCGGAATATTTCATTATTGGCCAGAGCTTCTCCGGGTGGATCTATGCATTTGGTGTTGTATGTGAGATATAAGTGACCCCACGATAAGATCATGTCCTCTTGTTCTGCGCCCATGGCGGCTGGCAACAGAATATCTGCATAAGCGGCCGTGTCTGAAATGAAATGCTCGGCCACCACGGTGAACAGGTCTTCGCGCTTTAATCCCTCGATCACCTTGTCGGTTTCAGGCGATTGCGTGACTGGATTGGTGTTCCACACCATGATCGATTTAATCGGCACCGCTAAAGGTGTTTCGCCAAGGAGCGCTCTCCCCAATTGCAGGATATTCACCACGGGCGTTCCTTCGGGAATGAGGTCTGGCCGGCAAATCACATCAAACTTATAGGGATGCTCCCACACTGGAAATTGTAACGCGCCGCCGCCGACATGGCGCCAGGCTCCGATGAGGGCGGGCAAGGAGGTGACGGCGCGGATCGCCTGACTGCCGCCATAACTACGTTCGAGTGCCACACCGATGCGAATAGCTGCTGGCGGTGTCGTGGCATATTCACGGGCAAATAAGCGAATCTGTTCCGCGGGGACGCCGGTAATGTCAGCCGCCCATTCTGGCGTACACGCTTTGGCTCTTTCTGCCAGTTCGCTATAGCCCACGGTATATTGATCAACATAATCTTGGTCGACTAACCCCTCTTCAATGATGACATTCATCATCGCCATGGCCAGTGCGCCATCGGTGCCGGGCTTAGGCGCAATATGCCAATCGGCTTCTTTGGCCGTTTTAGAAGCAAATGAATCGACCACCACCACCTTGGCGCCGCGTTTTTGCGCCTCTTTAATAATGTGCCAGTGATGAAGATTGGTTGAGACCGAGTTGCAGGCCCAGATGACAATGAAATTGGCATGAATGAAACTTTCAGGATCCACACCGGCGGTTGGCCCGACAGTCAGCAACCAAGCAGTACAAGAGCCTTCACCACAGAAGGTCCTTTCGCAGACGGTGGCGCCGAGTCTGTTAAAAAAAGCATCCCCGCCATTGAGCCCATGCACCAGCCCCTGATTCCCCAAATAACTGACAGGCAATATGGCACGCGGGCCATCCGCCTTAATCAGCGCTTGCCAACGATCAACAATGGTATCCAAGGCCTCATCCCAGGAGATGCGCTCAAACTGTTTAGTCCCTTTGGGCCCTACCCGCTTCATGGGATAAAGAAGACGATCTGGATGATAATGCCGCTTTTCGTAATCCTTTAATTTCACGCACAAGCCACCGCGTGTCATCGGATGGTCAGGGTTGCCTGAGACCGATATCAACTCACCATTTTTGACATGAAACTGCATTGAGCAGGTATCGGGACAATCATGAGGACAACCACCATGAAACGTTTGAATGACCTCTGCAACATTATTCATATTTCACTCCAATCGCTAGGCTAAATGCAGTTTTATTTTAAGAAAGCCAACCCAAGACAGGTCTGTCTGTTCGATATACTATACGCCTTGCGCTAGAAACACAATGCTGCGGGGGGAGTGCAACTGATTGCGCACAACACCCGAGTTGATGACCGCATACACGCATGACTACCGCAGTAGAATAATGCGACCAATCAGTGTGTTAAGTAAAGGCCAACCAACAATAACGTTAAGCGGTCTGGTGGTCTGTTTAGGATGCAAACTCACACAATATCAAGCTTAAATCTTCAATGCCTAGCGTCAGGCTCATGAGCGCATCCTTCAAAAAACAAAAAGCCAAGCTAGTGATGACTAACTTGGCTTTTTAAGGATACTTTTCTGGCTATTTTTTAATGGCGGATGCAGTTGAACCCGATGGCGTTGGATGCATGAAAAACTCAATTTTGATTATTTTTGGTGCATCAGTGCCTGCATACATGTAAGCCTATCTTTTGGGTGAGAGCGCCATCGGTTTTATGACTACCCTTTTAATTTGCAGGCGTGCGAGGGTTCTCAATGATCACTTCCACGCGGCGGTTCAACTGGCGCCCGGATGCGCTGTCGTTGCCGGCAACAGGAGAAACTTCACCCTTGCCAGCGGTCACAACGCGATCTGAAGCCACCCCTTGCTTCATCAGCCAACCTTTGACGGCATCAGCGCGACGTTGCGATAAAGCCTGATTGTAGTCGGCGTTACCCACCGTATCGGTGTGGCCTTCGATAATCACGGAACGGTCTGGATATTGATTGAGGAACGTCGCGAGTTTGGCAAGGTTGGTGGCTGCGCCACTTTTGAGTACCGATTTGTCTGTATCAAACAGCACGTCGCCGAGCGTGACAACCAGACCGCGCTCGGTGGGTTTTGCATTGAGCGCGGCAATCTGCAGTTGCAAATCATCGGACTTCTGCTGGGCGGCGGCTGCCGTCTGTTGCGCATTGGCAGTGTCCTGTTGCGCAGCCAGTGTTTTCATGCGTTCAGCTTCGGCACGGCTGCGGGCGTTATCGGCCTCTTTTTGCGCCGCTAATGCCTGTATACGCGCAGCATCCGCATTACTGCGGGCCGCATCAGCTTCTTGTGTGCGTGAATCAAGGCGTGCACTCTCGCGTTGCTGGCTCAATGCCGTGCGCTGCACAACTAACTGCCGACTTTCGGCCAAGGCTTGTGCGGTATCCACCTTGCTTTCGGCAAGATACATCAGATGTGCCGTTCTTTCTTTGTCCCCTGAGGATGCCTCTGCCGCACGTAATGCGTCTTCTGCATCCTTGATCGCCACGGGCGCTTGACTAGCGAGTGGCTGATCAGCCTGCAACTTGGTCAACTTGATACGTGCATTGTTTACCACCTCTGGTTGAACGGGCTTGGCGGCACAGGCCACCAAAAAGAGCGATGCCAGTGCAGTCGCGATCAACACGCCAGGTCGCTGCATTGTTGTTTTCATTTTTGTTCTCCAGTCTTACGTTTCATTTCAAGCTTGAGGGTATCGGTACCTTTTTGCATTTGCTCGTTGACCACACGCGCTTTAGCCACTTCGGCGCGCGCGGAAGCCAATTCAGCATCCGCTCTGGCCTCTTGGGCGAGTCGCTGAGCGAGGACCATTTTTTCGGCCTGCACTGCGCTTTTGGCTGCCGAGAGTTTGTCGCGCGCTGCGCTTAATTCAACAGAAGCATAATCGGCCACATTGGCGCGCTCTGCACCGGCAATGGCTTGTTCGGCCGCATGCAAAGCCAATGTTGGCGGCTGGGGCGTTGAGGCGCAGCCACCCACTAACAATAATGCACTGAATAAAGAGGCTAAGCCGATGCGGTTGCTTGGTTTTGCCGTGGGTAAAGGGATCGCGTGTGCCATGTCATTCTCCTAGTGTGTTTCGATGCACTGGGTGCCCGAATACCCAGTAGTGTCACAGGTTAGCGTCGAAACCACCGTGCACTGGCGAACATATGGCGCTGGGTGGCAGATTGGACTAACTGCTCACGCATGCTGGGCCTATGTCTATGACAAGTACGCTTGCTGCAAACAGTCTGAATTTTATTGCTGAAAGACAGCAGGATCGCGAGAACGCATGATGCGCGCTGAGCGCTTGCTGAGCAGCATCGGCCGAACATTCGTGCTGAAAGTTTGCTTGTATTTGAAGCCAACAGCCCCTATAGTCACCGCACGCAAATAATGGAAAGACAACCTATGAAAAAAATATTGGTGAACGTGCAAGTGGAACTAGATGTCCCTGACACCTGGCAGTTGGTAGAGCATCCTGACGAGGTGCAAGCGATTAAGCTGGAAGATGGGCGCTTTATGTATATGAGTTTTTTACCGATGTTTACCACCGACCCTAATGCGGGGGCGGAATGGTCTAGCGAGTGCACGGATGCGTTCAGTGAAGAGATTTTAGATATGGTCGCAGACGAAGAAGTGTTGATGAAAGTTGAAACGTAACGCCAACATCACCTTACCGCAGATCAGCAGAGTGAGGAAAAAAACGCTGCTGAATCAACCCCATAGACTATTACTAATTGGCACTTGCTGAATACCCTGAGTACCTTTTGCTAGCCTGATAAAGTTGGTCGTTGGTGACTGCCGGTTTACAAAATGCATGAATCGCTGTGGCTAAACGGTCAGGCGCATCATAAGGCAGCTCATGGCCTGCGTCCGCAATCAGTTGATATTGCAGATCAGGGTTGAGGGCATGCAGCGCACGTGCTGATTCAGTCGACACAATGCCTTCGTTACCCAGCAGCAATAAGGTTGGCACATAGATATTACGCACCAACTCATCAAACTCGGGGTGTGGCGGAACTAACACATCAAAAGCGCGCGGGTTGGTTCTGAATTTGGCTTGCACCAGATGTTCAACAAGCTCAGAGGAGCGATAGCGGTTTTTGAGTTTGGCCTCGGTGAATAAGTCTGCTTTGCTGGCTCGTAATAACTGACGATGCTGTTTCACCGCCTCACGATCATCTAGCTGATATTGCCACTCCGGGCTGATGAAGTTGGGCTCGGCCAGCACGATGCCCTCAATCGCAAACCCCAAACGACTGGCAACCATGGCTGCGGTCATGCCACCCATTGAATGCCCCAGCAGATACGGCGACTGAATGTTGAGTGTTCTAATCAATTCGATGACATCATTGGCATGGTCTTGGTAGGTATAGCCATGCAGTGGCGCACTCGACTGACCATGGCCGCGCGCATCTGGCATGATGATGTCGAAGTGTGCTTCGAGTTCACGGGCCAATTGCGACCAGCAAGCACCACTTGCCGTTAAGTCATGCAGTGCAATTAATGTGGGTTTGTTGCCACCCGTTCTTAAATAGTGAATATTGAGCCCGTTTACGCGGCAAACTGCATTCGTCCAGTGTGCTGAAATAATGTTTTTACGTGTCATGATTAAAACCTTCTGAAAGATCCAGTGACCACACCCCAGACCGAAAATTGCATCTGGCCCTGAATAAGGATGGGAGCATATTGACCCGAGCTGTTGGCAGGCAACAGTTTCGGATCGCCATTTTTCTGTTTCGCTAATATTTTGATGGTGAACGCGCCATCCACCATTGCCAGCACGATATCGCCGATCGCGGCCTGTTTCTTTTTATTCACAATCGCTTTGTCACCCGGGATCAACCCTGCCTCAATCATCGATTCGCCCTGAATAGTGACAAAAAAAGTACTAGACGGGTCATCAATCAGATAGCCGTTCGGGTCCATCCGCGACGCTTCGTCACTGTCGGCTGGCGCCGGCAAACCAGCCGGCACTTTGGATTGATACAAAGGTAAATGTAAGGCCTCAGACGCCTGTGCAAGTTGGGTAAACTCCCCCACCCTATCTAGATGATTGGCAATTTCATCTAAGCGCTGCTTTTTGGCATAAGCGTCGAGAAAACTAAGAATGATCGGCTTTTGACTGTCTGGCACACGCATGACCGTCGTATTTTCCCGATAAAGCCCTGAGCCAACCTTGCGGCCGGAGCCGGGTCTTTTACCACCATTTTGTTTGTCATTCAGCGTCATGCGAATTATTGTAACAACAATCAAGAATTATTGTAACAACAATCAGTTTATTTTTTATAGAAAGGAATCTCCAAAAAATAAAAACCCAACTCGACAACCCAGACACCTTGAGCAAAGACGAGGTCATCGTTGCCGCCAACGCGATTGCGGCCGCCGCAAATACAGGCTTAGGGGCACTTTATGCCCCGAGCAGGGACAAAGGAGAAGGCTGGCGTAAAACGCGACTGAAATCAGCGTTTTTTGAAAAACCAGAAGAGGCAAAAAAAGTGGCTTTACAGTTCAATCTAGAAGCGAACGAATTTGCTAAGGTCGCGGCCACTGGCGATGTTGGTCAGATCAAGGCGAAATTTGGCAAACTGACACAATCATGCAAGTCTTGCCATGACAGTTTCCGAGAAAAAGATGCAAAATAACCCTGTATAGTCACATTAACCGAATATGATGTTAAATACGGCTGACGCTTGTCAGCCGTTGTGCGTGATAAACCCAGCGTGCACTGCTCACCTTTTGCTGTATAACGATTAAATCAAGTATGACTTATAAAAAACTCATTCTCACTAGCGCCATTGGTTTGCTTCTGATTGGCGGCGGCACTTGGCTTTGGCAAAAAACCCATCCGCCATCGGCGCAAGCGGCAGCAGCGGTTGGACGCGAAGGCGGCAGTTCGGATAAAGCTGGGCGTCACGGCGGCCCCGGTGGGGGCAAACGCGGTGGGCATGGCAAATGGGGGGATAAACCCTCGCCGGTCACCGCCGCTACTGTCAAGACGGCCGATGTTCCGGTGACGCATACGGCACTCGGCACGGCGATTCCCTCGGCAGTGGTGACCGTCACCAGCCGCGTGGCGGGCCAATTGATCCAAGTGGGTTTTCAAGAGGGCCAATTGGTCAAACAAGGCCAGTTACTCGCCAAGATTGATCCGCGTCCCTTTGAAACGGCCTTGGCACAAATTCAAGGCCAGGCAGTGCGTAACCAAGCCTTACTCAAAAACAGCCAGATCGATCTGGAGCGCTTTAAAACCTTGCAGGCACAAGATTCCATCGCCTCACAACAAGTCGATGCACAAGCTTCGTTGGTGCAACAATATCAAGGCACTGTTCAAGCGGACCATGCCTCGGTCGAGAGTGCAAAACTACAGCTGGCCTTTACCAATGTTACGGCGCCAGTGAGTGGCCGCATCGGTTTACGTCAAGTAGATAACGGCAACAACATCACCACCACGAACCCGATTGCTGTGATCAATACCATTCACCCTATTCATGTGGTATTTAACCTGCCTGAAGATAAAATCTCCGCGTTAATTCAGCAGAGCCAGTCCACCTTGGGGACACGCAAATTAAAAGTAGAGGCCTGGGATAAAAGTAATACACAACGACTCGCCACCGGCGTGCTGGCCAGCCTCGACAACCAGATTGACACCACCTCTGGCACCCTCAAACTGAAGGCGGCCTTTTCGAATGAGGATAACCGGCTGTTTCCAAACCAGTTTGTCAATGTCAAACTGTTTAGCGAAACAATTCCGCATGCCAGCGTGATTCCGTTAAATGCGTTGCAGCACGGCCCCGATGGCCCTTTTGTGTACATGATTGTTGCAGACGAGCATGGCGACAAGGTGCGCTTGCAACCGGTCACCGTCGGCCATACCGATGGTGATATTGCGGCCATCACCCACGGCTTAGCATCCGGTGACCGCGTGGTCAGTAGCGGCATAGATAAACTCAAAGACAATGCCAAAGTGCGCATCAAGGATCCAAACCGCGCATTTGACAAAGAAGCAGGCACTGGGCGTGGCGCGCATCCCCCACGCGAAAACGATGGCGCGGCGCAAGCCTCACCAGCGAGCACAGCACCTGAGGCTTCTCGTCCGCATCGTCGTCGCCAAGCCGGTGGCGCTTAGTCCAACGACAGATAGACCATGAATCCGTCCCGTCTTTTCATATTGCGTCCAGTGGCGACGTCATTGTTGATGATCGCCATTTTGCTGGCTGGTATTTTGGCGTATACCCTGCTGCCGAAATCGGCCTTGCCACAGGTCGATTATCCGATCATACAAGTGGTGACCTTATACCCGGGCGCCAGCGCTGAAGTCATGGCGATGAATGTGACTTCACCGCTAGAGCGGCAATTTGGCTCCATGTCGGGTCTGGCGCATATGTCTTCAGCCAGTTCAGGCGGGGTTTCGGTCATCACACTGCAGTTCAGCTTAAAAAACAGTCTGGATGTGGCGGTGCAATCGGTGCAAGCCGCCATGAATGCCGCCAGTAGCTTTTTGCCCGCGGATTTACCATCGCCGCCCATTTATAACAAGGTGAACCCTGCCGATGCGCCGGTATTGACTTTGGCCGTGACCTCGCAAAGTGTGCCTTTGCCCAAACTACGTGACTTGGTCGATACCCGCATGGCGCAGAAAATTGCCCAAGTCAGTGGCGTTGGCTTGGTCAGCGTGGATGGTGGACAGAAGCCGGCGATTCGCATTCAAGTCAATCAAACGGCGCTGGCCGCTTATGGCATTGGGCTCAACACCTTACGCACGGTGATTGACAGTGCTAACTCCAATCAAGCCAAAGGCAACATCGATGGCCCACTGTTGGCCTATGAGCTAGATGCCAATAGCCAGTTGCTGTCAGCGGAAGAATACCGCAACCTCATTATTGCCAACCTCAACGACCGCCCGGTCAGGTTGCGTGATGTCGCAAAAGTAAAAGAGGCGCAAGAAGATTTATATCTATCCGCCTGGGCAAACAATACCCCGGCAGTGTTGATCAATATCAAACGCCAGCCGGGTGCCAATGTGATCGAGGTGGTTGACCAGATTCATCAGCGTTTACCTAGCCTGACCGCAGGTCTACCAGCGGATGTCACAGTCAAAGAATTGACGAACCGCACGCACACCATCCGCAGCGCGTTGCATGACGTGCAGTTTGAGCTGATGCTGGCCGTTGGATTGGTGGTCATGGTCATTTTTCTGTTTTTGCGCACCGCAGCAGGCACACTGATTCCGAGCTTGACCGTCCCTTTATCACTGGTGGGGACCTTTAGTGTGATGTACGCAGCCGGGTTTAGTATCAACAACCTGACTTTAATGGCACTGACCATTGCCACCGGCTTTGTGGTGGATGATGCAATTGTGATGATTGAAAACATTGCGCGCCACATTGAAGAAGGCGAAACGCCGATGAATGCTGCGCTCAAAGGGGCGCGCCAAATTGGCTTTACCATCATTTCACTGACCTTTTCGCTGATCGCGGTATTGATTCCATTGTTGTTTATGGGCGATGTGATTGGCCGCTTGTTCCGCGAGTTTGCTGTCACTTTGGCCGTGGCCATTCTCATCTCTGCCGTGGTATCACTCACCCTGACCCCCATGTTGTGCGCCAGATTACTGAAGGCAACCCCACCAGCGCAAGCGCAGCGTCCCTCGCTCAGCGACCGTATCATCGCGTTGTATGGCAAGTGGCTGACGGTAGCATTGCGGCACCAAGGGTGGGTGTTGTTCATCGCAGCACTCTCGCTGGGGCTGACCGTGGCGCTCACTGTGATCATCCCCAAGAGCTTGTTCCCCACACAAGATACCGGCTTTATTCAAGTGATCACCGAAGCGGATGGGGCAGACGCCTTTCAGGTAGTGAGCCGCAAGCAGCAAGCGGTGGTATCTGCCATTTTGCGCGATCCGGATGTGGAGAGTGTTTCTTCGTTGGCGGGCGTTGATGGCGTGAATACCACCCACAATAGTGGTCGCTTACTGGTGAATCTGAAGCCTTATCCGCAACGTGCAGTGTCTGCCAGTGAAGTGATTACCCGACTGCAGCACCGGCTCGAAAACAAAACGCCGCTCAAAATTTATATGCAGCCGGTGCAGGACTTAACCCTGTCTGATCGGATCAGCCGCACGCAGTATCAATATTTGCTCACCAGCACAGACCCGGACGCACTAGACGAGGCGCTGCCAGAAATGATGCAGCAGCTTGAGGCATTGCCGCAACTTGAAAAAGTGAGCCACAACCGGCATGAAGATGGTTTACGGGCAGCGATTATGGTCGACCGCGATAACGCGGGGCGGCTAGGGATTACCATGGCCGATGTCGACAATGCCCTGTATAGCGCGTTTGGCCAACGCATGATCAGCACGATTTTCACCCAAGCCAATCAGTACCGCGTGATTCTGGAGGCGCAACCCGCGCCGCAACCAGGTTTGCTGTCGCTGGAGCAAGTATTTGTCACCAGCAACACCGGCCGACAGGTGCCCCTAAGCAGTATCGCGACCATTAGCGAGCAAGCAAGTGCACTGGTGGTGAACCGCGAAGACCAATTGCCTTCGGTAGAAATCGGTTTTAATCTTGCCCCCGGTTACGCGCTCGGCGATGCGGTGTCCGCCATTGAGCAAGTCAAACAGCGCATGCAATTTCCGGCCACGATCATCAGCCGCTTTCAGGGCGCGGCCGCTGCCTTTAACACGGCGCTCGGCAATGAGTTATTTCTGATGCTGGCTGCGATTCTCACCATGTATATTGTGCTCGGCATCTTGTATGAGAGTTATATCCATCCGCTCACCATCCTCTCCACCCTCCCTTCGGCCGGCGTAGGCGCCTTGCTTGGGCTGATGCTGACACAACACCCGCTGAGTGTGATTGCCATTATCGGGATTATTCTGTTGATTGGCATTGTGCAAAAAAATGCCATCATGATGATTGACTTTGCACTCGAAGCGGAACGTCAGCACGGCAAGTCGCCGCAAGAGGCGATTTATCAGGCTTGCTTGCTGCGTTTTAGACCCATTTTAATGACAACTTTAGCGGCGCTACTCAGTGCGGTGCCGTTGGTGACGGGAGACGGCCCCGGGGCAGAGTTGCGCGCACCGCTGGGCATCGCCATGATTGGTGGCCTGCTCTTGAGCCAGTTACTGACCCTGTTTACCACGCCAGTCATCTATTTAACCTTTGATCGGCTATCGCGCGCAGTGCGGCGCGACACTGCGGCCACCCAAGGCTTGGCAAAATGAACTGGTTAACGCTCTTTTTACGGCGCCCGGTGGCCACCAGCCTTCTGGCACTGGCGATTGCACTGCCCGGCGTCGCGTCCTACTTTGCCTTACCGATTGCCTCCCTGCCGCAAGTCGAGATGCCGAGTATCGATGTCTACGCCCGCTTGCCGGGCGCCAGTGCGGAAACCATGGCTGCGGCTGTCGCCTCACCACTGGAGCGCTCATTGGGCAACATTGCCGGCGTCAACGAAATGACCTCCAGCAGCAGCAAAGGCCAAACCAGAGTCAGTCTACAGTTCGACTTGGGACGTAACGCCGATGGCGCGGCGCGAGATGTGCAAGCGGCGATTAATGCAGCAGTGCCCTTGCTGCCTGCGGGGATGCAAAGCAACCCCACCTGGCGCAAAAGTGGCCCTACCATGATCATGCATGTGGCCCTCACCTCCGATCGATACAGCCAACGCGAGCTGTATGACTTTGCATCCACCTTGATCGGCCAGCGTATCTCACAGGTGGATGGCGTGGGTCAGGTCAATATCAATGGCAGTGCACTGCGCGCGGTTCGGGTAGAGGTCAACCCACTCACAGCCAATCAATATGGCGTGAGTCTCGACCAAGTGCGCATGGTCATTGCCAACACGAATGCACACCTGCCAAAGGGCTTTATTGAAAACGCCAGCAAACGCTGGCAGCTGGATGTGAATGACAGTGACCATCAAGCGTCTGACTTCACTGACCTGATTGTGGCTTGGCGCAATGGGGCGCCGATTCGGCTGCGCGATATTGCAAATGTCACCGACTCGGTGCAAGAGTTGCGTAGCGCCGGTAGCGTCAATGGCAAACCTGGCGTGGTGATTTCAATTAACAACATCCCCGGTGCCAATATTGTGGCAACGGTCGACGGCATCAATGCCCTGTTACCGCGCCTCAAGCCGTTATTGCCGCCCGGCGTCAGCATGGAGGTGCTCATCGACAGAAGCACCATCGTGCGCGAATCGCTGCATGAAGTGCAACGCACCCTGTTAATCTCTATCGCACTGGTCATTTTGGTGACCTTTGTCTTCTTGCGCAGTGGTCGGGCAGCCCTGATCCCCAGCATTGCCATCCCCATCTCGCTAGCGGGCACATTAACCGTGGTCTATCTATGTGGGTTCAGTTTGAACAACCTAACTCTGATGGCGCTTATTATTGCCACTGGCTTTGTGGTGGATGATGCGATTGTGGTGGTTGAAAACACGGCCAGACATATTGAAGATGGCATGCAGCCCTTGGCTGCCGCACGGCAGGCAGTGCACGAAGTGTCGTTCACCATTATCGCCATGAGCCTGTCATTAATTGCAGCATTTATTCCCCTGCTGTTTATGGATGGGGTGGTGGGGCGGATGTTTCGCGAGTTTTCGATCACGCTGGCCGCGACGGTGCTGATCTCGCTACTGGTGTCATTAACACTCACTCCGGTGCTCGCTTCACGCTGGCTCAAACCGCGCCGTGCCAGCCAGTCAGACAGCAAACTGGCGCACATATTCGCCTGGCCTCAGCAAGCGTATGCCCAAGCCTTACGCTGGAGTATGCGTCATGCTTGGTTGATACTCACCTTGTTTGTCCTCGCGATTGCCAGCAATGTCTACTTGTATGCCATGGTGCCCAAGGGCTTTTTTCCGCTGCAAGACACTGGCCGACTGCAAGGTAGTTTTGAGGGCGATCAGAACCTGTCTTTTTGGGCCATGCGTGACAAGGTTGACCAGTTTATGCGCATCATTGCCCGTGATCCCGATATTGATGCCTACTATGAATATACCGGCGGCTTTGGCGGTGGGCAATCCAACACCGGCATGCTCAATGCGCGCCTTAAACCCCGCGCGCAACGCGATGTCTCGGCGCAAGAAGTGGTAGACAGGTTACGTCCACAACTTGAGCGTGTCGCTGGCGCATCGCTACGCATCCGGCCACAGCAAGAGTTCAATATCGGCTTGCGTCCGGGCGCAGCCGAATTTCAATACACACTGCTATCGAGTAGCATCGAGGACCTGCGGCTGATCTCGCCCAAATTACGTGATGCCATGGCAAAGTTGCCACAATTGTCCGACGTCAGTAGTGATGCGCAAGACAAAGGCTTGCAGACGAAACTGGTGGTAGACCGTGATGCAGCCACCCGACTGGGCGTGACCCAACAACAGATTGATGCCGCGTTGAATAATGCTTTTGGTCAACGGCAGGTTTCCACGATTTATGAACCATTGAACCAATATTTTGTAGTGCTCACAGTGGCGCCAAAATTTGCGCAAGGCCCTGAATCATTACAGAATATTTATCTTAATAGTGCGCAAAACCAGCGCATTCCTTTGGCTAGCCTGGCGCATTGGGAGATGGTCAATACCCCGCTGGCGGTCAATCATGAAGGTCAGTTTGCCGCAGCGACCATTTCATTCAATTTGGCCCAAGGCTATGCCCTTGATGCGGCCAGCCAAGCCATTGAAACCGCCTTTACTGCGCTGAATCCACCCGAGACGATTCATGGGAGTTTTTCAGGCAAAGCCAAAGCATTCCAAGAATCCATGGACAGCCAGCCTTGGTTGATTCTCACGGCCCTGATTGCCATCTACATTGTGCTGGGTATGCTTTACGAGAGTTTGATTCATCCGTTAACCATCCTCTCCACGCTGCCCTCTGCCGGCATCGGCGCCCTGTTGGCCTTGCTTTGGCTTGACAGCGAGCTAACGATTATCGCCATGATCGGCATCGTGCTGCTCATTGGCATCGTCATGAAAAATGCCATTATTATGATTGATGCCGCGTTGTATATCCGTCGCGAACAAGGTCTGAGCGCTGAGGCAGCGATTTTTCAGGCAGCCCTGCAGCGTTTACGCCCCATTCTGATGACCACCTTTGCTGCCGTACTCGGTGCAGTGCCGCTGTTATTAGGTGTCGGTGATGGGGCTGAAATCCGACAACCACTGGGTATTTCAATTGTAGGCGGTCTGCTGGTGGGACAATTACTGACCTTATTCACTACCCCGGTCGTCTACCTTTTCCTAGACAAGCTTGGCCGAGTGGTGACGTCTTACTTCTCGTCAAAGTCCCCTTATTCTTCTTCAAAAATAACGCCAGTATGAATGCCATTAAACCCCTGATTTTGATCACCATCGGCCTACTCGCGAACGGTTGCAGTGTGTGGGAAGCCTACACGCGGCCCAGTCTCAACCTGCCAACGCAATATAAAGAGGCGCATGATGTATCGGGTTGGAAAACCGCAGCGCCCAGCCAGCCCGAGGTCACCGCATCTTGGTGGAGCGCCTATGCAGATCCGCAGCTAATGGCTTTATTAACGCAGGCCAATCAGGCGAATTTTTCAATTCAAATCGCTGAGGCGAATTATCGGCAAGGCATTGCCTTGGCACGCGCCAGCCGCGCGCCATTATTGCCCGCCATCAATGGGCAAGCCGGAGCTGTGCGCGGCCAAACCGGCAATAACGGTGCCAATTCCGAACTGAGTTTGGGCGTCAATGCCAGTTGGGAAATGGATTTATGGGGCAGGATACGCAACAGCATCCTTGCCGGCGAAGCCAATGCTGACGCCACGGCCTCAGATTTGGCTGCGGTGAAATTATCTGTCCAGTCAGCGCTTGCGCAAACCTACTTTCAGTTGCGTATTTTGGACTCACAAAAGCAATTACTCGACAGCACCGCGCAGAGCTTTGAACGCTCGCTCAAGCTCACCGTCAATCGTTATAACGTGGGCTTGGCCTCTCGTACCGAAATTGCGCAGGCCGAAACACAACTCAGAAATACGCTGACACAAGCCATAGACATTACCGCCTCACGTGCGCAACTTGAGCATGCCATCGCGGTGCTGATCGGTCAGACGCCCGCTGCGCTGACCATTCCATCCACACCCTATGGCAATGTGACCAACATTAGCTTTCCGGTCACCAACGCCAGCTTACCGGCCACGCTGCTAGAGCGCCGCCCAGACATTGCGGCAGCTGAGCGCCGGGTTGCCCAAGCCAATGCGCAAATTGGGGTCGCCAGAGCGGCTTTATTTCCGACATTATCCTTAGGGGCTGCATTCGGTTACAGCAACGACAGCCTCGGTAACTTACTCTCGCTACCGAATCGGTTGTGGTCGCTCGGTCCGACCTTGGCCGGCCCAATCTTTGATAACCAGTTGCGAAAGTCGCAAACCGACGCAGCGATTGCCCGGTATGATGCAACGGTCGCCAGCTATAAACAAACCGTGATCAGCGGTGTGCGTGAGGTCGAGGACAACTTGGCCTTATTAAGAATCTTAGAAGCCGAAGCCATCGAACAAGCGGCTGCAGTCAAGTTTGCGCGTGAGGCAGTGGTGCAAACGGAGAACCGTTACCGGGCCGGGATTAGTGAGTATCAAAGCGTGGTCATCGTGCAGTCCACCCTGCTCACCGCAGAGCGTAATCTGTTGTCGATTACCGGCAGAAGATTGAATGCCTCCGTAGCCTTAATGATTGCCTTGGGCGGCGAATATCCATCGGCTGCGAGGTAAACCGCTGCGCTTTACGCCATACTGGCGCGGCCACCTGTGCATGGGAGGCGGATGGGCCAGCGCCGTAGGTCCATTCTGACCTACATTCCAGACCATGCCCGATGCGCCCACCCCCATCCAGCGTTTAAGATGTGTCCATGTTCAACGCTGTGACGAAAGGTCCAACCCATGCTTTATTATGCGCTGCTGTTTCTGGTGATTTCTTTTATTGCTGGTATGCTCGGTTTTAGAGGCCTTGAGTCTGGTGCTGCCACCATTTCAAAAGTATTTTTCTTTATTTTCCTGCTGATGGCGATTGGTATTGTGCTGGCCGCCGTGCTCGGTATTAGCTTGTTTGCCTAACGCGGCGAGCAAAGTGGTCACCTTGTTCTAGCCAAAAACGCATCTTGCTCGCGCGCATGATGCGTTTTATTCTTTACGCTGATGCACAATCACGGCGATAATATTTTATGGTTTCCACACATCGTCCGCCTGCCGCAGCCGCTGCCTCCGATACACACCTCATCAGTGTGTGGTTAGACGCATTGTCG
The DNA here is from genome assembly GCF_006363955.1 of Methylophilus medardicus. GTDB lineage: Bacteria > Pseudomonadota > Gammaproteobacteria > Burkholderiales > Methylophilaceae > Methylophilus > Methylophilus medardensis. The sequence goes on from NZ_CP040948.1 coordinate 2,081,995, forward strand.
CCTCGCTTTGCCGCCACTGAAGTCGACGCATTTCGCCAAGCGGCTGACATCGTAACCCCGCTCTATGCTGGGCAATCTGCGCTCAACGGCAGTCCACTGTTGCCGCATGTGTTGGGCATGGCCTCGATTCTGGTGGACCTGAACATGGATGCCGACACGGTGCTCGCAGGGATCCTGTCGGCAACTCCTGAACACCTCCCTGACTGGGCTGATACCCTCGCTGCACAATGGGGAAAGCCAGTCATCGACTTGATTGATGGCCTGTCACGGATGTCCCATATTCAGGCATTGAGTGCGGCTGAAGGCGCGCCGCAAACAGCGCAAAAAAATAACGACCGCGCGCAACAGCTGGAGGCATTGCGCAAAATGTTACTCGCCATGGTGCAAGACATTCGCGTGGTGTTGATCAAACTGGCAGAGCGCACACAGCTGCTGCGTCAGTTGTCTGGTGCCAGCCCTGCGCAACAGCAGCACATCGCGCGCGACAACCAGAATATTTTTGCGCCGCTGGCCAACCGTCTGGGGGTTTGGCAATTGAAATGGGAGCTTGAGGATTTATCCTTGCGCTACCTAGAGCCACAGCTCTATAAAGAAGTCGCCAAGATGCTGGACGAACGCAGAGTCGACCGCGAGTTGTATATCACGGATGTAGTCGCACAGTTACAGCAAGCACTCGCCCAAGCAGGCATTGCGGGCGAGGTCACTGGGCGGCCAAAACATATTTACAGCATCGTCAAAAAAATGAAGAGCAAACATCTGCAGTTTAACCAACTGTATGATGTGCGCGCCGTGCGCATTTTGGTCGAAGATATCAAAGATTGTTATGCTGCGCTGGGATTGGTCCATCACTTGTGGCAACCGATTCCAGGCGAGTTTGACGACTATATTGCCCGACCAAAATCAAACAACTATCGCTCTTTGCATACCGCGGTGAGCGGACCAAGGGGATTGGCGCTTGAGGTGCAAATCCGCACCCATGACATGCATCATGCCTCCGAGTTGGGGGTTGCGGCCCATTGGCGCTACAAAGAGGGTGCAAAATCAGATGCCAAATTTGACGAAAAAATCGCCTGGCTGCGGCAGATATTGGCTTGGAAAGACGATGTGGCGGACCATGGCGACTTGCTCGAGCAGTTCAATAGCGAACTGTTTCAAGACAAGGTCTATGTGCTGACACCGCAAGGCAAAGTCATCGACTTACCGCGCGGGGCCACGCCGATAGATTTTGCTTATGCCGTGCATTCGGATCTGGGACATCGCACACGCGGCGCCAAAATCAATGGCAACATCGTGCCGCTGAACACCCGTTTGGAGAACGGTCAGCGCGTCGAAATTTTAACCGCCAAACATGGCGCCCCCAGCCGAGACTGGCTCAATTCAGCCTTGGGATATCTGCAAAGCCCAAGCGCCCGTGCCAAGGTCAGGCATTGGTTTAAATACCAGCACTTTGAAGCAGACATGGCGCAAGGGCGGGCAAAGCTGGATAAAGAATTGCACCGCGCAGGGGTGAGTACGCTGTCTTTAGAAAAGATTGCGCATCAACTGCAATTTCACAAACTGGAGGATTGTCTGGCGGCCATTGGTCGGGGCGATATCAGCGAACACCAGATTGCCATTACGATTCAAGCCGAGATGTCGCCTGGGGTTACAGAACCGCAATCGATCCCCATCAAGCGGCCAGCAAGCTCGCAGTTTAATCAGGCAGGGGTGACGATTGAGGGCATCGGCAACGTGCAAACTAGCATGGCAAAATGCTGCAAACCAGTCTCGCCAGAACCCATCGTGGGCTACCTCACTCGCAACCACAGTGTGACCATTCATCGCCAAGTCTGTCCGTTTATTAGCCGTCTGACGGATGATCGGCAGAACCGCTGTCTGAGTGCACAATGGGGCAGTCAGTCTCACGGCGTGTCTGCCGTCGACATCAGCATAGAAGCCAATGACAGACAGGGCCTGCTGCGCGATATTAGCGATTTATTTGCCCGTGAAAAAATCAACACGACCAAAGCCAATACCCTCTCGCGCAACCATGTGGCGCTGATGCAATTTACGGTAGAGATTACCGATATGGATCAACTACAACATTTGCTCACGCGCTTACAGCAAGTGGCAGGGGTGATCACTGCCCATAGACAGACTTAGGCAAAGTGCGCTAAGGTACCCGCTTACGCACTAGAACAGGGGCTATATGTCTTATCTGGATGATCCACGGGTCTATTTTGCAGCCGAACGCACGCTGCTGGCTTGGCAACGCTCGGCCATTGCATTGATGGGCTTGGGATTTGTGATTGAGCGCTTTGGCCTGTTTATGCAACTGGTGGCCCAAGATCACCCCATGACCGCTGCACAAACCACCCTTTCGCTCTACATTGGCGTAGGGTTTATTTTGATTGGCGCTTGCACAGCCGTGTTGTCAGCCGTGCAGTTCAAACAGTTTTGTCAGACGCTCAGTGCAGCCGAAACACCCAACAGCCACGTGTTATGGCTGCCGCCTGCGATCAATCTACTTTTAGCAGCCGCCGCAGTCGGATTGAGTCTGTGGTTAATCGTGGCGCGTTAAGCATCTGCTGCCATTATCGCGGAGCGACTGCCGTCGCCAGATTGACCCGTACCCCATCGCTGATGCCATCTGGCGGGTTTTCAATCACCTGATCGCTGGCGAGTAAGCCTGATTGCACCTCTAGCGTTTTGCCGAGATCGCGGGCAATCGTAATCGTTTTCAACACCACTTGGTGCTGCTGGTTCACGGTGGCGACCTTCATTCCGTTCTGATCAAAAATCAAAGCACTGGCTGGAATGCTCAGGCGCCCGGTCTGCTCATTGAGCGCGAGATCCACGTTTGCAAAGCCACCGGGTAAAAAGCGGCCAGCCGTGTTATCTACCAATAACTGTACCAAGGTGGTGCCAGACGAGGCTGTGATCGCGCCAGAAGTCGATTGAATGGTGGCCTCAAACATCGCTTCAGGCAACTCAGGCACGCTAAACTGCGCCTTGCCGCCGGCCTTGATGTGGCTGACATAGTTTTGTGGCACATGGGTATATAAACGTAATTTACGCGTATTGGACACCTCGAATAAAGGCAGTGTAGTACTAGCGTTACTACCGGCATTAATCAATGCGCCTGTATCGGTATTACGCGTAGTGACCGCGCCGTCAAACGGTGCCTCAATACGGGCAAAGCGTTTGAGCGCCAGCAGCCGGTTGACATTGGCTTCGGCGGCATTCACCAGCGCTTTCTTGCTCTGATAATCACCCAATTTTTCATCGACCTCTTGGCGGGCAATCGATTGCGTTTTCCACATGTCTTGCCAACGCTTGGCCGTGGTTTCGGCTAACGCCACGGTTGCCTGCGCACTGGCCAAATCTGCCCGCGCTTGTAACAACTCTTGATCAAGGTCCGGCGTTTCGATTTCAGCCAGCAATTGGCCACTTTTCACGCTGCCGCCAATGTCGACTTTCCAGCCTTTTAAATATCCACTGACGCGCGCGTAAATAGGTGCCCGCGCATAGGCTTCAAATCGACCCGGCAACACCAAACTGCCGCCAACCGCGCCATTGGTCGGCGGATTCACAGTCACGGTGGCGACCGCCTGTTTGTCTGTCCAGTCTTTGAGTTTGGTCTGATGGCTAGCCCGACTGCTCATGCCAACAACCACTGCGCCAATGGCAGCCAGCAATAGTAAAAAACTGCCCAGTTTGAGCCCACGAGACACACCCGCCGTAGAATTACTCATCTTGATCTCCTGTAGAAACGCTCACAGGTCGCGTTTGCATGGTTCGGTGCACCGCACTAAATACCACGGGCACAAATAATAAGGTGGCGATGGTGGCGAATATCAACCCACCAATCACGGCGCGGCCGAGTGGCGCGTTTTGCTCACCGCCCTCGCCGAGGCCCAATGCCATCGGCGTCATACCGATGACCATGGCCAGCGCAGTCATCAGTACCGGACGGAACCGCACAAATCCAGCATCAATCGCCGCGGCCGCGCCGTCTTTCAACTCGGCCAGCCGTTCGCGGGCAAAACTGATCACCAGCACACTGTTCGCAGTGGCCACACCCATACACATAATGGCCCCGGTCAATGCCGGCACGGATAAAGGCGTAAAGGTGAGAAACAGCATCCAAACGATGCCCGCCAGCGCGGCAGGCAGGGCTGAAATAATCACGAAGGGATCACGCCAGGATTGTAGATTGACCACAATCAACAAATACACCAGCACAATCGCGCCAAGCAAACCAAAAAACAAACCATTAAACGCATGCTCCATGGTTTGCACCTGCCCCAGCATCACGACACTGGCGGCTTTAGGCACTTGCGCTTCGGTCTGGGCTAGAATGTTGCGGATATCGGCGGCCACCGCGCCCAAATCGCGGTCTTGCGTGCTGGCATGAATCTGCACCATGGGCTGGATATCGTACTGGCTGACCACTGCGTTTCCAACGTTGCGTTTAAAGGTCGCCAAGCCCCCCAAGGTTTGCAACTGACCGTCAGCGCCACTGATCGGCAAGTTAGCCAGTGCACTCAGGCTATCGAGTTGATATTGCGGTGTTTGCAACACAATCGGATAAGTCACGCCGTTGGCCGGGTTTAACCAATAGGTGGGGGAGACTTGCGAGCTACCGGCCATGTTAATGACCATGCTATTGGTGACGTCGCGTGTACTGATGCCCAGCTCTTGTGCACGTGTTTTGTCTAGTCGGATATCAAATGCTGGACGACTCCGGGATTGCTGGATACGCGCATCAACCACGCCTGGCACCTGCCGGATTTTTGCCAACAATTGGCCAGCGTAGACAAAATCCTCAGCTAATTTTCCGCCGCGAATCTGAATATCAATCGGCGCAGGGGACCCAAAATTGAGAATCTGGCTGACAATATCGGCGGGAGGAAAAGAGAAGGTCGTGTCTGGGAAACGCTTGGGCAACACCTCACGCAGGGTACGGATATATTCCGCCGTGGGCGCATGCTCTGCTCGTAATGCAATTTGCAGGTCGCCATCATGGGCGCCGGTAAGCCCCGTGTTGTTATAGGTCAGATTAATGCTACTGATCGGCATGCCGATGTTATCCACAATCGTCACAATTTCTTCGGCGGGGATCACTTGTTTGACCGCGGCTTGAATATGCGCAAAGCGGTTAGCCGTTTCTTCGATACGGGTGCCGACGGGCACCCGCACATGCATCAGGATTTGACCGCTGTCGACCGACGGGAAAAAATTACTCCCCAGCATGGGCACCAACAGAAACGACAACATCACCAGCGCCATAAACCCCGCCATAAACAGACGGCTATGCAGCACCGCCCACGTCAGCAGGGCTTTATAGGACAACCGGATACGCTCAAACCCACGCTCAAATGCCTGCTGAAAGCGCACCAGCGGATTGCGACTGGCCGATACATGCGCCTGTGCAACATGTGGTTTGAGCAGGTAATTGGCCATGGTCGGCACCAGCGTGCGCGACAAAATAAAGGAGCTGATCATGGCAAAAATCACTGATTCCGCCATCGGCACAAATAAAAAGCGTGACACCCCTTCAAGAAAAAACATCGGCACAAACACAATACAAATACACAGTAGCGACACAAAAGCCGGCGTCACGATTTGCGCGGCACCATCCAGAATCGACTGCTCAACTGGTTTGCCTTGCTCGAGGTGCCAGTTAATATTTTCAATCGTGACCGTCGCTTCGTCCACCAAGAGGCCAACTGCGAGCGCCAAGCCTCCCAAGGTCATGATATTGAGTGTTTCGCCCACCATAGACAAACCGATCACTGCCCCCAATACCGACAACGGAATGGAGGTAGCAATGATTAGCGATGAGCGCCAGCTGCCTAAAAATAGCAATATCATCAGGCTGGTCAATAAAGCCGCGAGCACGCCTTCAAACACCACGCCATCAATGGCTGCCCGCACAAAAATCGACTGATCATTAATTGGGGTCGCCACCAGTGCGTCTGGCAACCCGGGCTTAATTTCTTCGAGCTTGGCTTTAATGCCATCCACAATGGCTAAGGTCGAGATGGCGCCATTCTTGAGGATGGTCATCAGCACCGAACGATTGCCATCGACATGCACAATATTGGTTTGCGGCGGGCTACCATCACGCACCTGCCCAATATCACGCATATAGACGGTGGCCCCTTGCACAACCTTGATCGGGATATTGGCGATTTCTTCTACATCGGCCGCAGCGTTATTCAAGTTTAAGGTATATTCAATCGCGCCTATTTTCTGCGTTCCGACCGGCACCACCATATTATGTGCGGCCAAGGCAGTGGAGATATCCTGCGCAGACAGTCCGCGTGCCTGTAGCGCGCCCGGATTGAGATCGATCTGAATTTGCCGGCTTTTACCACCATAAGGAAAAGGCACGCCCGCGCCGGGCACGGTCACCAGCCGAATACGCACAGCGTTCAGGCCCAGATCCGCGAGGTTTTGTTCGGTCAAACCCTTGCCTGATAACGCAATTTGCAAAATCGGCACGGTCGAGGCGTTGTAATTCAGAATCAGCGGCGGCGTCGTGCCAGTGGGCATTTGCCGCGTCACGGTTTGCGATATCGCCGCCACTTGCGCATTGGCGGTCGCAATGTTCACCCCAGAATGAAAAAAGATTTTGACAATGGCAAAGCCGTTGTACGAATTGGCCTCAATGTGTTCGATGTCATTCACCGTGGTGGTCAATGACCGCTGATACAAGGTGGTGATGCGCCCGGCCATATCATCTGGGGGTAAGCCGGTGTATTGCCAAGCCACGGCCACCACCGGGATGCGAATTTCAGGAAAAATATCGACCGGGCTTCGCATGGCAGACAGCGTGCCAAAGATTAAAATCAGCAATGCCATCACCACAAAAGTGTATGGGCGTTTGAGTGCAATCCCGACCACGTTAAACATCTGATACTTTCTCCACCACCGCGGTATGAATCTCAAATCCGGCATCGCGCCAAGCATCGATACCGCCAGTCAATGGCCGAATATTGCGATAGCCCCGTTGCATGAGTTTTTTAGCCACTTTGGCAGCGGTGACTTCGTTTGGACATGAACAATAGAGCACCACCGGCGCATCTTCATCGATATCTAGCACTAATTGGTCGACGGCTTCTAGGGGGACAAACTGGGCGCCGGGAATCCAGCCATCTTGCACCAGATGGACCGCGCGGGTATCTAAAATCACAGGTGTCGCGCCTTGTTGAATCATCTCGTTTAATGCGTCAACGCTGATTCGGGCCATGTGCAAGCTTTTGATGAAGCGCTGCCTGTCCCACCATTTATAAGCAATAAACGACGCCAACAACAGCAGTACCAGCAGCGTTCCCCATTTGCCCATTTCAACCAGCGTTAACATCAACTCATCAATCGTTGCGCTAAACAGATTACCCAGCCATAAGGCAGAGCCAGCCCATACCAGGGCGCCCAGACCATCCATCAGCACAAATACACAATAGCGCGTGCCAGACGAGCCTGCCAGCGCGCTGGAGATCGAGGCGAAACCCGGAATAAATTTGCACACCAACAATGCCGGCGGCCCAAACTTCAGGTACAACGCCTCTGTTTGCCTGACACAGGTATCAGGGGACAAGGAAATCTTGCACAGCTTACCCATCACCCGTTTGCCATACTTGCGTCCGGCGCGATACCAGAGGCTGTCTGCGATGAGCGCTGCCAACACCGCGATCAGCAGCATGGCGCCCCAAGTGTATTGTCCGTTGCCAATAAAAACGCCCGCCAGTAGCAACGTCGGATAGGCAGGTAACGGGAGCCCCATTTGTTCTAAAAACACACTGGCAAATACGATCAGCAAGCCATATTGCTGCATCAGCTCAAACACCACATTCATCTGTTTTTTATGTCTCGGTCAGCGCTGGGCAGACCATTACATCCCCAAAGCAGCCAACATGGCAAATGCCATAAATAATACAAAGTGTGTCATGCCCTCAATCGCATTGGTTTCGCCGTCGTGCAAATTGATGGTCGCCACAATCAAGGTCAAAAATGTCATGACAATCTGCGTCGGCGACAAGCCCACAATGAGCGGTCGGTCCTCGATCAAAGCGATGGCCTCGATCACCGGTACCGTCAAGATCACCGTAGACAGGGTGGCGCCCAACGCAATATTGACCACGGTTTGCATGCGGTTATTAACTGCAGCTTTGAGCGCAGTCAGCACCTCTGGGCTGGCTGCAATGATGGCCACCACAATCGCCGCCACAATCGGTGGCACACCGCTACCAGTCAGCCCGGCATCCATGTGTATGCTCATTTCTTCAGACAGAAATCCGATGGTCACGATGCCGGCCAACATATATAAAATCGACCACCTGACATCATTACTCATGCGGCCACTGGCCGCCTCTGCCGAAGAGGATTGGTGCTGGTCACGATAACTAAAATAAGCGCGATGGCGACCGGTTTGCATTTTCAAAAACAAGGCATAAAACACGCTCATGGTCACAATGGTAAACATTGAATACACGCGCCAGTGTTCGGCTGGTAAAAATGCGGGCAGCACCATGGAGATCCCCAGTGCCGTCATGATCATGACAATGTAAGTATTGCCCGAGTTGACGTTGTATTCGACCTCACCATATTTAATGCCGCCGATAATGGCACACAGGCCAAGAATCCCGTTGATATCGAGCATCACCGCCGAATAGATGGCATCTCTGGCCAGCGTGGTGGACGAGGTATGGCTTAACATCATCACAATAATCACCACCTCGATGATGACCGCACTGATGGTCAATATCATGGTGCCGTAGGGCTCTTTCAGCCGCTCGGCCACATACTCGACCTGAAATGACAGCTGAAATGCCAGATTGATGATCAGCAGCACAAACAGAATCGAAATGGCCAGCGACTCGGCCTGACCGAGCTGGATGAAGTTGTCAGCCTGCGCCAATGCCAGATAGGCGACGATAGAAACAATTAGGGCAATCACACCCGGTGGCGGTTTGTCGGCAAGCATGCACGTAAATTGTGATCAATGAATCATTATCTTAACAGAGCAAGCCGCAATCTGTTGCAGTTTGCCGACGACAAACCACAACCATGATCCACCCGGCAGGCGGGGCCCGGTGGATCATGCGACTTAGCTAGGCCTTGATTGAGGTCATATCAATCACAAAGCGATACTTCACATCGCTGTTAAGCATTCGCGTATAGGCCTCGTTAATGTAAGGGGCCTCGATCATTTCAACATCGCTGACAATATTATGCTTGCCACAGAAATCGAGCATTTCTTGCGTTTCGGCAATCCCACCAATCAATGAGCCAGCCACCTGGCGACGTTTGGTGATCAGGTTAGCACCATGCACCTCCACCGGATCTAGCGGCCCCACCAGCACAATGGTTTTGTCACGTTTGAGCAACCCAATATAGGGGTTCAAATCGTGCGCGACCGGCACCGTATCAATAATCAGATCAAAGCTAGCCGCATGCTTGGCCATCGCCTCCGCATCTTTTGAGATCAACACTTCATGCGCACCCAGCCGGGTTGCATCAGCAGCTTTGCTGGCCGAAGTAGTGATCATCACCACATGCGCGCCCATCGCAGAAGCGAGCTTGACACCCATGTGGCCTAACCCACCCAGACCGATGATGCCGACTTTTTGACCGGCTTGCACATCCCAATGCCTGAGCGGCGAATATAAGGTAATACCAGCACACAATAAGGGCGCCACTGCTTTGGTATCCAGATTTTCAGGCACGCTGACGACAAAATTTTCATCAACGGTAATGCGCTCAGCATAGCCGCCAAAGGTCAGCCCGCCATGCTTAGGGTCTTTGGCGTTATAGGTAAATACCGTGCCTTCGCAATATTGCTCTTCACCTGCGTGACAGTCTTCACAGTGGCGGCAGGCGTCGACCATACAGCCGACGCCAACCAATTGCCCCAGCTTGAATTTAGTGACGTGCGTGCCCACTTGGCTTACGCGGCCCACGATTTCGTGGCCTGGCACCATCGGATAGAGAGAGCCGCCACCCCACTCATTTCTGGCCTGATGAATATCCGAATGACAAATACCACAGTATTCGATATCAATCAGCACATCATGTGGCCCGGCCTCTCGACGGTCAATTTGCATTGGTGCAACTGGGGAGGTCGCATCTTGTACACCATAGGCTGCAGTTTTCATTATTTCTCCATTCATCGATGACATCCGTCACGCACGGACAGCGTTGCCGCGGTCAAACAAAATAGTCTAAACAAGCGAAGCCAAACGCGCTTGCCTGCTTTTATCAAAAACTTGCCTAATCCTCTACGATGGCAAGCTGTCGCTGAGCGCCAGCTTGCGCTTGGCCGACACTATTGCTGCACCGTGACGTAGGGATCCATGGTTTGAGGGCTCAAGCGCTCGCCGGGCGAAGTGATCAATGCGCTGCGGACAGCGCTCACCTCCTCCATCGGACTTTTACCGAACATCCGCTTAAACTCGCGACTAAACTGCGAGGCACTTTCATACCCCACCTTGGTGGCGGCTAAGGTGGCATTAATGCCATCTTGCACCATCAGCAGGCGCGCTTTGTGCAAGCGGGTCTTTTTTAAATATTGAATCGGAGAGGTGGCGGTCACCTCTCTAAACGCGGCATGAAAAGACGGCACACTCATGGCAGAGACTGCCGCCAGCATGTCAACACTCAACGCATTGGCAAACTCAGCGTGAATCAATCTGAGTGCTTTACTGATTTTACCGACATTATTGTGCGTGCTATGTGCGGCAAGAATGGCAGAGGCCTGAGAAGACTGCAAAATACGATAGTGAATCTCGCGGATGATGGCATGCCCAAGCACTGAGGCGTCGGTTTTGGTTTGCAAACACTCCAGCAATCTGACCACCGCATTCGACAAACGCATATCGAGCGCGGTGGAAGTGATGCCACTTTTAGCATTGATATGCACGGGGTGCGCGTGCGTAATGCTCAACAACAGCTCAGACACCATCGACAGATTTATCCGAATAGAAATGGCCAGCAAGGGCTCCTCGGCAGAGGCAATCGTCTCACTTTCAAACGGCAAAGGCACCGACAGGATTAGAAACTGTTGCGGATTATATTGATAGACTTCGCCGCCGAGATAGCCTACTTTGCGGCCCTGACAAACAAATACAATACTGGGTTCATACAATACCGGGCTCCGCGGGATGGTGCGGTTCCAACGCATCAGCTTCACGCCATCCAGAGCGGTTAGGGTAAAGCCCTCTGACGGTGTCAAGGAAGACAGCAGCGCAATGGTGCGTGCTTTGTCATGTGCATGCCAGCATTCGTTATTCATAATCAGCAGCCGAATAAAACAATTAGGCATTTATATTACTATTAATCAGCTATAAGCATCACTTCAATAATAGGATTAGGCAATCATTTCATATTTTTTCACTTTTCAGGCCAAGTCGGACTGCTTACACTGGGTGCAACGCAATTTAATTGATTGCAATATTTAAGGAAAATAATATGGATACGCGCCAACGCCTAAGCAGTCTGATCACGACGCTGTTGGCTACTGCCTCTTGTACTGTCTGGGCAGACAGCAATGAAGTACGTGCTAACCTGCACAAATTACATGTGCCTGCAGGCTTTTCTATAGAGGTCTACGCCGACGTCCCGGGCGCACGCCAAATGGCCATAGGCACAAACGGCAATGTGTATGTAGGCACCCGTGGCAACAAAGTCTACGCGGTGGTTGATAAAAATAAAGACCACAAAGCCGACCAAGTGGTCACCATTCTCGATGATTTGAAAGTGGGCAATGGCGTGGCGATGGTCGACGGCCATTTGTATGTGGCAGAGCAACACCGCATCACGCGTTATGCCGCACCCGATTTTGATTTAACACTGCCGTTCAAGGCGATGCGCGAGGTCATCTACGACCAGTTACCAGACAAAGCCCACCATGGTTGGCGTTACCTCGCCGTCGGCCCAGACAACAAGCTGTATGTCACCTTGGGCGCCCCTTGTAATATTTGTGACCCCGTAGGCCTAGAGGCTTCGATTATCCGCATGAATCCAGATGGCAGCCAAGTGGAAACCTTTGCCAAGGGTGTACGTAACTCGGTCGGGATGGACTTTCAACCGGGCAGTAATACCCTGTTTTTTAGCGATAATGGCGTGGACCTGCTCGGGCCCGATGTGCCTCATGATGAACTGAATGCAGCGCCCAAAGCAGGCTTGCATTTTGGCTTTCCTTACTTCGCTGGCGGCGATGCACAAGACCCAAACTGGAAAAACAAAACGCCACCGATGGCCGTCACGGCGCCTGTGGCTGAATTTCAAGCACACACGGCTAATCTTGGTTTTAAGTTTTACACTGGCAAGCAGTTTCCAGCCGAATATCAAGGCAATGCGGTGATCGCGCAGCATGGTTCATGGAATCGCAAAACGCCGGTTGGCTACCAACTCGTCCGCGTCATCTTTGACGCGCAGCATCAAGTCAAAGAAACCAAACCGTTTATCGATGGCTGGTTGAGTGCAGAAGGCGAAGTCTGGGGGCGCCCCAACGATGTGTTGCAATTGCCGGACGGCTCATTACTGGTGTCGGATGATTACAATGGTGTGATTTACCGGATCAGCTATGATGCAAAAACACAGGGTGCGATGGCCCCCGCGACTGAAGCCAATACCTTGCATGATTTTGCCATGCCGGAATCTGTGTTTGCCACCCCTGCAGGGGTGCGTTACGTGTCTGAAATCGGCGAATTTGGTAAATTGGGAGATGGCAAAATTACCCGCATCGCAGTCGACGGCAGCCGAACCATGCTGGCTGAGGGCTTAAATGATCCCAAAGGCATCGATATGTTTGACGGGCAATTATATGTCGCCGATATAGATCGGGTTGTGCGTATCGATACTGCGAGCGGCGTGCAATCAGTGATTGCAGCACCCAAGGCTTTTCCAAAACCGCCTGTATTTTTAAATGATATTGAAATCGACGGCTTGGGCAATGTGTATGTCTCAGACAGTGGCGACGATCATGGCCGCGGTGCAGGCATTTTCAAAATTGCACCCAATGGCAAACTGACACAGGTGCTTGGCGCTAATGCAGGCATTCAACGACCCAATGGTTTGCTGATGGATGGCCCGGATCGTTTATTGGTCGCAGACTTTGGCACGGGTAAATTATTTAGTGTTCAAATTGGCCCGAAAAAACCCCGCGTCACATTGCTCAATCAGGGGTTTGGCGGCGCCGATGGTTTGGTCAGAGACGCGCATGGGATGCTTTATGTCAGTGACTGGGCGGGCGGCAACGTCTGGCAACTGACTGAGCCAAAAGCCACACCACAACGGCTGATACAGGGCTATCAGTCGGCGGCGGATATCAGCTTATCAGCAGATGGCCGTGCACTATTCGTACCTGACATGAAAGCTGGCACCTTACATCAAACTCCCATTCATGAATGATCTGCAAAGCCCGGCATTTGACCGGGCTTTTTTTATACCCAACGCCAATGCTCTATGTCACAATAGTTGCGCAGGCTGGCGATTTGGCAGCCTCAACTCAAAAAAATACTAATCTTTATTGTTTGGAGACTTTCATGAATAAACTGGTGATTGCCTTGTTGTTGTCTGGAATCTGTCTATCTGCTAATGCGGGCCCGCAGCAAGAAAAAATGAAAACCTGTAATGCCGATGCTAAAACTAAAGCACTGGCAGGGGATGAACGCAAAGCCTTTATGAAAGCCTGTCTGTCTGCGGACGGGGCAAGTAGCGGCCTCACCGCACAACAAAACAAAATGAAAACCTGCAATGCCGATGCTAAAACCAAAGCACTGGCAGGCGATGAACGCAAAGCGTTTATGAAAACCTGTTTGTCCGCAAAATAACGCGATTCACGCACCACACAACGATCGCCTGCTGTTAATTCCGCAGGCGATTTTATTTTTAATTTAGTCTTCAGTTTATTCATGTTCTGCCGTTAATCAAGTTATCCCTTGGTGTTGCCGCCAATCCGTTGTTACCTGCCGGCGAGAACCGAGACTTGATTTGCGACCTCTAAAACGGGGACGAAATGGTATGAATAATGAGATGAAGAGACCGAGCTACAAACAATTACCCGCCATCACCGTTGTGATGCATCACAGTGCTTTTGCCGCCCCTAGCGTGCTGTCAGGCACGCAATCCCATACGGCTTTCAGCCAGATGCTATCAGCGCCGTGGCTCATTATCATCGCGCTCATTTGCACGGCAATCCTGTTTCTATGTTTGCGCTTTTATCAGCAGACAAAACGGCGCGAAGCTGACAGCCGTCAACAACTTTGGCGCCAAGCCAATGTTGATTTCCTGACTCAATTACCAAATCGCCATCTGTTGCAACAACGTCTGCAACAAGCGCTGGCCGAGTGCCATCAATCGCAACAATTATTGGGGGTGTTACTGATTGATCTCGATGGTTTTAAGGATGTGAATGATATTGCCGGCCACACCATTGGCGATCGCTTGCTGCAAAATGCAGCCTTGCGCATCCAATCTTGCGCAGGTCACGGCAGCACAACGGCGAGGTTGGGCGGGGATGCGTTTGTGGTGATGGTCCCAACAATAAGCGATGTTAAGGGGTTACATGCCATCAGCACCCACATTGTAGAAAGTTTACGCAGCCCTTTTCATATTGAAAACAATCAATATTTTGTCACCGCCAGCATCGGCATCGCGGTCTATCCTGAGCATTGCCAAACCAGTGAAGCGTTACTCATGTTCGCCGATCAGGCATTGCACGCCGCCAAGCGTGCTGGCAAAGATCAATATCAATTCTTTAACAAAAGCTTGCACCGCGAATTCCAAGAGCGCTTGTCAATCACACAGGATTTACGCTCTGCGATCGCCAATGGCGAATTCCACCTCGTCTATCAACCCATTTACCGCTTGCGCGATCATAGACTAGTCAAGGCAGAAGCGCTGATCCGTTGGCAACACCCGACACGTGGTGCCATCGCGCCCGCTGTGTTTATTCCACTGGCCGAGGCGTGTGGCTTAATCATAGACATCGGTAAGTGGGTTTTCGATACCGTCCTGCAGGATCTTGCCACGATTGATCTGCTGCACCTGCAAGGTACGCAAATCAGCATCAACATTTCGCCGGTACAATTTGCCCACCCGCAACCATTGCGGGCGTTCATTCAACGGCTGCAATATTCTAATATCCCCTGCGAACGTTTTTGCTTCGAGATCACTGAAGGCTTGCTACTCGAGCCATCCAAAATCACCCAAGACACCTTGAATGCCCTGAAACAAGCGGGCATTAAGCTATCCATAGACGATTTTGGCACTGGCTATTCGGCGCTCGGTTATCTAAAAAAATACCACATTGATTATGTCAAAATTGACCAATCATTCATCAAACATATTGAGCGAGATAACTATGCCTTTGTGTTGTGCCGATCCATTATTCAAATGGCGCACGAGCTGGATATCAAACTGATTGCGGAAGGGGTTGAAAATGCCAGCCAAGAGAACATTCTCAAAGTGATTCAATGCGACTATATACAAGGATTTTTACACGGCAAGCCCGCACCGTTTAGTACATTGCTGACACAAGCCTACCAACAGACCAAGTCAGTGCAGGTGCCGCATTTGTTTAACAGTGACACAAAACATTGAGCCAGCGGACACTTATCCGCTGGCGTCATGTTTGGTCTCAATTAAACCAGATAATGATCTAACAGCAGCGCAGCAAAAATCAGGCTCAAATATAAAATAGAATACTTAAATGTGGTTTTGGCCAACGCATCTGAATAATGTCTATACAGACTCACCACATAGTACATAAACACGCAGTTCAATATCGCAGCAGCGGCCAGATATAACCAACCACTCATGCCCAGGCCAAACGGCATCATAGAAACGACCACCAGAATAATGGTATAGAGCACAATATGCAGCAATGTGAATTGCTCGCCATGCGTAACGGGCAGCATGGGCATGCCAACTTTTGCATATTCTTCACGGCGGTATAAAGCCAAGGCCCAAAAATGGGGTGGCGTCCAGGCGAAAATAATTAGAAACATCACCAAGGCCTCCGGCGATACCGTGTTGTTGACTGCGGCCCAACCGAGAATAGGCGGCATTGCACCCGAAGCGCCACCGATCACAATATTCATTGGCGTGGCTGGCTTGAGAAACACGGTGTAGATGACCGCATAACCGACAAACGTCCCCAACGTGAGCCACATGGTCAGCGGATTCACCCAATAATACAGCATGCTCAAACCAAGGCCGCCCAACACACTGGCAAATAGCAAGGTCTCCATTTGTGAAAGTTGGCCAGTGGGCAAGGGCCGCGCACGGGTTCGTGCCATCATGGCATCAATCTTATACTCAATCAGGCAATTAAATGCTGCCGCCGCCCCAGAGGCAAAAGCAATCCCCACGGTCGCTACCAGCAATGTCTGCAGTGGCACCATACCGGGCGTTGCCATAAACATACCAATCATCGCCGTAAAGACGATCAAGGCCGTCACCCTCGGCTTACATAGCGCATAAAAGCTGCGGGCGCTCATTCTTGCTGTGGCCAATTGGGTTATCCAGGTTGTTTGCATCGCGTTCTCCCCCTTTTATTTAATACGACTTGATTAATGTGATGTATTCAACAGTCTGGCGTGAATGGCTACTAACCAAACACCGAGCAAGGCTGCGCCAGCGTTGTGTAGCACCGCCAACACCAATGGCAAGTGCAGCAACAAATTTCCGATACCAATCAATACTTGGCACAACACAATGAGCAACAACCCCACGGCTAATCCACGCGAGGCCGTTTGTTTCCATAACAATGTTGCGCTGATTACCATCCACACCAACACCACCAAGGCGCCAAGACGATGTATCCACTGAATCGTGGTCAGCGCACTCAGATGCAATTGACCACCATCACGACTTTCACCCAAGGCGCGCGTCAGGTGAAATGCCTCACCGAGGTCCATTTGCGGCCACCACATGCCATGGCAAGTCGGAAAATCGGTACATGCCAAGGCTGCATAATTACTGCTGGTCCACCCCCCCAGCATGACTTGCAATAGCCACACCAGCAATGCCAATCGCACCCAGCGCTGCTGACCCACTGGCAAGGCGATGTGCGGTTGGCTGTAGTGGCGAAAGACGACCCAACTCAACAAGGCCAAAGTCGTCATGCCTCCTAACAAATGTAAGGTGACGATCACTGGTTTCAGTAACAAGGTGACCGTCCACATCCCAAGCAATGCCTGCATGCTAATCAGCACCACCAAGCCTGCTGACAGTTGCCAAGGCGTTTGAATGAAACGCCGTTGGCGATAAGCCAATATCCCTAAAGCAAGCACCAACAGTCCTAAACTGCCGGCCAAATAGCGATGTGCCATTTCTTTCCAGGCCTTGGCATGCTCTAAAGGCTTGTCTGGATATGCTTGTTGCGCATTTTGAATGGCGATCTCACTCTGCGGCACACTGAGCGCCCCATAACAACCCGGCCAATCGGGACAACCCAAACCGGCATCGGATAGCCTTACATAAGACCCCAACACCACCACACAAAACGCTACTACCGCAGCCAATAGACTCAACGTTTTAAACATGCTTAACCCGCCCAAGACGCCTTTAATAATTTGACTAAATCCTTACGTATCCACTTAGCTTCTATCGCTGGGGCATACTGCATCATCACATTGCCCAAGGGGTCAATGAAATAAACGCGTTGCGCATCAAGGGTATTCTGGCCACCGTTACTGAGCATCCGCCCCAAATCGACGATCTGCTCTGGCTGCCCATTAATAATCAACAAATCCGGGTAACGGGCACGAATCGCAGTCGTGTCGCTTTGCTGAGTGATCAATACGCGTTGTACGCGAATCATATCCTTGTAAAGGGACACATAAATTTGGCGCAAGTCATATAAGCGTTGCATGCAAACGGCATCGCAATCGCGCGCGATCAATACCATGTTCCATTTGTCCTGCCAGAATGCAGGCAAAGCTTGTTGTTGATCACTTACCCAATGCGAGGTGTGCATGATCGACACGGGCGGTTGAATCAGCTCGCCATAGCTTTTGCCGGTGGGGCGCCAGTCAAATTTAATCATCGCCACCACCACCAACAATGGCACGGTAAAAAATACAGCTAACAGCAAAAAAACCATGCGCCCTTTGCGCTGCTGTGCCGGATTGACCACTATTTCAGTGACGTTTTCATGCATGATCACACCCGTTTTTCTATCATCTGATACAAGCCAATGGCAACCGTTGCCAAGGCGAAGCCAAACCACTGGTAGGCATAACTGAGATGTTTCTCCACTTGCCCAGTTGGCACATCCCATTCACGCAAATAACCCTCAGCACTGGCTGGGTCAAGCTTGAGTACGACATCCGAAAAAATATATGGCACATGCTGACGCAAATAAGCAAAGTCGATCACGGGTTGCACCGTCTGCCAAGTCTCCGCCGGCTTGTCTAAACGGAATCCGGTTTTGGTTTGCTTCCAGAACAAGCCCGTAATCAATTGCTCGGAGGACGAGGTGTCAATATGCGGTATTTTCTGGTGGTCAACAAACCCGGCAATCCAGCCACGATTCACCCACACCACGTGTGTTTTGTCCTGCAACAAAAAGGGGGTCAGCACATGAAAACCAGCACGCCCTTCCGCTAACTGGTTATCGAGAAAAAAATTGAATTGCGGCAGATACATGCCCTTGAGAGACACGGTTTGCAGATGCAAAGCGTCGACCTTGGCATTGCTATCTAAATCGCTGGCCTGCAACTGAATTGCGCCGGCATGATGCGTCAATGCACGCGTGATTGCCTGCTTCTGTTCCGCTTTGTGCCATTGCCATAACCCCAACCTGACACAACTCCAGATTGCGACCACCATCACACACACCACCAGCCAGCGCACACGAACGACATACATTCCCAAGGGTATTTGCATTTTCCTACTTACGGCCCATAATGTGATCAACTTAACGCGAGATCACATCATGATCATTAAAATTGTCACCATTTTGATACTGATTACTATTGTCGGCAGTCTATTCTCTGCCCTGCTTTTTTTGCTGAAAGATAAGCGCGGTTCTGACCGCACAGTTAAAGCACTGACCATGCGAATCGGCTTATCCATCTTTCTGTTTCTTGGTCTGATTACCGCCGCACATTTTGGCTATATCGGCCACACGCTTTAGTTCACAGGCAGAACAAAAAGGGCGCGAACAGCGCCCTTTTTATTGCTTAAAGCATGTAGACGAAAATGTAGAGGCCTAACCAAACCACGTCGACAAAGTGCCAGTACCAAGCCACGCCTTCAAAGCCAAAATGATGCTCAGGGGTAAAATGGCCTTTAATACTGCGTAACCAAATCACAATCAACATCAGAGTACCGATAGTTACATGAAAGCCATGAAACCCTGTGAGCATAAAAAACGTCGCGCCATACGCCCCAGACTTCAGCGTCAACCCCATTTCAGTGTAAGCATGGTGATATTCCGCCGCCTGACAACACAAAAAGGTAATCCCCAAGGCAATCGTCAAAAACAGGCCTATAATCAGTTGCTTACGATTATTCTTGATTAAGCCCCAATGGGCCCAAGTAATCGTGGCACCTGAGCTCAGCAACAACAGCGTATTGATCAACGGCAAACCACTCCATGACATCGGATGAAATGCTGGATCAGGTTTGTAAGTCTCACCGAGTACCGTTCCACCGGGGCCTTGCGACGGCCAAGCACTCAAAAAGTCTTTGTAGGGGGTGATGTCTGGCGCATAGGAGGCCAAATCGGGCACCGAGAGCACCCGCATATAAAACAGTGCGCCAAAAAAAGCTGCAAAAAAAGCCACCTCAGAACAAATAAACACGATCATGCCAATACGGAAGGATTTATCCTCCCACTTTTTATATTGCCCAGTCAGGCTTTCAGTAACAACCGCGCTCAGCCACTTGAACATCATGGTCAGGATCACAGCCAGACCAAAATACATCATGTATTTACCAGGGGTCGCTAAATAAGATAACGCTGGATTTTTAAAAGAGCCGTCTAGGCGCGTATCCGAACCGGTGACGTTAAAAACAAAACCACTGGCCATCGACAGCAAACCGACAGAAATCAATGCCGGGTAGATGCTGCCATGCGGGACAAAATAGTGATTTTCTGAATGACTAGCCATGCATGAACTCCCTATCCTTAAACGTATTACACATCATTATTGTTTATTGACTTGCCGGAAAAAATGAATACGACAAAGTCATTTCTTGAACATCTTTAGGCAAGTCTGCACTGACAAAAAACCGTAGCGGCAGCGCTCTTACCTCCCCTGGTTTGAGCGTCTGCCTAACAAAACAGAAACACTCAATCTTCTTCAAATGTGCGGATGCTTTGCCCGGCGTGACACTCGGTATTGCCTGACCGGCGACCTCGACATTAGTCGTATTCTTCGCCTCAAACATGACCGTAGTCACTTGACCCGGATGCACCACGACACTGCTTTGCTTGGGGTAAAAGTTCCACCCCAAACCGGGCATCACCGAGGACACAAATTGCACAGTGACCTCACGTTTTAGATCCACCACCGCTTTTGCTGCACTCGCTGCCGAAGTATTGGTTTTACCGTTTAGTCCGGTGACTGTACATATCACGTCGTACAGCGGCACCAGTGCAAACGCAAACAACAGCGCACCTGCAATAATCCACACCAACTTCAATGCCAGCTTTTTATTTGCTGCCAGTTGCGCTCGCTCTAATGCCATAACCGTCTCAACTGCCGTTTATTTCCAAATAGTAAACATTGAGACTACGTACCAGATCACCGCCACTGCCGCCAACAGCCAAGCAATCTTTCTATTTGACCGTTTGGGATCATTCAAAATACGTCCACCTTTACAGAGTGCCAATCCATCCGGGATGGACTGGCTTTGATCACTTTTTATTTAACAACAGGCTGCTCAGTGAAGCTGTGGTAAGGCGGTGGGGACGATAATGTCCACTCCAATCCTTGCGCACCTTCCCAAACACGGTCAGTGGCTTTTTGTCCACCTTTTACACAGCTAATGATGATGTACACAAATAGCAATTGAGAAAGACCCAAGACAAATGCACCCACGGTTGAAATCATATTGAATTCAGCAAATTGCAATGCATAGTCAGGAATCCGGCGTGGCATGCCTGCCAGCCCGACAAAAAACTGCGGAATAAAAGTCACGTTGAATGAGATGGCTGTTAACCAGAAGTGCAGCTTGCCAAGTTTTTCGTTATACATGTGACCGGTCATCTTTGGCAGCCAGTAGTACACGCCAGCCATGATGCCCATGATGCCACCCGCAAACAGGGTGTAGTGGAAGTGCGCCACGACAAAGTAGCTATTGTGATATTGCGCATCGGCAGCCACATCTGCCAGCACCAAGCCGGTCAAACCGCCAATACCAAACAATATAATCCAGCCGACAGTGAACAACATCGGCGTTTCAAAACTCATTGAGCCTTTCCACATGGTGCGAATCCAGCAGTAGAACAGCACCGCTAAAGGCAGTGAAATCGCCATGGTGCTATACATAAAATACAACAAGGCCGGCACCGGCATCCCAGCGGTGAAGAAGTGGTGTGCCCAAACGACCACAGCCAAGGCACCAATCGCCCACAACGAGTAGACTTGCGCTTTGTAACCGTACATTGGTTTACGGCTGAACGTTTGCAGAATTTGTGGAATGAAACCCCAAACCGGCAACAACAGGATATAAACTTCTGGGTGGCCGAAAAACCAGAACAAGTGTTGGAACATGATCGGATCACCACCACCGGCGGCATCAAAAAAGTGTGTGCCAAAATGACGATCTGTCAGCAGCATGGTGACGGCGCCTGCCAGCACCGGAATCGTTGCAATCAGCAAGAAAGCGGTAATCAACCAACCCCAAGCAAACATTGGCATTTTCATTAATGTCATGCCTGGCGCGCGCATGTTGTAAATAGTCACAATAATGTTAATGGAACCCAGCACCGAGGAGATACCCAGCAGGTGAACCGCAAAAATAGCAAAGTCGACCCCAATGCCCCCTTGCACCGAAAGTGGCGGATAAAATGTCCAACCGGTCGCCAGCGCACCATCGCCTACCCCAAACAAGGCAAGCGTAAATGGTAATGTTAATAAAATGGCTGAAGGCGGCAGAATCCAGAAACCCCAGTTATTCAAGCGTGGCAAGGCCATATCTGGCGCACCGATCTGCAGCGGTAACATCCAGTTAGCAAAACCAGTGGCGGCGGGCATCAGCGCTGCAAAAATCATGATCAGCGCATGCACACCAATCAGTTGATTAAAAAACTCAGGGTTCATTAATTGCAAACCGGGTTTGAACAGCTCGGCACGGATGCCCAAAATCATTGAGCCCCCGACCAAAAACATCACCAACGAAAACGTTAGGTACATGGTGCCGATATCTTTATGGTTAGTGGTTGTTAACCAACGCATAATCCCAGTCGGGTGATCGTGATGCTCATCATGATGTGCTACGGTTGTAGTACTCATAGTGCTCTCCTAAAATCGCTCAAATATTATTCGCGTGCGGCTTTGACTTGCGCCGGCTGCACAATTGCATCAACTGCGGCGGTGTTGCCCAGCGCATTGCGCTCATAGGTAATCACTGCAGCAATCTCTGTGTCATTTAATGTGGCCTTCCAGGCGGGCATGACGCCCTTACCATTCAGCACACGATCCAGATGGCTATCTTTTTGGTATTTACCATCGCTGCCAAAAATCGCGCCCGTGGCAATTTTGCTACCGGTGAGTGCCGGAAATGCTGGCGGCAAGCCTGCGCCCGTCACCTGATGACACACCGCACAGTTTTTCTCGTAAACCACTTTGCCTTGTACCATCAACGCATCTTTGGTCATTTCTTTCACATCGCTGGCAGCTTTCTGCTCGTCCTGTTTTTTATTTGCCCACTGCGCAAACTCCTCTTTAGACACCGCATTCACCACCACTGGCATATAGCCATGCCCCTTGCCACAGAGCTCCTTGCATTGACCACGGTAGACCCCCGCCTTTTCTACCTGCACCCAAGTCTCACGAATAAAGCCTGGCACCGCTACTCGCGAGGAGCCAAACTGCGGCACCCACCAGTTGTGCAACACATCAGAGGCTGTCATTAAAATGCGCACTTTTTCGCCAACTGGCAGCACCAACGGGTTATCGACCTCGAGCAAATAATGCTCACCTTTGTCTTCTTCGTTGTGCATCTGACCATTGGTGGTGGCGAGGTTGCTGACAAATTTGATGCCTTTAGCATCTCCGTCCAAATACTCATATTGCCAGCGCCATTGCGAGCCAGTGATTTTGATTACCATGGTGGATTGGTCTCGCGTATCCTCCATCATCACCACGCTGTGGTAAGCAGGAATCCCCATGATGACAAAGTCAATCAATAGCAGAATAGCAAAAGGAATCAGCGTCCAGAAAATCTCAACCGCGGTTGAGGGCGCTTTATCGGCCACGGGTTTGTAGCCTTTGCTTTGACGGTGCGTCACGATGGAATAAATCATGATGGCTAACACTGCGACAAAAATCACCGCGGTAATCAGCATAAATTTGTTGTGTACGTGTAAGGTATCCAAAGCCATTGGCGTGACCGGCTCCGGAAAATTCCAAGTGAAGTCAGCACGTGCACTTAAAGACAAGAACAATCCAACTGCACCAACCCCGAGTTTCTTCATCCCTTGCATCTAATCGCTCCAAAATCCAGTTATTTAGTTTTTAGAAGTACCCGCTTCAGATGAGATGCCACTTGTTCGCGCTGCGCGTTGTCCATAGTATCTCGACCAAACTCAACTTCTTGATCATGGGACCCTATCCAGAGTGACGTCTTGCCATTCTCACCTTCCCTGAGCGTTACCCGGGCCCAATAACAATGAAAGCGAACGTGTTTTATTTTCCCCAACACACTTTGTTCGATTTCAATTTGATCCTGAACGATCGTGATTTTTTCGTAATCACTCGCATGACGCATGACCACCACAAACGCCAGAACCACCAACACCAACTCTAAACCGGCAAACGGCAACACCATCCAGGCACCCATGTGCAAAAATGCCAACGCGATCAGACCTGAAAGCACTAGCAAGCTTAATAACAGCTTGCTGACGCTCTCTGCAGAAGCAGAAGCATTTGGCCGAGTGATGCACTGTGTTTCGCAGATAGATAACATGCTTGCCAACCCCAAATTTGGCTTGTATCAGCCAAATTACGTTTAGTTACAAATTTGTTACATGTTGTAAATTATCACAAGACAAACAGGGTGACAAGACAAAAAATTGGGAATGTTCCCGTCATCAATGTAAATCTATGGCGAAAAAAGGTTAAAGCGCGTAGACCATATCCTGCACACAATCGCAGGCAACACTAGGCTATTAAACAGCCGCCAACGCCTTTGTTGACTCGCATCTGGCCCACATATCACGGTTGCATTTCACGCGCCAAAACAAACGCTCACGCATGCACCCGCCTTCCCTTATCGCGTCTCAGATTTTAAAAATCCACTGAACAGCCACGCAAAGCATCACTCGTAACGTGTGAATTTCGGTGGTATGCTAATCAAAAAAGTGTTTGCATTAATCGATAAAAGAACGTCGGCGAACAACGCACTTGGGCGGGTTTTAAAGACTCAAGTGCGTTCATTGTGTCGCTAACGTGTATTAGACGTGGCCGTAAATTAACCGGGAGTAAACCACATGAGCATTCACAACTTACCAGCAAATAAGGTCAGTCTCGATGATGAAATCATCATTCGTCATGTAGACGCCAATATCATCTTAGATTGGTTGCACGCAGGTGTGACCGACATCCATCTTGGTGGCAAAGCCAGCTTGTTTTACGGCATCATCTTTGCCGCCACCGGCGTGATCATTCATGCAGTATTTGCTGAAAATTATTGGTTATTGGCAGGGCTCTCAACGGGCTTCTTTTTGTTGGGCCCATTTTTGGCGATGGGGCTGTATGACTTGAGTAGACGCATGGAATCAGGCGAGCCGCCAAGCCTGCGCCCGACCCTCATCGCATGGCTACCAAACCTAGTCAATATCATGCTATTTACCGTGTTATTGATATTCGTATTTCTCGCCTGGGCGGGGCTCTCTATGAGCATTTTTGCCCATTTTTTTCACGGTGCTGAACCCACATTTATTGATGTCGTCATTAGCGTATTCACATTCAAACAGCCCACTTTTCTACTGATCTATTTTTCTGCAGGCGCTGTGTTTGCTGCCTTCATCTTTAGCATTAGCGTGATTGCCATGCCACTCATGCTAGATCGCAATACCAGCGCATGGACTGCCGCCATCACCAGTTTACGCACATGCGCTCGCAACCCAATCACCATGACCCTCTGGGCGGGTTGTATCGTCGTATTGGTGGGGTTTGGCCTAGCCACAAACTTTCTTGGGTTGATTTTAACTATGCCCGTCGTTGGTCACGCCAGCTGGCACGTTTATCGGCAGTTAATCGTCATCAAAGAATAAACCCCCGGCGCGCTAGCAGTGAATGCTCAACGAATCTAGTAAGACAAATTGAGCAACTGCCGATACGCCACAAACATCAACCTCGAGGCTTTTGCCCCAATAAAAAATGCCCTGATCAACAGGGCATTTTTATTTATTACTGCATGATTATTTTTTATTTTGACGACGCGCAGACAAGGTCAACAAACCCAAGCCAAGCGCAAACATGCCCAGAGACTCTGGCTCTGGCACTGGGGTGACCACACTCGGCGTGTACCAAGCACTACCGCCCTGCGCCGTTGTTAAACCTTGAACATGCGCAGCATAGTTAGTAAAAGTGACATCTTGAGAAAACGTTGCTCTCCATGAAACTGACTCATTCGCCGTCAAACGATTCGCTTCACCTTGACCAAGCACAAAACTAAAATCCCAGCCGCCTGTTGGACCACCCGCATTTGAAGCGCTCAATTTTGTCACGCCACCTGAGAGGTTGCTAATATCAAGAGTAACGGCATTTCTGCCGACCAAGCTGATATCAGGATCAGTTTCAACAACCAATCTTCCGATAAAAGCACCACTGGTGAACAACGCGTTTAAATTATTGGTCGTCAACGTAAAATCATACACGCTACCTGAACCTGTGACGCTCAAGCTAGCGAAGCTAGAAGAGGGCGCGTAATCGCCCGACAATAGAACACCAAAGTACTCAACTGCCGCCTGTGACGACATTGAGCTTAACAACAAGCATGAGGCTAACAACGATTTCAAGAGTTTCATAAAAGCTTTCCCGAGTGAATAAGAGTTGATTGGTTTTAATTTAATTATCGCAATAATAAATTGAATTCAAGTTAATTTATATAACTCTTGGGTAAATGTAAAAAAAGCTCCGATTTATCAACGCGTTCTCCTGAAAGCGATGTCCTCACAGGCTGACAATTAATGAAGTATCATGGGCTGTCTAGTTAAAAGACCTGTCATCTGGTGACGAACCCATATGCTTCAATCGACAATAAAATAAAGCGATTGATATCAAGAGACGGTATGATATGAAAAAGGCCTAGATTTCCATCTAAGCCTTTGAAATTCTTACGTTTTGCGTCTTTTTGATACTGTTTGAAAGTACTACATGGTGCGGGAGCCTGAACCGAATGATTTGTTTTAAGCAAATATATACGCCATTTAAAGAAAATTTAAAATAACTGTTACCCCTAAAGTTACCCCACTTTAGTAAAAGTGACGTGCAAATAATTAATTGAATCTCTTACATTAAATTTTTGTAGTTCTATTAAAAACATGAATATTCTTGCTGTAAGGAGCCACCAAATATTGCTGGATATGCACAAAGATCACAACTCCCCATTATGACTTTTGAATTTTCCACTTTCTAACATCTGATCATCTGTTAACGCAGAGGACTCCAATGGCTCATCTAGCCTAGCCAAATCATCAAAACTTTCTCCAGACTCAAGCTTAAATTTTCTATCTGATGCTAAAAATAGAGTAAAGCAATTAAGTGGCTTCATGCACACCTCTCTAATTTAAACCAATCAACTGTGCCTCGAGCTTCGCTCGAACTGCACGACCAATTCGCTAAGCTTTTTGGGCAAAAGATGGAAAAACTCATAAAGCACTCACTGAATGATTTACATTTTTACTTTTCTGAATGAAAAAACAGCGAGTAAACCAAAGGTTAACATAAGAGTTGTATTTGATTCAGGTACAGGTGTGGTGACCGAGCCAGTTAAAATAAGACCTGTGCTTAGGTCTGAGCCCAGGCTTATATATTCTGTCGAGTAATTACTTTTTATAAACGTTTTTGTTTTATCGCCCACATCGTAAAATACGAGACTTCCACTAAAAGTACTCCAAATTTCTGGTGGAAAATCAAAAACCGCCCAGTAATAGTTCGGAGTTAAGGTTAACTCAAATCCATTAATTCCTTGCCAGCCTGGGCTTGTAATATTGATTACTTTGCTTACAAGACTGTCACCTGGCTGAGCGTTCTTATTATCAAAAATTGATACCCTCACCCCCCCAGAATATGTCACATTAAACAAACTGGATAACGAGTTAACTGTTGAAGTGTTTTTGATATCAAACAAGACTGCAATAGATTGTCCATTATCAACAACACCATTTGAATCAAAAATGTAAGACGTTGGCCTAATTAAACCAAGACCAAGAGTTTCATTTGTATTGCCAGTGTCAAAAATAATTGTTGTAGCGCCTATGTTTGTACTAAAAAATATGTACGCTAACAAAACAAGCAACTTTGTGATTTTCATTATTAACCTCTGTAACAATTTCGTATCTGCCAAAGCTTAGGTTTATTCGGTTAACCAATTACCGACTGACACTGAGCAGATACTCTTAAATAAGTTAAGACTTCGATCCTTTAAACGTCGCCCCCAACACCCTTAAATTTCTCAACAAACGCAACAATCTTTTGAAAGACGGTTTGCTTTTTAGTTAAATATTGCGGATTCAACGGGCTTATTTTTGGCAATATTGAATTAAGCTCGGTGCCGTTTTCGCTGGCATATTCACGTTTTAATGAGGTCGCAATGTAGCGCTTTGCAGCCTCTGCATTGAGGTTTTCAGCGCTAATCAAAGCGTCAGCTTCGCGTTGCTGCTCAGCTTGTGCAAACTGATAAAAAGCTTCAAGGATGTTCGCTTTATCAAGCAAAGCGTCTAAATCAGTTTGGTTAATAAAATCCACCACCAAGCTTTCTTTAGCGCGATTGCCGATGCTGGCGCGTATCAATCTGCGCACTTCATCCACTAACGCCGTCTTGTCTTTTAGTTTTTTGTTGTGCTCAAAAATCAATTCCAAAATATAGTCTAAGTTAATCTCTTGCGATTTCAGCAAGTCCACCTCAAACACCACATCATCCCAATCAATCGTTGAGGCATCTTGATCCTTGGCATTTTTTTCACGCCGTAGCCAATCACGAATATCATTATAGGTGGAGCGATAATCTTGAATCTTGCGCTCGGCGGGGACATTAACAGCTTGCATCCTCGCCAAATCAGAATCAGTCAGGTAGTGCTGTGCTTTAAAAGCTTCTACCGCATTTTGATCACTTAAATCCAGGTTCTGAAACGCTTTTAAGCCAGCAAATTCATCATAGTTTTGCAGCACATTCTCAACGCGCAAATACTCGCCAAACAGCTTGGCAAAGTCTTTCTTATCTTGCTCTTTTATGATTTCATCAGGGTGCGGAAAGCGTTCGTTCAGCTCTGCCACCACCTCTAAATAGCCACGCCGCGCCTCGCCAGTAGCAGCATCGGTAAAGCCTTCCATATATTCTTTGTAGCTCTTTTCGAGCACCACATTTTTGGTGTTGCTATCGCCAAACAAGGTAATGGCATCAATCGTGGCTTGCTCCAAATCACGGAAGGTGATGATGTTGCCAAACGTTTTGGTCGCATCATAAATGCGGTTGGTGCGTGAATAGGCTTGCATCAAGCCGTGATAGCGCAAATTTTTGTCCACAAACAAAGTATTCAACGTCTGTGCATCAAAGCCCGTGAGAAACATGCCCACCACAATCAGCAAATCGATTTCTTGACTTTTCACCCGCAAGGCAAGGTCGCGGTAGTAGTTCTGAAACTGCTTGCTATCTACGCTGTAATTGGTTTTAAACAGTGCGTTATAGTCTGCAATGGCTGCGCTTAAAAACTCCTTAGCGCTACTGTCCATTGCCGTCACTTCAAAGCTCTCATCGGCAATATCGCCAATCGCATCTTGTTCTTCGTTCGCCGCAAACGAGAAAATCGTCGCGACTTTTAGCTTCTGTGGGCTATCCGCCTGCAACTGCTTAAACGCCTCATAATACAACTTGGCAGCATCGACACTGCTCACTGCAAACATGGCATTAAAGCCTTTGCCACTCGCTTGTAAGCGATGCGTTTTTTGCCTAAAGCTGTTTAATATGTAGTGCGTGATTTCGTGAATACGGTCTGGGTGTAATAAGGCTTGTTTGTTTTCTGCCGCAGAGAGTTTTTTCTCATCCTGCTCAGATTCAATCGCCTTAAACTGCGGGCGTACATCGTTGTAATCCACCTTAAACTTCAACACTTTTTCATCGCGTATTGCATCAGTAATCACATACGAGTGCAACTCGCGCCCAAACACGCTTGCCGTGGTTTCAGCGCCAAGCGCGTTCTCAGGGAAAATCGGTGTGCCAGTAAAGCCAAACTGATAATACTTTTTAAACTTTTTATTAAGGTTTCTCTGCGCCTCACCAAACTGGCTACGGTGGCACTCATCAAAAATAAACACCACTTGCTGGTTGTAGATGGGCAAGTCGCCTTCGGTCTTCATCAAGTTGTTGAGCTTTTGAATGGTGGTGACGATAATTTTATTGTCGTCCTTTTCGATGTTGCGTTTCAGACCTGCAGTGCTGTCCGAGCCATTCACGCTATCGGGCGAAAAGCGCTGATACTCGCGCATGGTTTGGTAGTCAAGGTCTTTGCGGTCCACCACAAAAAACACTTTATCTACAAACTCAAGCTCAGTCGCCAAACGTGCCGCTTTGAAACTGGTGAGAGTTTTACCTGAGCCTGTGGTGTGCCATATAAAGCCACCACCTTCCAAACTGCGCCAGGCTTTGGCCTGATAAGCGCTTTTAATTTTCCACAAAATGCGCTCAGTCGCCGCAATCTGATATGGCCGCATCACCAGCAAATTGTCACTTACATCAAACACCGAGTAATTGAGCAACACATTGAGCAAGGTGTTTTTTTCAAAAAACGTGGCGGTGAAATCTTTGAGATCTTTAATCAGCGTGTTATCGGCTTGCGCCCAGTTCATGGTGAAATCAAAACTGTTTTTATCGCGCTTGGTGGTGTTTGCAAAATAGCGGCTATCGGTGCCGTTGCTAATCACAAAAATCTGCAAATATTTAAACAACGATTGCTCAGCGTTAAAACTCTCTTTGCTGTAACGGTGCACCTGATTAAACGCCTCGCGGATGGCCACGCCGCGCTTTTTTAGCTCCACCTGCACCAAAGGCAAGCCATTCACTAAAATCGTCACATCGTAGCGGTTAGCTTGTGCACCTGTTTGCTCAAACTGCTTAATCACCTGCACTTTGTTACGGGCAATATTCTTTTTGTCTAACAAATAAATGTTTTGAATACGCCCATCATCAAACACAAAGTCATGAATATAGTCATCATGAATCTTGCGTGTTTTATCGATAATGCTATCGCTAGGTTTATCTAAGTAGGTTTCAACAAACCGTTTCCATTCAGCCTCTAAAAACTGCACCCCGTTGAGCACTTGTATTTGTACCCGTACATTCGCCATCATCGCCACAGGCGTGATTAAATCACGTACAAACTCATAACCCTGATTCTCAAGGTCAGTAATAAACTCACGCTCTAAATCATATTCACTTTGGTAGCTTTGGTTGACTTGCAATTGCTTAGCGTATTTATCTAAAACGATAAATTTATTGGTTTCTGCAATGGTTTTATATTCGCTCATTTGACTTCCTTCAGGCCTGCGGAGCATCTTTTAGGTCTGGCTTATATATCTTATCTAGATGTCTAATTAAACGTTTTAAAACGCGCGTCTCGTCAGCATCAAGCTCTTTGACCTCTTCACCTGAAAACTTTGAATGACTGCGCAGGTTCATCATTCGCGCTTCATACGGATTGGTTTTTCCATCATCGGTTTGAGGTAATAATTCACCCCATCTTTTATAGCCAAGAAAAATTGTGGTTTTCTCTAGAATATTTCGTAGGTAATTAAAGTGATATTTACTTAATTGGCCAGATTCGATAGATTTTTCTAACTCTGACTTTAGGTAAAGGTGATAGGAAAATGATGAGTCTTCTGGCTGCTCTTCAAGGACCGATGTTCCATCTTCATTTTTATCTAATCGATATTTTTTGAAGTGTTTGGCTTTATATCCTGTAGTTTTGTCATCACTGCCAAGTTCATTGTCTAATACATTAAAAAATAGAGGATTATGAGTAGCGATAATAAATTTAACGCTTGGAGCATTTAATTTTATC
The DNA here is from genome assembly GCF_006363955.1 of Methylophilus medardicus. Taxonomy (GTDB): domain Bacteria; phylum Pseudomonadota; class Gammaproteobacteria; order Burkholderiales; family Methylophilaceae; genus Methylophilus; species Methylophilus medardensis. The sequence continues at coordinate 2,113,445 of NZ_CP040948.1, forward strand.
AACTCAGACAAATCAACCGCCAACTCAATTAAGTGGTTTTCATCTAATGAACTGACAGGGTCATCAATAAAAACGTATTCAATATTGTTAAATACATTAGTCGATCGATCTGCAACATCTGGAATATTTAACTCCGAAACCATTTCTCTAATTAATGAAAAGAAAACACTCCAAACAAAGTTACTCTCTTCGCCTTTAGAAATTTTAACGTTTCGCTCTTGCTCATTATTGCCACGTTCAAAAGAAAATGTCACTTCAGAAAAGTCAGCGCTAAAATTCGGTGTTAATTTCTCATTGGTGTAGTGCTGAAAAATTGAAACAATATTTCGGTCTTGACCTCGCTCTTCAAATACCCACTTAGTGAACGAATTTTGATGAATTTTTAACTTATGCTCAGCATCATTCGCTAAATCGTTGTCCCAATAAAACAAATCCTCTGTGAAAGCACTGTAATAGAGAATTTTCTTGTGTGCTAATTCAGACTGTTGCCCTTCATCATCACCCTCGACAGCTTCAGGAGGTAACAATTTTTTAAACTCACGGGACAAACGCGTCTTACCTGAGCCATTAAAAGCATAAATCAGCTGCACTTTTTTATTGACAGCTTTTACTTGGCTTGCAATTTCAGTTATAGAGACTCCCATGTTATGCCTCTACTTCCGTTTTAGGAAAACGCAACAACAACTCACGGTAATATTCATATTGCTGTTGGCGCAAGGCGATTTCACGCGGCAAGCCTTCGGTGAGGGAGTTCGTTAGGGCGTCGAATTTATCCAAGATGGCAACGATGCGGGCTTGTTCTGCGAGAGGTGGGACAGGTATTTGGAAATTTAAAAACATTGGTCTGCGAAGTGATGTAACAGAAGAACTAACTGATGCTTTTTGGATGTATGTGTAAAAATATGATGAAATGTAGTGATAGACAAATCTTGGTTCCATAACATCTTTAGGAACTATCCGATATGCTCGCTGATGAAGGGCATACTTGCCTTGCGCGTAGTGAAATACCTTTCCTACGCCAGCGCCATCCCCAGCAGTAATAATTGCAGTTTCATCAAAATCAAACACATTTAGCCTTAGCGGGTCACGCCCTCGAGCATAAAATATGTAATCACCATCTTCAATTGCATCTTGGGTGTCATGGCTACCTGTACCAATTAAAGCTATATCCCCTAACGGTTTCCATTCAACCTCACCATCTTCAAAACTCAATAAGTGGTCGCGATAGTAGTTGTATTGTTTTTTGCGTGCTGTGAGCTCCGCTGTGAGCTCCGCTGTGAGCTCCGTGAAATTGTCCAAAATACGGACAATTTCGGCTTGGATTTCAAGGGGTGGAATGGGGATTTTGAAGTCTTTTACTTTGGCATCAGAAATTGCAGGGTAAGCAGAGCCGCTTTGGTTATCTTCAACATAGGTTTTAAATTCAGTTGAAGCAATGCAATACAATATCCATTTAGGTAAAACCAACTCTTTTTTAGCCCTTAAAACACAATAGCCCGTGCTTGCAACTTCTTCAGAATACTCATCATCAATCAGACAATATCTCTGTTGAGCAGGGCGAGTTGTTGCAAAAATGACATCGTCCTTTTGAACAATTTTCTGTGCTCTGCTCGGGGCATTACTCGGCGTTATTTCAGAAGTTTCAGTGATTGATTTGGTTTCAATACTAACTGAGGTTAAGTCTATGTAGCGATAGGTACGCTCAGCGTCACGCCATTTAATATTGCTTGTCGGTAAAATTATGTCCACCAAAGGCTTCCACTCCACCTCAATCCCACGTAGCAACTCTAAAATGTTACTCACCCTTCAATCTCCGCAACGATTGCATCAATCTCAACACGTAATTTGTTAATTTTGGCAACAGTAGTTTCTATCTCAGCATTAAGCTGAGTAATATCAACCACTTCACGGGTATCTTTGGCTTCTACATAACTGCTCACTGAGAGGTTGTATACGTTGGCGACAATTGCATCGTATTCCACTGACTTGGCAAAGTGGTCAATGTCAGCCTTGCTTTCAAACACTTGCATCATTTCTGCAATATGGTCATCAGTAAGCAGATTGTTGTTAGTTTCTTTTTTAAACAAGCCACTGGCATCAATAAATTGAGTTTTAGTATCCGTTTTGTGTTTAGAGAGCACAAGTATCGTCACGGCAATCGAGGTGCCGTAAAACAGGTTGGGAGCGAGCGAAATAATGGTTTCAACGTAGTTGTTATCCACCAGATATTTGCGGATTTTTTGCTCAGCACCGCCACGGTAAAAAATACCTGGAAAGCAGACAATTGCCGCACGCCCTTTGCTGGATAAGTAACTCAGCGCATGCAGCACAAAAGCAAAATCAGCTTTAGATTTTGGCGCTAAAACGCCTGCGGGGGCAAAGCGTTCGTCGTTAATCAGCGTAGGGTCGTCACTACCTATCCAGTTGACCGAGTAAGGCGGATTAGAAACAATCGCATCAAACGGTTTCTCATCGCCAAACTGCGGGTTAATTAGGGTATTGCCCAGCGCGATATGAAACTTGTCGTAATTGATGTTGTGCAAAAACATATTCATACGCGCAAGGTTATAGGTGGTGTGGTTGATCTCTTGGCCAAAAAAACCTTCTTCAATGATGTGGTCATCAAATTGCTTTTTGGCTTGCAACAGTAAGGAGCCAGACCCCGCCGCTGGGTCATAAATTTTATTGACCTTGCTTTGTTTGTGTATGGCCAGTTGCGCGATGAGCTTGGAAACACTTTGCGGGGTAAAAAACTCACCGCCGGATTTACCTGCATTTGCGGCATAGTTGGAAATCAGGAACTCATAAGCGTCGCCAAACAGGTCTATTTTGCTGTCTTCAAAACTGCCCATATTGAGCCTAGCAACACCTTCAAGCACCGCACAAAGACGTTTGTTTTTCTCGATGACGGTATTACCCAAACGGTTGCTGGTGGTGTCAAAATCGGCAAACAAACCTTTGATGTCTTGCTCAGAGGCATACCCCAGTGCCGAGCTTTCAATAGCGGTAAATATGGCGGCTAAATCGGTATTGAGATTATCGTTTTTGCTGGCGTTGGCGACTACGTTGGCAAATAACTGGCTGGGGTAGATAAAGTAGCCTTTGCTTTTAATGGCATCGTCTTTAATGTCATTGGTAATCACATCATCTTTAAGCGTGGCGTAGTCTATGCTCTCGTCACCGCCTTCAATGTAATCTGCAAAGTTTTCGCTGATAAACCGATAAAACAGACTGCCGAGCACATATTGCTTAAAATCCCAGCCATCGACTGCACCCCGTACTTCGTTGGCGATTTGCCAGATTTGGCGTTGGAGTTCTGCACGTTGTTGGGCGCTTGTCATTATGAGATCCTAATTACTCTTCAAGATTATGCTTATCAATGCCTGGCATTATAACTATCAATACATCTACTCAATTACTTAAATCATCATTGAGTACGTTTATATTTCAATCTTTTCCCTTCAACCTGACTATCAAAAATCGTGCGTCTCTCAAGCATCGAGGTTCTTGGATTAAAAATATTTAAACCTCAAAAAAAGCAACAAAGTCACGACGATGCTTATTAAATGCCTCGGACTTTTCTCGGACTTTTCTCGAACATTGAGCGGACAATTAATCAGGTATGTATGGTAAATCTATAAAGGTGTACGCATACGGGGCACCAGCACAAGTTTATTGGCACTCATACGGGGTAATCAACGAGATAACGTGCAGTTACAACAATATTTATACATTGCCTTACCCCTTTAGAGGGGCAATCGTTCATGTATTGGTCCTCTAAAGGGGTAGTCAATTTAATTTCATGCTACCTTTTTTGAACGATCAAAAATCATGCGAACAAGCTTTGCATCCTCTTGTTGCTGCTTACGCCTTTGTAAAGTTGAGATGCTAGGCAATGGCTCGTTCTTACGCCATAGACTTTTAGGACTGCTGGTAGGTGATATGTCGAGTTTCCCTTTACATTCATCCACAGCATAAAATGTGACAGCGTATAAGCTACATAGATGCCTGCCACCTTGCCTGCTCACCTCAATAAAACCTGTCTCAACGAGCTCTTTGATTGCGCGACTTAACGTCCCTTTAGATTTCCAACCACGCTTTTGCATCATGCTATAAGTAGCACAGAAATCTCCATTGTTAGATCCGTAGTACTGGCTTAATAAATCATTGAGCAGCTTGACCGCATGGGCAGAGAGGTTAGCGTAAACCTGACTTCTTAATACGCAATGATATAGTGGAGCGTAGCCACCCTTCTCACCTCTTTCGGTGTTTACATTAGATGTGCGTCTAGTCATAGCTTAACCATCGACTTTTCCAGCCATAAATGCACGCAAATCACCAGCACGCACGGTTGTCGTTCTTTCAGTCAACTTGTGGGTTTTTAGTTTCCCGCTTGAAACTAGGCGCCAAAAGGTCGCAATCGAGACCCCTAACAATAGAGCGCAAGCTTTGGGGCGTAAATGTGCAGTATCAGGTAAGTGATCGGCTTGTATTACAGAGGGATTTAATTTCATTTGATGGCGTCCTGTATATGTAAATCACAGAAAGCATCATGTCATTGATCAATAATAAAAGAATCCAATAAGCTTACAAAATGCACACTCCACAAGAAAGGATTACATCTTGCTAGCAGACTGTATTTCCTTTTTAAACTCAGATACGTATGAACTCAACGTTCTAAATGTTAAAGGAATAATTGCCTGCAACTTACCCGCAGCTGCGTCATTTGATAGTTTTGGATCGATATTTAATAACCAATAGTTCTTTGCCTCAGATTTCAATTGATAGTTTTCTCTATGAGCTTTTTTTGCCGCAAAGCTTTTCTCGCGTGAAATATCTTCACTTTTACACTTAAACCCCTCATCCCACATATAGCTTCCATTCGACAACTGTATTGCTTCCAGCGCCTCAACAATGTGATCAAATTTTTCACGAGGATCATTTAGCTTATCCGCTTCAGCTAACCAATAAAGCGCTATCACAATCAAATCATCTTTTTTACTGTTACTCTTACCTTTAGAAAATGCACCACTATAAAAGCTATATGCCCAACCTTCATAGTTGGCATATCCTGTTGCGGTTGAAATTTTTTGTTGGAACTCAGTTAACTGGTTATATCCGAGAGCTTCAAACTGTAGCCTAAGTGTTTCTGCTGCATCGTGACAACTCTCCCAGTAAGCTTGCAGCGCACTAGCCACAACTCTCGATAGTTTTTTTGAACTTAAATCTTCTCTGACATTTTCGTAATGCCTCTGATAAATTTTATTGAGTTTAAAGCCCAGAGTATTTATTGTTTTTGGCAACTCAATCTCCTCAGGCAGATTCATATCTATAACTGCTTGTTTAGCAAAAGCGTTGGCTCTTTTATTGATCGATTTAAAATCAATAGTGCTTAAATCATTTTCAGGCATACTACCCCCTATTAATTCAGCTAATTAGTACATGCTTAATAATTTAAGCCTGCCTAAATGGCAATACTGTTGCACCACTTTTTAGCTCATCAAGATAATCAGCCCAACGCTGCATCATTATTGTGCGGTCTTTTAGGAACTGAGCTCGCTCATACGCAGTACCCAATGGATTAGCTACAGAGTGAGCCAATTGCCTTTCAATGTGTTTAGGATCTAAACCTAACTCCTGCTCACCAAGCGTTTGAGCAATCGCTCTGAAACCATGGCCAGTTATTTCTGCTTGTGTGTCATACCCCATATTGCGTAATGCAGCATTGATTGCGTTTTCACTCATAGGGCGTTCATGCGTGCGACCACCTGGGAATACATAAATGCCATGGCCTGAAAATGAGCGCATGGCTTCAATAATTGCCAATGCCTGCCTAGACAAAGGCACAATGTGTTGTGTTTTGGTTTTAGTTACCAGGTATCGCCATTCTTTGTTCTCAAAATCAAGATCGACCCATTTCATGTGTCTCAGCTCACCGATACGCTGAAAAAGTAATGGCGCAAGTTTTATTGCACATCGCACGGTGAGAGTGCCTTTATAACCATCTATGCTGCGTAATAGTTGTGCAACGTCTTTTGGCTCAATCATAGCAGCCATATTTTTAACTACTGGAGGAGGTAATGCACCTTTGAGGTCTGGAGCTGGATTGTAGGTAGCGAAACCCTTTTGGATTGCATAGCGGAAAACTTGCCCTGCCGTTTGTATGACACGGTGTGCAGTCTCTAACTTGTTTTGCTTCTGCAGTATGTTGGTGGTCTCTAACACCATAGGAGCTGTTATGCTTGAGATTGCCTTCTGGCCTAGGCTTGGGTATAGGTAGTAATCTAACCAGCGTTTAACGCGCTGCTGATGGCGCTCTGACTTGCTCTTATTATGTAGGGCATGCCACTCGTTTGCTACAGCCTCAAAAGTGTTCAGTGCTTCAAGCTTAGCTTGCGCCTTTGCATCTTTACGTGCTTCACTTGGATCTTTACCCTCGGCCACCAGCGTACGGGCTTCATCCCGTTTTACTCTTGCTGAGGCAAGTGATATTTCAGGATAGGTGCCCACTGATAGAGTTTTCTCTTTATCGTTGAAACGATACTTCAAACGCCACCACTTACCGCCATTTGGGTTAACAATTAGATATAAACCTTTTTCATCGTAAAGCTTGTAGGCTTTTTCTGTAGGCTTGGCATTGCGTAAAGCTGTATCAGTAAGTGCCATCTTGGGGTAACTCTCACAGGGGTAAAATTTGTTACCCCGTAAGTTACCCCTTAAAATTGGGGTATGTCAAGCGACGCTATGATATGAAAAAAGGCCTAGATTTTCATCTAAGCCTTTGAAATTCTTACGTTTTGCGTCTTTTTGATACTGTTTGAAAGTACTACATGGTGCCGGGAGCCGGAATCGAACCGGCACGCCTTGCGGCGCTGGATTTTGAGTCCAGTGCGTCTACCAGTTCCGCCATCCCGGCATGGGATATAATGTTGGACAACAAAGAAGCTATTATAACCACAATTTTGATTTATGAAAACTCTAGATTTCGATTTTTATCTTCCTCCCCACCTAATTGCGCAACATCCGCTGCCTAATCGCTCTGAAAGTCGTCTGCTGGAGGTCAATGCTTTAACGCAATCGATTCGCAATCATCACTTTCGTGAGATTGCCGCGCATTTTGAGGCTGGCGATGTACTGGTCCTCAATGACACCAAGGTGATTAAAGCGCGTCTGTTTGGGCAAAAGGCCACTGGCGGGCACATTGAGGTGATGATTGATCGCGTGCTTTCGCCGCAAGAGGCTTATGCGCAAATCAAGTCTTCGCGCTCACCCAAGGCTGGCAGTTTGCTACATTTGTCGGCGGGCTATCAGGCGGAGGTGTTAGGACGGCACGCGGATATGTTTCATATTCAATTGCTGGGGGAGGCGTCATGGTATGACTTTTTGGAGCAATATGGTCAATTACCGTTACCGCCTTATATTGAACATACTGCGGATGCGGCAGATGACACGCGCTATCAAACCGTGTTCGCCAAACATGCTGGCGCGGTGGCTGCGCCAACGGCTGGCTTGCATTTTGATGAGGCCTTATTACAGGCATTGATCGACAAGGGGGTGCATGTTCGCTATGTGACGCTACATGTAGGCGCTGGCACTTTTCAGCCCGTGAAGGTAGATGACATCGCCGATCATCACATGCACAGCGAGGTGTATCATTTGCCGGCGGATACCATCCAAACCATTCTAGAGGCGCGCGCAAATGGCAAGCGCGTCACGGCGGTGGGGACAACCTCATTACGCACCCTAGAGAGTGCAGCGCATGTCGGGAAACTGTTCGCGCACCATGGGGATACCAATATTTTCATCACCCCGGGCTTTGAGTTCAAACTGGTCGACCGCCTGATTACCAACTTTCACCTACCAAAGAGTACTTTAATGATGCTGGTTTCGGCATTTGGGGGCTATGACCTGATGCGCGAAGCTTATGCGCATGCGATTGAGGAGGCTTATCGTTTTTTCAGCTACGGTGATGCCATGCTGATTACGCGCGCGCCGTCGCCCAAAGGCTAAACTTGCACGTTAAAATGTAGTCTATTAACCACTTATATAAAAACAGGATCACGGAGATATGCAATTCATCCCAAAAATAGTGTGCGGACTGGCCTTATGTTGCCTGTCGTTTTCAATTTATGCAGACATCTTGCCTGAAGCAGAAGTGGGCATCAAAATCCCACTTGTTAAAAAGCCCACCACCCGGCCCATGTCGGTCGCCTACTTGCCTAGCAACCAGCATTACTATATCGCTGATGGTGGTTTGGCGCCCATGGGTAGCGAGTTTGAAGCCCCGATCTCAAAATCCGAAGTGCATGCCTTTAGCGCTGATGGCAAATACCTGAACTCAGCCAAGCCTGGCTTTGATAATCGCTCACTGTATTTCAACCCCAACTCAGGCAAGCTGGAAACCATTACTTATAACATTTCTAGCGCGGTTGGTTTTTTACCGAACACGGGTATTTTCAGCCTAGCAGTGAATGATCGTGGTGAAATATTGGATACCTCTGCCGACATATCACAATTCAATCCGGCCTTTGGCGATGCCGGCACCATGCCCAGTTACGACCCGGTGACTAAGCTTTACTATGCCAAGCAAGACAGAGGCAATCTGGTGTTTGTTGTTGATGCTAAACAACGTGAAAAAATGCAAGAGATCAAGCTAGACTTTACTAAAGCACAAGTCGCGCATGATGATGTGAGTGATCACTACATTGCATTTACTGGTGTAGCGGGCAACGAGTTAGCCCTGCTGGATGTTGATCATAAAGCGGTACTGATTTTTGATTTAAATGGCCAATTTGTCGGCAAAAGTGCGCTGCCAGCCACCATGAAATTACGGTCGCAAAATCACTTCAATGGCTTAGGGTATTCCAACGGTATGATGTTTGTTTACCATGAACCAGAAGGCGAGTTTGGCACTTATTATGGGTTTAAAGTGGTCAAATAACGATGCATTAACCATAAAAAACCGCGCTGATGCGCGGTTTTTTATGGTTAAGTTTTGCGCCTATTGGCTGGCCATATTCAGGGGGTCAGCGGCATTTGCGGGCGAGTAGTGCCAATGATTTCGCCAAGCGCCAACCACCAAGTTAGGGTAATCGGGCTTGCCTAAACTACCGTTATAGCGCCCAAGCGCGCGGTAATAGTCCCCGTGCTCAATATCCAAATAGTGACGCAAAATGGTACAGCCGTAGCGTAGATTTAAGCGCATATCAAACAGGTTGTGTTCATTGGCGCCAATCGACTTCACCCAAAACGGCATCACTTGCATATACCCACGCGCGCCGACGCTTGAAACTGCATACTTTTTGAATCCGCTCTCGACATGAATCAATCCGAGCACCAGTTGCGGGTCTAAGCCGGCACGCGTGGCTTCATAATGCACAGATTTGAGAAAGTCTTCACGGTATTGCGCATCGGGGATACGCTTGGCGAGTCTGCCTGACATGGTCTGCAGCCACTGCTGCGCGGATTGCTCTGACTCAAACAATAAGCGCGGCGCGGCCAAATCACTGACAGACTTTTGCATTAACGCTTTCACGCTATTTGCCAAAGGCTCTTCTTTTTGATTGCCCGCCATAGACGGTGCTGACCAGGCACATAGGCCGGCCAGCAGTATTGCAAACAAACACAAGAAAAGTTTTTTCATCGCGTCTATTGTAGTCACATTCATCCCCGCAAAGGCGCCAAACAGAGGGATGAAATCCCTCTAGTTACTGACCAAGTTTGTCACGTAAAAACGCCACACACTCAGTGACTTGCAAGTTTTGTGCCTCAGCATCGGTGCGCCCTTTGTATTCGACCTCACCCTGTGCCAAGCCCCTATCGCCAATCACGATACGATGGGGAATCCCCATCAAGTCACTCTCGGCAAACATGACGCCAGGACGCTCGCCACGGTCATCTAACAAGACATCCACCCCTGCTTGTTGTAATGCCGTATATAGCGTGAACGCCGCCTGTTTGACCGCGTCACTTTTATCGAGGCCAATCGGGCAAATGACCACGGCAAACGGTGCCATGCTCAAGGGGAAAACAATCCCTTTGTCATCGTTGCCCTGCTCAATGGCAGCCCCGACAATACGTGAAACGCCAATGCCATAACAACCCATTTCCATGACTTGGGTTTGGCCGTTTTCGTCGAGATAAGTCGCTTGCATGGCCTCGGAGTATTTGGTGCGCAACTGAAAAATATGGCCGACTTCAATGCCACGACATAAACTCAACTGCCCTTTGCCATCCGGACTCATGTCCCCCGCGACAACATTGCGAATGTCGGCGACAACTACCGGCTCTGGTAAATCACGGCCAAAATTGACACCCGCCAAATGGAATTTGGGTTTATTCGCACCACAGACAAAGTCACTCATCAAGGCAACGGTGCGATCGGCGATCACGCGCACCTTGTCACTCACACCGACCGGGCCAATAAAGCCGGGCGGGCAATTTAAGTGCGCGCGAATTTCTTCTTCAGTGGCCAAGCGGAAAGTTGTCACCCCGGCCAGTTTGCCAAATTTCACTTCGTTTAATTGGTGGTCACCGCGCAATAAAGCCAGGGTGAATACCTCATCGACCATCAGGGCAACCGACTTCACCGTGCGGCTCACTGGCAGCTCAAGCAATCCCGCCACTGCTTCACAAGCGGTTTGTTTTGGCGTATCCACCTCGCGCATCGCCTCACTGGCGGCTGCACGCTGACCGGAGGCGACTGCTTCGGCCAATTCTACGTTGGCCGCGTAATCTGACTGCTCACAATAGGCCAGGGCATCTTCGCCGCTGTCTGCGAGCACGTGAAACTCTTGAGAACCATCGCCACCAATCGCACCGGAATCGGCTTTCACAGCACGAAATTTAAGGCCTAAACGGGTGAAGATATTGCTGTAGGCCGTGTGCATAGCCTGATAAGTATTGACCAGACAGTCAGCACTAGTATGAAACGAATAGGCATCTTTCATTAAAAACTCGCGCGCGCGCATCACGCCAAAGCGTGGTCTGATTTCGTCCCTGAACTTGGTCTGAATCTGATAGAAGTTAAGCGGAAGTTGTTTGTAGCTGTTGATTTCTTTACGCGCGATGTCAGTAATCACTTCTTCATGTGTCGGCCCAAAACAAAAATCGCGCGCGTGGCGATCTTGTATTTTTAACATTTGCGGGCCGAATACCGCCCAGCGGCCGGTTTCTTCCCACAGCTCTTTGGGCTGCACCGCTGGCATCAATAACTCTAGCGCACCTGCTTTGTTCATTTCATCACGCACGATGTGTTCTACTTTGCGTAAGACCCGCAAGCCAAGTGGCATCCAGCTATACAAACCACTCCCCAGTTTTTTGATTAAGCCTGCGCGCACCATCAGTTGATGGCTAATCAACTCAGCGTCGGAAGGGGCTTCTTTTTGGGTGGCAATGAAAAATTGTGAGGCGCGCATAAAATCACTTTTAAACAGAATCTAAAAGCGGGATTTTAGCCTTAAACCGAGGCTGAGTCACTCACGCTTATTCGGGCAAACGATCCCCTGGGGTTGCGCGATGCAGGATGGGACTATCGGTGGGAATGTAACCGTCTTTCCACTGCGCCATGGGCACAATCGTCGCCGGCGAGCCATTGTCATAAAACCAGCTATCAACGGCATATTCAGCATGGTTGTCGAGCTGCTGAATGACAGCAGCACTGTGTGGCCAGCCGGTAAAAAAGAATTTGCGGGTGCGGGTATCTAAAATACGATGAAAGCGGACCAAGCCGGCTTGCTGCATCAGCCGTAGATAGGTGGTGCTGTTAATCGCTTCGTCATTGCAATCTTGTTGATGCAGGTAGTCACGATTATTAAAGGTGCCTGCGCGATCTGCGGCGGTGCCCACTTTAGTCCCCACCATATCTTCCAGCACGCCAATCGCTTGCGACATTGCGATCCGCTCAGCTTCGGCGCTTTCGGGGGTTGGCGTAAACAGTCTGACGACGTTGGCCCACTCAGCCGCTGTCAGGCTAAGCGTGTCGACTTGCACACAACCGCCGCCTTGGCATACTTCAAAAGCAGCTAAGGACGGGGTGGAATGGTAAATCCGGTTAATATCGTTTAGGTCTGCATGGGCAGGCCAGACGACCGCGTTACAAAATAAGCACGCGATTAGATAACTCATTGCGCGAGATCGCTTCTGGCGGAAAATGTTTCGCCAACTGCTCGCCAATGGCTTGTATGCCGTACAACACACCCGATTCAAACTGCCCACTTCTGAACATCCCTTCCATGTGTTGGCAGATCTGCTGCCAACCAGCCTCGCCAACTTGCCTGTGTATGCCGCGGTCAGCCACAATCTCTACATCATGGTCGGCAAGCAACAAATAAATCAGCACGCCATTGTTGTGCTCGGTATCCCAGATATTGAAATGGCCGAATAAATGCATGGCGCGTCGTCTGGGAGACAAGCCTTTAAATATCGCGTACGTGGGTAAACCAGATTCAATCACTACCCGGATTTCACCCGCATGGTGGCGCTCACTTTGCGCAATCGCGTGCTCAATGTGTTTAAGCGAATCCGGTGGAAACAAACCGCTCACATGCCTTGGATGGCTCCAGGCATGTCTTAACCAACGTTTAATCGGGTGCACTGATTTCATGATTGATTCAAGCCCTGTTACCAGTCACCGGAAGCACCGCCGCCACCAAACCCGCCGCCGCCACCGCTAAAAATATCCGGCCCTCGACTTCCGCCGGAATAGCCGCCGAGTCCACCCGGGTAAGGGCCATAGGTCCCCGCCCCACCCCGCCCACCCATGGCGAGCGTAAACACAAAGGCTGCCAGACCGATGAAGCCCATGATCAGGGCGGTTGCTCCCAACCAGCCAGCGAGCCCGCCTAACAAGCCGCCAGTGACTAAACTGCCTGGAAAATCACCCAACATGCCTTTAAAGATTGCGCCGCCGATAATGGCGGCGAACATCAGGATGGGTAGCATACTTAACCAGTCATCGGCATGCGGCTGTCGCTGCTTTTTGGTCGGTGCGGGCAGTTGCTCGCCTTGAATCAACTTGATCAAGCTATCGGTCGCCAGATTTAAGCCTTGATAAAACTGGCCTTGTTTGAAGGCGGGGGCAATTTGCTCACTGATAATGCGTTTGGCAATCGCATCCGGAATCGCGCCTTCAAGACCGTATCCAACCTCGATACGCATTTTCCGGTCATTTTTGGCTACGATAATGATGACGCCGTCATCTTGCTTTTCGCGACCAATTTTCCAGGCCTCGGCCAAGCGAATACCAAACTGTGAAATCTCCTCCGGCTGTGTGCTTGGCACCAGCAACACTGCGACTTGCGAACCCGATTGTTGCGAAAACTGACTCAATTTTTGGTTGAGCGCCGCCTGCTCGTCTGCCGACAGCGTTTGCGTTAGATCTGTCACCGCTGTTTGCAAGGGTGGCAGTTCGAGCAAACCGTCGGCGGCTTGGCTGTGTGCCATGGCAAACAGCAAGCCACAGCCTAGCAATAAGGATTTCCAGCACGCCAGCATTCAGGACTTACTTATTGTCGCCAAAATCGACTTTAGGTGCGGTTGAAATCGCTTTTTCATTCTCTACCGTGAATGAGGGCTTGGCTTGATAGCCAAACATCATGGCGGTTAAGTTATTCGGAAAGCTACGTACAGCGACGTTATATTGTTTGACCGCTTCGATGTAGCGATTACGGGCAACCGTGACGCGATTTTCGGTGCCCTCGAGTTGCGCTTGTAGATCTCTAAAACTCGCATCGGCTTTTAAGTTAGGATAGTTTTCAGACACCACCATCAAGCGAGACAGCGCACTGGTTAATTGCCCTTGTGCCGCCTGAAACTTGGCAAAGGCTTCCGGATCATTGAGTAACTCAGGGGTGACTTGCATACTGCCGACTTTGGCGCGAGCAGCGGTAACCTCCGTCAATACTTTTTCTTCGTGTGAGGCGTAGCCTTTGACTGTAGAAACCAGATTGGGCACCAAATCAGCACGACGTTGGTACTGGTTCAACACCTCAGACCAGTTGGCTTTGGTTTCTTCGTCCAAGCTTTGAAACTGGTTGTAACCGCAGCCAGTTAAGCTCAGGCTGGTGACCAGTAGTAGTAGGTTAAATAATCGACGCATGTCAGACTCCAGTCAAAAAACAATCATTGCAAAATATAAATTCAATACCCATTAGATGCGGCTGGCAACGGACAAATTCAAGCAGGTACCGCCGTGTTTTTCGCCAGCAATAGACATAAGTCCTGCCAAACCTCCCGTTTAAGCAACTGATTTTGCAAGATGGCGAGCGGTGGATGCGTGACTACAAGCCACATTGACCCCACATTTAACAGGCGCCCCCTGATGGAGGCGAGTTCGGTGTGCTGCGTGCCTAAAAATGCATTCGCAGCTTCGAGGCCAAACAGCACGCAAAAACTTGCTTGCACCTGATTCGCGCCGATGGTTTCTGTGTGAATGGTCACTTGGTCTGCTGGCAATGCGAGCGCACGGACAATATTGTGCAACAGTGTGTGGCTCGCTGCATCAGCGGTTGGCGGACAACACAGCAACCATGGTGATTGTAGTAGCGGCGCGGTGGTGACGTTGGCAGTGGGAACGTCAGATGACACTGCGAGCACCTCTGTGGGCAATTCTAGCGCCGTTGCTGGCGCTTCCCTATACGATGCCACCGGTGCTGCTGGCGCCTCTGCCGGCGCAAAGGGCACGGGGGTGTTTAAGCCCTCAGCGGTGAGCGCGACGGACTGCTCATCCATCGTTGCAACAACCTCGCTGACCACTGGCACCGCAAGTGGCATGGTCTGGAGCGGCTCAGTCGCGGGCATCCGTGCACGCCAGACCGGCAGCAAGTCCAGTTCACGCAACATATCTTCACGGGTCAAATGCATAGCGGCCTCACATTCATAACGCCAAACCCATCAGTACCGCATCTTCTCGGCCGGTCTTGGTCGGATAGTAGTGGCGTCGCAGGCCAATTTCACAGAATCCCATCGACTCATACAAGGCAATGGCTTTGTGATTACTCACCCTTACCTCTAGAAACATATTGGCCGCTTGATGGCGTTGCGAAATCTCGATCATATATAACAACAATGTGCGCCCCAGACCCTGACCTTGGTAGGCTTGCGCCACACTAATATTGAGTAGATGCGCCTCATCAAGCACCATCATCACCAGCGCATAGCCCGCAATGTTGCCGGAAATCTCCATCACCCAAGCGCTGTAGCCTGAATGCAGCGAGTCTTTAAAGTTACCCACGGTCCATGGGTGAGAATACAGCGTTGGCTCAATCTGGCTGATGACGGCAAGATCATCGTCAGACATCGGGCGAAAAGTGAGGTGTTGTTGTGGCAAGGCACTCATCATCATTCGCCTACAACGTTTGTCCTTGTGCACGCTCAGCCGCCGTGAGTGCGACCCGGTTACGCACATATAGCGGAGCAGCTTCATGCGCGGCTTGTACTTTACCCGCAGCAAACAATGGCTGCGCCAGTGTCAGCATGGCGCCCGCTTGCGGGATCAGCGCTGGGCAAACACGGTCAACTTGATCGTGATAGCGCGCAGACAACACCTGCGCAAACACATGCCATCCACTGCCTGCGCCTAGCCAACCATGGCCTTCCACCGCGGGAACATCTTGTGGCTTGCACACCGTGACAGGAGAGACTGCCAGCCAGCCTTCGGCTTGACGCACCATGGCCGCATGGTAGACCTCGCCCATCCGCGCATCCAAGCACACCAGCACTTTTTCGCTTTGCGTTGCTTGCCAAGCGGACTCTGCCACCGCTAGCACGGCGCTGATGCCGACGACTGGCAGCTGTGCGCCAAACGCCAAGCCCTGCGTGACGCCCACCGCCACCCTGACCCCGGTAAACGCGCCCGGCCCCGCACCATAGACCAAGCCATCAAGCTCGCTCAGCGCCACACCAGCCTGCGCTAGTAAACGCTGAATTTCAGGCAGAATACGCTGCGATGCAGCCGGGCCGGTCACTTCATCAAACGTGACTAAGCCGGCCTGTGTTTGCAAGGCAAGCGAGAGTGTTTCAGTGGAGGATTCAATCGCGAGTAATTTCATTGTGTGTGTCACCAAACCGGTATTTTGCCACAAGGCAGACGCCGAAGGCAGCGATGACTGTCGTGGCGATCATGCACAATGCCATGCGCCAGTGATTGATCATTACATTAATAACTATGCTGCGCTTGAGGAAAGCGCCCTGTTTTAACCGCCTCGACATACTGTTGGAGCGCCAGCTGCACACTGCCTGCTTGCTGCAAAAAGTTTTGCGCAAATCTGGGCGCGCGGTAATCTTGTGGGAGCGTCTCTGCTGGGCCGCTATAAATACCCAATAGATCTTGTAACACCAGCACCTGACCACTACACCCTGCCCCCGCACCGATGCCGATGGTCGGCACTGCAATCGTTTGCGTAATTTGGGTGGCTAGGGCAGCTGGAATCATTTCAAACAGCACCATACACACGCCCGCCGCCGCCATGGCTTGTGCATCCGCTAACATACGCTGGGCATCCGCTTCGGTTTTACCCTGAATTTTGTAGCCGCCTAACTTTTCAACAGACTGCGGGGTGAAGCCTAAATGCGCACAAACCGGTACCCCATGTTCGACCAGATAGCGCGCAGTAGCCACCATGTCACCCGCGCCTTCAATTTTGACGAGATGGGCACCGGCGGCGATCAGCGCTTGTGCGTTCGTCAACGCCGTCTCAACATCCTGCTCATAACTGCCAGCGGGCATATCTGTCATGATGACGCTCGCGGGCGCACCCTTGGCGACCAAACGGGTGTGATAAATCATGTCTTGCATGGTCACCGACAGCGTATTGCTAGCCCCTTGGATCACCATGCCAAGCGAATCGCCCACCAGCAATACATCTACGCCTGCCAGCGCTAATAATTTTGCGAACGTGGCGTCATAGCAAGTCAGCATGGCAATTTTCTCGCCGCTACGCGCTTTAGTAAGAAGGTTATTCAGCATCTGTTTCCACCGTCAACGGTTAGTCGGGCCGATTCACCGGGCCTAGACCGTCAGATTGCGTTAAAAATTGGGATTAAAGTACTCGCGACTACTTTTGATCTGGCGAATCCGCTCGATCAGCAATTTAAAGGCTTCCGGGTCTTTGGTGATATTGAGTTTTTCGTTATTGACGATCAGCAAAGGCGATGCATCATAGGCGTGAAAAAATTCACTGTAGGCTTCGGCCAATCGGGCAATATATTCACGTGGCATGTCTTGCTCATAGCTAATATTGCGCTCTTCAATCCGGTCCATTAAGGCGTCTACTGGTGTTTGCAGATAGACGACCAAATCCGGCTTGGGCGCTTTGAGCTGCAAGTGATGATAAATCTGGTGATACAAGGAATACTCTTCTTCATCCAGATTGAGCCGCGCAAAGAGCGGATCTTTTTCTAGAAAAAAGTCAGAGACCGTGGGCTGACCAAACATATCGCGCTGCGCCATGTCTTCGATTTGGCGTGAACGCTGAAACAAAAAGAACAACTGCGTCGGCAGCGCATAACGCTGTGCATCTTGATAAAAGCGCGTCAAAAAAGGATTTGCCTCGGCTTTTTCAGACAACAACTCGACTGAAAACTGATCAGCCAGCATGCGTGCTAGGGTGGTTTTGCCACTGCCAATCGGACCTTCAATGACAACATAAGGAAAACGCGTAAACATGGTGATTGCTCGTTCAGTATTGGGGCAGTTTGCGCACGTCATCGTGCTTGTATTCTGCCATCCATTCTACAACAGTCTTTCCTTGTGGCAGCATAAAGTCAGGCACAATTTCAGCCAAAGGCAAAATCACAAATCCGCGTTCATGCATGCGCGGATGCGGTAGTTTGAGCAATTGGGTATCGAGTTGCATGCCGTCATAATCCAGCATATCCAGATCTAACACGCGCGGCGCGTTGGGAAACGGCCGCTCACGACCAAACCCTTGTTCAATCGCCAGCAACAGTTGCATCAATTGCGCAGGGGGGATGTCCGTGGCCACGCGCACCACCGCATTAATAAAGTCAGGCTGATTATCATAACCCACTGGGGCGGTCGCATACAGGCTTGAAGCAGCAAGTAAGGTTAACCCCGGCGTATTCGCCAGCAGGTCTATGGCGCGGCTGACTTGTGTGGCGGGCTGTTGCAGATTACTGCCCAACGCAATCAGGGCGATCGCCATTAAACAGCTTCTCCGCCCACTGATGTTTTTTTGCGCGGCTTGCGGCGGCGTTTTTTTGGTCCGCTTTCAGGCAACAACATCGCAGTGCGCTCGTCTGTGCCCGCATCGGCAAACCGTGTCCACCAGTCACCCAGCGCCTGCGGCAATTCGCCTGAGGCACAACGTAGCAGCAAAAAGTCATAGCCAGCGCGATATTTTGGATTGGTCAACAAGGCATAAGGCCGCTTGCCAGAGCGTTGTTCAAAGCGCGGCTGCATCACCCAAATTTCTTTCATGGTCGCGGTATAGCGATTATGTATCGCCATCTTTTCGGCCTGCTTGTCGATGACTTCATTCATCGCTTCATGCAGCGCCGGGATCATGTGCTCACCACGTTTTTGATTTTCTTGCCAAGCCAACAGCACCTCATGCCACAGCAAGGTAGCAAACAAAAAGCTTGGGTTAGACGACTTACCAGCCTGAATGCGCTCGTCGGTATTTTTTAGCGCCAACATGACAAATTTTTCGCCCATTGGCTGCTCGAGCACTACATCTAGCAAGGGCAGCAAACCATGGTGCAACTGTTGCGCACGTAAAGCATTGATGCTCTCGATTGCATGGCCGGACAAAAAGAGTTTGAGCATTTCGTCGAACAAACGGCTGGGCGGGACATCCTCTAACAAGTTTGCCAGTTTGCGGATGGGCGCTTCCGTTTCGCGCTCTAGTTTCAAACCCAATTTGGCAGACAATCGAACCGCACGCAGCATGCGAACTGGATCTTCTTGATAACGTTTGAGCGGATCGCCAATCATGCGCAAGGTTTTAGCGCGAATGTCGGCTACACCGTGGTGAAAGTCTAAGACCTCTTGTCGTTTGGGGTCGTAATAGAGCGCATTGGCGGTGAAATCGCGCCGGACGGAGTCCTCCTCGATTGAGCCAAACACATTGTCACGGATGATGCGGCCACTGTCATTGGTCTCAGCATCGCCTTCACTCAAATGATGGCCGCGGAACGTCGATACTTCGATGGTCTCATGCCCCCACAACACATGCACCAATCGAAAGCGACGGCCAATAATACGCGACCGTCTAAACACTTTATGTACTTGCTCTGGCGTGGCATTGGTGGCGACGTCAAAATCCTTGGGCGGATGATTCAGCAATAAATCGCGTACGGCGCCCCCCACGATATAGGCCTGAAACCCAGCTTTTTGTAGCTGGTCACAGGTTTTTAATGCCGCTTGACTGATGTGCTTCTGGTTGATTTTATGTTTGCCCGCCTGAATGATTTGTGCCGCAGGCAATTGGGTATGGGTATTCACATTGACACGACGACGGAATACTTTTTGTAAGAATTGTTTAATCATGATGGTTGCGTTTCGAGCACCAGCCTAAGCCAGGCTACAGTTTATGTTGGTTATTCCACAAGACATCCGGCACCGCTGCATGCCGGTTAAGGGTGCGACACAGGACAAATAATAAATCGGAGAGTCGGTTTACATATTGCAACGCGACCGGCGTCACGGGCGATTGTGCATGTAACGCATGCAAAATGCGCTCCGCGCGTCTACACACGGTACGCGCAAGATGGCACACCGCTGCCGCACGACTACCCCCGGGTAAAATGAACTCTTTTAATGGAGTCAGCTGTTCATTCCAGCCGTCCAGCGTCAACTCTAACAACGTCACCCGGCCAGCCTGTATAAAGGTATGGCCGGGCATACACAACTCTCCGCCGAGATCGAACAAGTCGTGCTGAATGCCTAATAAGCAATCCCGCACGTCATTGGGCAGCGCTTCCACCAACAACATGCCGATGACGGCATTCAGCTCATCCACGTCACCCATTGCGGCCACGCGCAAATCAGATTTCGCAATGCGCGAGCCATCACCAAGGCCGGTTGTGCCGCTATCACCCGTTCGCGTGTAAATCTTACTCAGCCGGTTGGCCATACCTGACACCTGTCTAAAATCCGATATAATCCCCCCATTATAAATCATACCGTGCCATTTCGATGTGCCCAACGATTGCAGTCAATGCCCCAGTCGGCGTGATGGATTCCGGCGTCGGCGGTCTCAGCGTGCTAAAACACCTCGCCCGCCAACTCCCCAACGAACATTTCACCTACTTTGCTGACAGTGCCCATGCCCCTTACGGCAACAAAACAGCCACCGAGATTCAACAGCGCTGCTTTGAAATTGCAGAGACACTGATTGCGCAAGGCGCCAAAACCTTAGTGGTCGCTTGCAACACCGCCACGGCGGCAGCCATCGGCGCGATGCGTCAACACTACACACTCCCGATTGTCGGCATGGAACCCGCCGTAAAACCTGCCGCGGCCGCCAGCAAAAACGGCATCATCGGTGTACTTGCCACCACCGGCACCCTACAAAGTGCCCAATTCGCTGCGTTACTTGAGCATTATGGTCAACAAGTGCAGGTCATCACTCAGGCGTGCATTGGGCTGGTGGAATGCATCGAGCAAGGCCAGCTTGATACCCCGCATACCCAAGCCTTATTACGGCAGTATTGCCAGCCGCTGATGGATGCAGGCGCCGATACTGTTGTGCTTGGCTGCACGCACTATCCGTTTGTACGTGCCCACATACAAGCCATCGTCGGGCCAGCGGTCACCCTGATCGACACCGGCGCCGCAGTGGCCAAGCGCTTACATCAGGTATTAGCCGAAAAAGAACTACTGAATACAGCGAACGAGGCTGGGGATTTTGTATTTTTAACGAGCGGGACGCAGGCAACACAGCGGGTGATGCATACATTGTGGAATATTTCTGCCTAGCAGCTTGCTTGTGAATACTGATCAGCACTTATCATGAAAGCGACCAACAAAAAACCCACGCAAAGCGTGGGTTTTTTGATTAATGATGATGCACCTGCGTGCCCGGCTTCAACTTAAACTTCGTGCCACAATAAGGACAGGAGACTTGTCCGGTTTTGGCCACATCCAAAAACACTCTAGGATGCGATGCCCACAAAGCAACTTCTTTGGTAGGACAATGCAAAGGCAAGTCTTTACCGTCTACTTCAAACTCTTTGACATCGGACATTTAAACTCTCCAGCACGCAGGCAAATGTATTTTCTAAAAGCGCGGATTTATACCAAGGTCAGCCAATGGGCGTACTTTGGATTTTTACCTTTGACCACATCAAAATACAAACTTTGTAATTTTTCAGTGATCGGGCCGCGTGTTCCTTCGCCAATCGCGCGGTTATCTAACTCACGGATAGGCGTCACTTCGGCAGCTGTGCCGGTAAAAAACGCTTCGTCAGCGCTGTACACTTCGTCACGCGTAATGCGCTTTTCAATGACTTCCAAGCCCAGCTCAACTTTTGCCAAGTGGATGATGGTGTCACGCGTGATGCCTTCGAGTGCGGAGGTCAGGTCTGGCGTATACAGCTTACCATTGCGGATAATGAAAACGTTTTCACCAGAGCCTTCTGCCACAAAACCGTCAACATCTAACAGCAAGGCTTCTTGGTAACCGTCTTGCGCAGCCTCTTGATGCGCGAGAATACTGTTCATGTAGTTGCCGTTAGCTTTGGCTTTACACATAGTGATATTGACGTGGTGACGGGAGAATGAAGAAGTTTTGACACGGATACCTTTGGTAATCGCCTCTTCCCCCATATAAGCACCCCAGCTCCAAGCTGCCACAATCACATGTGTGGACAAGGTTTTAGCAGAAATGCCCATGGCCTCAGCACCGTAAAACGCCATCGGACGTAAGTAACCGGATTCGAGGTTATTTTCACGCACGGCGGCTCTTTGCGCTTCTGAGATTGCCTGTTTGTCAAAAGGCATTTTCATGCCGAGAATGTGTGCACTGCGGAACAAGCGGTCTGTGTGCTCTTTCAAGCGAAAAATCGCTGTGCCCTTGTCGGTTTTGTAGGCACGAACACCTTCAAACACGCCCATGCCGTAATGCAAGGTATGGGTTAATACATGGGTAGTAGCATCACGCCAGTTGACCATCTTGCCGTCGTACCAGATAACGCCGTCACGGTCTGCCATCGAACTCGGTATTGCCATTTAAACTCGCCTTTAATCCGTCAATCATCAAAAGCATTATTGTAAACCAATCTGCACGCTTTTCGCCTATGCTAGAATCCATTTCGGTGATGATTGACAAGGATTTTTTGCATGTCTATGCGTTTTAAGTGGGTTTATTTGGCATTCGCATTACTCGCCATGTTATTGGTCGCCTGCAAGCAAGGCCCGGCTGCCAATTTTATTGGCACCGATTTAACCGGCACCCAATTCGGCAAACCGCTGTCACTGACCGACCACCTCGGCCAACCACGCAGTATTGACGACTTTAAAGGCAAACTGGTGGTGCTCTTTTTTGGCTACACGCATTGCCCAGACGTCTGCCCCACCACCATGGCGGATTTGAAAAAAACCATGCAATTACTGGGTGAACAGGCCAACCAAGTGCAAGTGTTATTTGTCACGGTAGATCCGGAACGCGATACGCAAGCCGTGCTGGCACAGTTTGTACCCAGTTTTGACCCACGCTTTATCGGATTGCGCGGCACGGTCGCTGAAGTCGCCGCCAATCTGAGTGAATACAAAGTGTATGCTGCCAAGGTGAATGAACCGGGCAAATCGGGCTACACCATGGATCACAGCGCTGGCCTCTATGTGTTTGACCAGCAAGGCGCCCCCCGCATTTATTTGGGTTATGGTGAAAAGCCGGAGAACATTGCGCACGATTTGCGCTTGCTGCTGTAGCGTCCACCTAGTGGTGATGTCGTTTTTTGATTTTGACAAGCTTCCCCAATGGCATCAAGAACGATTTTCATTTATATTTTTATTTAAAATATTATTTAAAATCAAATAGTTACATTCATTATTTCATTGCATCATTTCTGCTTTACTGTATGATGACTACATCAAAAAATATCATCAGGAGCCGACAATGAAGGGCGATAAAAAAATCATAGACACCTTGAATGACTTGCTAGCAGGCGAGTTATCTGCCAGCGATCAATACCTGATTCATGGTGAAATGTATGCAGACATGGGGCTGAGTGTGATTTCAGAGCACATTTTGCATGAGTCTCTGCATGAGCGTGAACATGCGCGCGCATTGATTCAACGCATCCTGTTCTTGGAGGGCAAACCGAATTTAGCCAAACGCGACGGGCTCAATATTGGCAAAGATGTAAAGTCCATGCTGGAGTCGGACTTGGCACTTGAATATACCGTAGTCAAACATCTGAAAAAAGCGATTGAGGCCTGTGAGCAAGCGCAAGACTTTGTCAGCCGCGAGATGTTGCTGGTGCAGCTAGATGATACCGAGATGGATCATGCCTACTGGCTAGAAAAACAACTGAGCCTGATCAAACTGGTGGGGATTGAAAATTATTGCCAGAGCCAGATGAACAGTAAGGAGCAGGCATGAAAGGCGATAAACAAATCATTCTCACCCTAAACAAGGTGCTTAAAAACCAGTTAACTGCCATTAACCAGTATTTTTTACATGCGCGCATGTTTAAAAAATGGGGACTCGAAAAACTCAACGATTATCAGTACAAACAATCCATCCGTGTGATGAAGGAAGCGGATGAGATCATTGAGCGCATTTTGTTTTTAGATGGCCTACCAAATCTGCAAAATCTGGGCAAACTGATGATCGGTGAAGATGTGGTGGAGTGTCTGCAAGGCGACCTCAGCTTTGAAAAAGAAGTGCAACACCCGCAACTGGTCGAAGCAATTGCAGAAGCTGAAAAATTGCAGGACTACGTGACACGTGACTTATTAACAGAGTTGTTAGAAGCCTGTGAGGAAGCCGTCGATTGGCTCGAGACACAACAACGTTTGATCACTGACGTCACGTTGCCGAATTATTTGCAAACGCAAATTGCCTCAGATTAAGCACTGTCTGCGCTTGTATCTTTAAAACTAAGCCGCGTAAGCGGCTTTTTTCATAGCCAGTCACCGCCAAATGGGTCTTGACAAAAGCGCATTAAATGATAATAATTATCATTAGTGATCTTAAACAGAGGCAATATGTACGTTTGCGTGTGTAATGCAGTGACCGAACGCCAAGTCCATGAGGCAGTCAGACAGGGCGCGAAAACCGTGAAGCATTTAAAAGACCAATTGGGCGTGGGCGCTGAGTGTGGCAAGTGTGTCAGCTGCGCTAAAGCCTGCCTCAAAGAAGCGCACGCAGAGCAGCATCCTGGTCTGGTCAGAAAAATGATCCAACTGACCCCAGTGCAACTCGGCGCGGCCTAATTTGTAGTTTGCGTCCGCGCAGGCAAGGCTTACAAGGGGCGTTCAGCCCCTTTATTATTGTGTGCGATGCGCTTTAGCCAGCACTTGCCAAAGCGACACCTGCCGTAAAATAGGGCAGTTACCTTTGCAAAACCATCAGATGCCCCCTTCATCCTCCCCACAACTAGAATGGCGAACGCTATTGCTTTTGCTCACGCCGCCACTATTGTGGGCGGGTAATTTTATTGCGGCGCGCGCCATCAGCAATCAGGTGCCTCCGGTCTGTTTATCACTGATTCGTTGGGGGCTGGCATTATTGTGTTTGCTCCCGTTCGCCTTGCGGCCATTCATGCGTGAGTATCGGCAATACTGGCATTATCGCTGGTATGTATTAGGCACCTCGCTGACCGGGGTACTGGCCTTTAATCTGCTGGTGTATTGGGGATTACACTCCACCAGTGCGACCAATGGCATTATCCTGAATTCATTTATTCCGTTTTTGGTAGCGCTGTTTGGCTTTCTGTTTTATCGACAGAGACTGCCTGTACAACAATTGTTGGGCTTACTGGTGTCGCTGGCAGGGGTGCTTACGGTGGTCTCACACGCCGATATACAAACCCTGCTTAACCTAGCTTTTGCACCGGGGGACGTGATCATTTTCGTAGCGATGATTTTCTGGGCGCTGTTTACTTTATGGACCAAAGCGCTCCCTGCATCACTGGATCGTAGCGGGCTGATGTTATGTCAGGTATTGATTGCCTTGCTGCTATTAATACCGCTCTCGGTGTGGGAAAGCCAGCATAGCTTAATCACCATTAGCCACGCGCAGACTGGGTGGGCACTGGTGTACATCGGCATTTTTCCATCCGTGATTGCCTTTCTGGCTTACTCAAAAGCCGTCAGCCGGGTAGGCTCGGTGCGTGCCAGCGCATTTATTCATGCCATGCCGATTTTCGGCGCACTGCTCTCAACCCTACTTTTACAAGAAGTGTTTCATCGCTATCAATTGGTAGGCATGTTGACGATCTTTACCGGCATTTGGCTAGCGAATCGCTCCTCAAGCCGACCGAGCACCTCAGCGAAAGAAGCATAAACAAACCATCGCAGGCTGCTGTCCTAAGCGCCGCGCCGATTAAGTCATGCGATGCAATATGGGTGATAGCGCTTTTAAGGTTTTTTCAGCTTGCGCATGCGCGGGAAACAAGCTGGCTTGCAGTGCATAAAATCTGGCGGAATGATTCATCTCTTTGAGGTGCGCCATCTCGTGACAAACCACATACTGAATCACTTGTGGTGGCGCCTGAATCAGCCGCCAATTCAAACGGATTTGCTTGCGGCTGTTGCAGCTCCCCCAGCGCGACTTGGCATTCGACAGCGCAACTGCACTGACTGTTTCCCCCATTTGCGCAGCAACCAGCGCGACCCGACGCTTAAAATCTGGCAGCGCCTGTTGTGCGTACCATTGCAGCACCTTGCGCGCGACCCAATCTGCTTGCTCGGTATGCGGCGAACGGACCAACAGCCGGTTGCCCTCCAAGGTAACTGCCTTGATGGTGGGATGTGCGATCAACGTCAAGACAATATCTTGCCCCATAAACAACAGCGGCTCACCATCCAGCCATTGCATGGGCGCCACCTGATTTGCCAACCTGAGCGCCAGCTTTTGTTGAATCCAGCCGGATTTCTCTAATAATATTTGCTGTAATTGGGTCGCAGTAATGCGCTTGGGCGCATGCACCACGAGGCCATGATCGGTAATCTTGAGGCCGATGGTTTTACGCGCGCGTAAATCTAGCTGATAAGGAATCTGTTGCCCATTGGGCAGTTGCAGCTGCCGCGCGATCACAGATGCAACATCTCCGCTTCAATCCAATCTTCGACCTGCTTATTCAGCGCATCAGGCTTTAGGCCGTTAGTCTCCATCGGCGGACCAATGACCACGCGAATCACCCCGGGATATTTAAGAATCGAGTTCTTGCGCCAGAAGCGTCCGGCATTATGTGCCACCGGTACCACAATGGTTTTTGCGTGCACAGCCAGCCATGCACCGCCAATGTGATACTTAGCGCGAGCGCCGGGCGCAGTACGTGTACCCTCTGGAAAAATCACCACATTCAAGCCTTGCTGCAAACGGTCTTTGCCATGGTTCACCAGCTTTTTGAGCGCTTCACGGCCTGCACTACGGTCAATCGGAATCGCATCCAAGGCCCAAAATGCCCAGCCTAAAAAAGGAATCATCATCAACTCTTTTTTCATGACCCAAATTTGCGGTGGAAAAATACACTGTAAACCAATGGTTTCCCAAGCAGATTGATGCTTGGAAAGGATCACATGGGCGCTAGCCGGAATATGCTGACTGCCGGTGACTTCATAGCGTAAATTACACGTGACCTTGAGCCACCACAATACGCTGTGCGCCCACCCGCTGACCCAACGCGAACGCAAGACTGCGGGTAAAGGCATGAGTAATATAGCCAGCAATGAAAAGGGGATGGTCAACACCACCAGACCTAAATAAAACAACCAAGCACGCGCATACAAGCCTAGCGTTTGCATTATTTATCCCCAGCCAGAATAAGCTGTACCGCGGCTTCGAGGTCGGTAACAACCAATGTGCCTGCAGGCAAGGCGGCAGATTGGTAGGTTTCTTCACCTTTGCCCGTACGCACTAAATAAGGCTGACAACCGGCTTTGGCAAAGGCTTGCAAATCTCGCAATGCATCGCCCACCGCGGGCACTTTAGACAGATCGACATTAAACCGCTGACCGATTTCTTCAATCATACCGGTGTTGGGTTTTCGGCAATCACAGTGATCGTCTGCGGCATGCGGGCAATAAAAGACGGCATCAATACGCCCCCCCACCTGTGCTAAAGCCTTATGCATTTTGTCATGGATGGCATTGAGGATCGCCATGTCAAAATAGCCCCGCGCAATCCCCGACTGATTGGTCGCCACCGCAACACGATAGCCATGCTGATTCAGTAAAGCAATCGCTTCGAGGCTGCCCGGAATCGGAATCCACTCGTTGGGATTTTTGATAAAAGTGGCACTATCGCGGTTGATCACACCGTCACGGTCAAGAATGACTAACTTCATGCATAAACTCCTGACGGCATGCAGATTAGCTAGCCAGTTTGGATAAATCAGCCACCCGGTTCATGGCTTGATGCAAGGTCGCAAGCAAGCCGAGGCGGTTGGCTTTTAATGCTGGGTCGTCTGCATTGACCATCACCGCATCAAAAAACGTATCGACCGGCGTTTTGAGCACGGCCAGCGCTTGTAGCGAACCGGTGTAATCCCCTGTTTCAAACAGTTGATCTGCGGTTGGCTTGGTAGCTTGCAGCGCTTGATGCAAGGCTTTTTCGGCGGCTTCATGAAGCAGCGCCTCATTGACCACCGCCTTGACTTCCCCTTCAGCTTTTTTCAGGATATTAGATACCCGTTTATTTGCGGCCGCCAAGGCCGGTGCTTCTGCCAACGCAGCAAAGGCATGCACCGCACTCAACCGGCGGGGTACTTCTGATAGGAAGCCCAACGACAACGACAATACCGCGTCGACTTCTTGTGCGCTGGCACCCTGATCACGTAAGTTCACCGCTAATCGGTCCAGACAAAAGGCTTGGATGGCATCCGCCACGTCGGCATCGCCGTCAAACACGCTGAGGCTAAGTGAAATAAGGCTATCAAATGCCAGTGGCAACTCGGTTTCCATCAGCATCCGCAAAATGCCCAAGGCTTGACGGCGCAACGCAAACGGATCTTTGTCACCCGTAGGCTTTTCACCGATACTAAACAGACCTACCAAAGTTTCCAGTTTATCGGCCAGCGCAACAACCACACCCACCTGACTACGCGGCAAAGCATCTCCGGCAAAACGCGGACGATAATGGTCTTCTATCGCGTATGCCACATCGTCAGCCAAGCCCTCATGTTGTGCATAATAGCGCCCCATAATGCCTTGCAACTCTGGAAACTCTCCCACCATATCGGTGAGCAAGTCCACTTTCGACAATCTTGCCGCTTGTGCCACTTTCGCAACAAAGCCCTCGGGGCCAATCTGTTGAGCGATGGCGCTGGCAATCGCCACCACGCGTTGATTACGTTCGCCTTGCGAACCGAGCTTGTTGTGATAAACCACTTTTGCTAAGCCTGGCAAACGGCTATCAAGTGTCTTTTTCTTGTCCTGATCAAAGAAAAACTTAGCATCGGCCAGACGCGGACGAACCACGCGCTCATTGCCGCCAATCACTTTGCTAGCGTCCACCGGGTTGATGTTAGAGACGATTAAAAACTTGTTAGTCAGCTTGCCGCTAGCATCTAGCAACGGAAAGTACTTCTGGTTCGCCTTCATGGTCAGAATCAGGCACTCTTGTGGCACCGCTAAAAATTCTTGTTCAAACTGGCCCAACAGGACATTCGGGCGTTCTACAAGAGCCGTCACTTCGTCCAACAGTGCATCATCTTCAATCGGTGTCAGGCCTTGCTTGCCAGCGGCAGCTTGCAGTTGTTTGACGATCTCGGCACGGCGCGCATCAAAGCTCGCAATTACGGCCCCTTCATCGGCCAGTTGCTGTGCATAACTATCAGCAGAGACCAATGTCACTAAAGGATGTTTTGCTTCAAAACGATGCCCTTGTGTCGTATTGCCCGCCGTTAAACCGAGCGTTGAAACCGGGATGACTTCATCACCATGTAAGGCAACCAAGCCATGGGCCGGACGCACAAAGTTCACACTTTCCCAGCCATCATTGATCTGATAAGTCATCACTTTGGGAATCGGTAATTTCGCCAGCGTCTCATCCAGTGCCTTTTGCAAGCCTTCTTGCAAGGTTGCACCTGCCTGCGTGGCATCCAGAAACAGAATGTCTGCCTTGCCATCGTTTTCTTTGCGCAGTTTGGCAACCGCGCTTTCACCTTCACCCAGCGCCTGTAATTTTTTCACCAGCGCAGGGGTTGCCTTGCCATTCGCGTCTAGGCCAACCGTCGCTGGCATTAGTTTTTGTGCCACTTGCTTATCCGCCGCTTTATCAGCAACGTCAGTGATATGCGCTGCCAAACGACGTGGAGAGGCGAAAGTGGTGACACGCGCTGCCGCGCCCAGTAAACCGGAGGCTTTCAAGCTCTCGGCCAATACACCACTAAACGACTCACCGAGCTTTTTCAGTGCTTTAGGTGGCAACTCTTCTACAAATAACTCAACTAACAGGTTGCGGGTACTCATGCTGCGGCTTTCTTGTGTTGTTCGGCTGTTTCACTGTCCAGTTTCTTTAAAACTTCTTCTGCCCACGCTTTGGGAGCCATCGGGAACCCAAGACGGGCGCGACTATCGAGATAGCTGGCCGCTACACTGCGCGCTAGGTTACGGATTCGACCAATATAGGCGGCGCGTTCGGTCACCGAAATCGCCCCGCGTGCATCTAGTAGGTTAAAAGTATGCGCAGCTTTTAGTACTTGCTCATAAGCGGGCAAAGCGAGTTTTTCTGCCATTAAATGCTTGGCTTGTTTTTCGTGCGCATCAAAGGCCGTCAGCAAGAAATCCACATCACTGTGCTCAAAGTTATAGGCAGATTGCTCTTTTTCGTTCTGCAAGAATACGTCACCATATTTCACTCCTGGCGAATACTCCAAGTCATAGACATTTTCGACCCCTTGCAGATACATCGCCAGCCGTTCTAGGCCATAGGTGATCTCACCGGTAATCGGTTTACAGTTAATGCCGCCGACTTGCTGAAAATAGGTAAATTGCGTCACTTCCATGCCGTTTAACCAGACTTCCCAGCCCAGCCCCCAAGCACCGAGGGTCGGGTTCTCCCAGTCATCCTCCACAAACCGAATATCGTTTTCTTGCAAATTAAATCCCAAGGCTTCGAGTGAGCCGAGATACAGTTCAAGAATATTGGCTGGCGCGGGTTTCAATACGACCTGATATTGGTAGTAATGCTGCAATCGGTTAGGGTTCTCGCCATAGCGACCATCTTTAGGACGGCGACTAGGCTGGACATAGGCCGCTTTCCAAGGCTCAGGCCCCAGCGCGCGCAAAAAGGTGGCGGTGTGACTGGTGCCGGCACCCACCTCCATGTCGTAAGGTTGCAACAAGGTGCAGCCCTGCTTGTCCCAGTATTCTTGGAGCTTTAAGATGATTTGTTGAAAGGTCAGCAACATCGCGCCAGATCCGATTGAATGTAAAACGGATATTTTACCTGATTCAGACGGGGTTAAGAAATCGCTTTGCATCGTCGTTAAAGGGTCAAATGCGTCGCTTGTGTGCTCGACGATTGTGGGATCACTAAAAGTTTGGTAGATTGATTGGATGAAATCTTATCGTTCATGGGTATTGTTGCTCACGCTGTGGTTTGCCTTGCTGCAAACCATTGCGCCGCTGTTGCACGCCCATGCGGCAGGCGATACTGCTGCCGACGATGGTCCGCACATGCACATGATGGATATTCCCGCGCTGCATGCCGAGGCGGTACAGACCAAACACCCTTTTCATTGGCATGTGCATTCTGATAAATCGCACGGTCAAATCATCGGCATGGGCCAAGCCATTACTGAGAGCAACACACTACTCAGCCTGATGGATGCTGATGCGGGTGCTTGGCTCGCGGCACTTCTGCCCTGCTTGTTACTTTTGTGTACCGTTTTGCTGGACAATAAGCGTGCTTATCAGCGACAGCAAAACGATCGCCCATGCCTGCACTCCCCACTCACCCGTCATAGCCCTCGCGGCCCGCCACTCGCCTGAACCTTAAGCTAACGCAGCGTTTGGTGATTGCCAATCGCCTGCCTGTTTTGTTCAGGAGAGCATATGTTTCATTTTTCTCAGGGAGCGCCTCGCTTCCTCTTAGCCGCATGCTACCTATGGGGATTTCTTAGTCACGCGTCCATCGCTGTGGCGGATAGCCGCAGTCATTCTTCCGCAGACCATGAAGATACGGTCAGTGCGAATCCGCGCTTGAGCTTGCATGAAGTCTTACAGCAGGTGGTCGCGCTGCATCCGCAGCAAGCCTTACTCGCGGCGCATCAACACATGGTACAAGCCCGTAAAACCATGGCAAACAGCTGGCTGCCACAAGCGCCGTCAGTCGGATTCTCCCATCAAAATGATGCATTACTCAGCAATCGTGATGAGCGCGAATGGCAAGCACAAATGCAAATCCCAATTTGGCTACCCGGCCAGCGGCAGGCACGCAGCCAAGTGGCCAGTCTGGCGGACGACAGCTTGTTACAAGACCGTGCTGGTTTGCAACAACTCGCAGCAGACTTGTTACGCAATGCGGTTTGGGAGATCGCCCTGCGCCGCAATGACGTCAGTTTGGCCGATCAACGTCTGCGCACCCTGCGTGAGATCGCCGAAGATGTGCAAAAACGATTTCGTGCCGGCGAAGTGGCCAGACTGGATGTGATGCAAGCCGGACAAGAAACCTTGCTCGCCGAGCGCCAACAAGTCACGGCACGAGCCGAACTCATGCATGCGCAATTTCGCTACCAGCAACTCACTGGCCTAAATGAAATGCCAGCCAGACTGGAGGAGCCCTTGTCCTCGCGAGAGGATTATGTAGATTCGCCTTATTGGCAAGCGGCGCAGGCCAGACTCAAACTGGCAGAGGGCCAGCGAGACTTGACGGCGATTGAGCAACGACAAAACGCGCAACTCACGGTCAGCACACGCACCATTCAAGGCGGTTTTGATTACGCCTATAACTCCAGCATGGGCGTCGCCATTAATATCCCGCTGCAAAGTGAGGTGCAACGGGCGCCGCTGATGGCCAACGCCGAGCAAAACATCGGCGATGCGCGCACGCAATTAGAGACATTGCGCCGACAACTCGACAATAACCTGCACGAAGCCGAGCACAATCTACATGTCAGCCGCCAAGAATTGGCCCTGATTGCGCAACAACAAGCCCTCGCCAGCGAAAACGCCAGCCTGGCTCGCAAGGCCTATCGTGTTGGCGAGCTCGATCTCAACCAATTATTGCGGCTGCAACTACTGGCGTTTGAAGCCGAGCGCAGCTTAAGCAGCCAACAACTTCAAGTGCAATGGAATATTGCCAAATACAATCAGGCCGTAGGAGTCTTGCCATGAAAAAAATGTTATTTTTAATGCTCTGGGCGCTCGGCCTGCATCAGGTTTACGCCGCCACAACCTTGCCGTTGAGCGCCAGCCAACTCAAACAAATGCAAGTGCAATGGGGACATCTGCAAGTCGAATCCAGCGGCTTGTCTGCACGTTACCCGGCAGAAGTGGTTCTCCCCCCAACGCAAACACGTGTCGTGACTGCGCCCCAGGGCGGGCTTATCACCAAGCTGTCTGTCAGTGTGGGCGATACCGTAAAGCAAGGCCAAGTGATCGGCCAGTTGAGCAGCCCTGATCTGGTCTCGCTACAAAGCCAATATTTACAAGTTGAAACACAGGCCAGATTGCATGCACAAGCACTGCAAAGAGACCAAGCTTTGTTTAAGGATGGCATTATTGCGCAACGCCGACTGCAAGAAACACAAAGCGCTCATGAAACCAGCCAGGCCATGATGGCCGAGCGACAACAAACGCTCAAATTGGCAGGCATGAGTGAGGCGCACATCCAGCAACTGGCGCAAAAACGTACCATGCAAAACGGCATCGCCATTGTTGCACCAATCAGTGGACAAATCATGTTGCAACAACAGTCGGTCGGCGCCCGCGTCGATATGGCAATGCCGATTTTCACCATCAGCAACCCGAATCCTTTATGGCTGATGATACAAGTGCCCATGCAACAAGCACAACGCCTCTCCCCCGGCAGCGCCGTGTATTTACCTAAGTCGGGGCTGAGTGCGAAGGTGGAGACGGTGTTGCGACAGTTAAACAAAAACAATCAAACCACCCAAGTCCGCGCCTCTATTCGTGCAGGCACTGAGCAATTGTCGGTGGGGCAAATTGTGGAGGTTGCGCTGGTTGAAACGAGCAAAGCGCAGCGCTTTATTGTCCCCAGACAAGCCGTGGCGAGACAAGGCGAGCAAGCGGTGATTTTTGTCCAACAAGGTCAGGCCGTGGCGGTCATCCCAGTCAGAGTGACGTTAGAGCAAGCGCAGCAACTGAGCATACAAGCTAACTTGCGCGGCGATGAGGTAGTCGCCATCGAAGGTATCGCCGCCTTAAAAGGCCACTGGCTTGGCTTAGGTGGAGAGTAAAGCATGCTAGATTGGTTAATTACCGTCTCACTCAAACAACGCTTATTAGTGTGCGTGTGTGCTATTGGTTTATTGTTTGCTGGCTGGACCGCCTATCAAATCATCCCGATTGATGCCTTCCCCGATGTGTCATCCACCCAGGTAAAAATCATCATCAAAGCCCCGGGCATGACACCAGAAGAGGTCGAGGCAAGAATCACCGCACCCATTGAGGTGGAGATGCTAGGGATTCCCAAACAAACCAGTTTGCGCGCGGTGGCGAAATATGCGCTCACCGATATCACCATCGACTTTGAAGATGGTACGGATATCTACTGGGCGCGTCAGCAAGTCACCGAGCGTCTCAATAACGCCATGCCAAATTTGCCGGCCGATATTTCAGGCGGCATTGCGCCGATGACCACCCCCTTGGGTGAGATGTTTATGTTCACCATTGAATCAGATACCCTCAGCCTGCAAGAAAAGCGCTCGTTGCTTGATTGGGTGATCCGACCACGGTTGCGTACGGTGCCCGGTGTGGCCGACGTTAATGCACTGGGAGGGCTGGTTCGCAGTTTTGAAATCGTGCCAGACAACGCCAAGTTGCAAGCCCGAGGACTGGCGCTGAGCACCTTGCAACAAGCCATTAGCGATAATAATCACAATGATGGCGCGGGCCGCCTGCGAGATGGAGAAGCTTCATTACTGGTGCGTGCGGAGGGTGCGTTCAAAACATTGGAGGATGTCCGTGATACGGTGCTCAAAGGTGATCTGGGCAGTCCGATACGCATTGGAGATGTGGCTGAGGTGCGCATTGGCGAGCTGACGCGCTATGGCGCAGTCAGCCGTAACGGGCAAGGCGAAGCCGTAGAAGGGCTAGTGCTAGGGCTGCGGGGGGCCAACGCCAGACAAGTGGTTGAAGGCGTGCGTGCCAAGCTGGAGGAAATGGCGCCAGCGCTACCTGAAGGTGTCAAGATTGAGGTGTTTTATGATCGCGGCAACTTGGTTGAGCACGCCGTGCATACGGTGAATCAAGCCTTGCTAGAAGCCGTGGTGCTGGTATTCATTTTATTGGTGCTGTTTTTAGGCAATCTACGCGCTGCGCTCACGGTCGCCTGCGCACTACCATTGTCTATGCTGGCGACGTTCTGGCTGATGTATCAATATGGCATGTCCGCTAATTTGATGTCACTGGGTGGGTTAGCCATTGCCATTGGCATGCTGGTGGACTCGGCGGTGGTCGTGGTTGAAAACATTGTCGACCATTTGGCACACACGCAAGCAGCAGAGTCCCCCAACAAACGCACGATTATCCTATCGGCCATGCGCGAAGTCACAGTGCCTGTCACCGCCGGTATCGTCATTATCATTACCGTCTTTTTGCCCCTGCTGACCCTGCAAGGGCTAGAGGGCAAACTGTTTGCCCCCGTCGCACTCAGTATTATGTTTGCATTGGGCGCGTCATTGCTACTGTCGCTCACCATTATCCCGGTCCTCGCGTCTTTTCTTATTCAAGCGCAGAGTAGCGAAGATCCTTGGCTGATCCGCCACTTGAATCGGTGGTATGCCAGCGCGCTAGCAAGTGCCATGCATCACAAACGGAGCGTAGTCGTGGCCGCCATGGTGTTGCTATTGTTAACCGCGGTTGTGTATCCGCGCATTGGCAAAACCTTTATGCCCACCATGGATGAAGGCGATGTGATCATTGGCACCGAAAAACTCCCCTCTATCTCGCTACAGCAAAGCGTTGCTACCGACAGCCATTTGCAAAAAATCTTGCTGCAACAAGTCGCAGAAATCCAAGGCGTCTACTCCAGAGCGGGCTCGGACGAGTTGGGACTGGACCCGATGGGCATCAACCAGACCGATAATTTTCTGGTGCTTAAACCCCGCGAACAATGGCAAGTGGCTGACAAAGCCAGCCTGATTGAGAAATTGCGTAACGTCATGCAGGGCATTCCCGGGCTGGACTACAACTTTACGCAACCGATTGAGATGCGCGTCAACGAGATGATTTTGGGCGTACGAGGCGATTTGGCCTTGAAGATTTTCGGCACCGATCTCAATGTGTTGAATCAAAAAGCGCAGCAAATCATTCAGGTGCTGGAGACTGTGCCCGGCAACCAAGACGTTTACACGCCGCAAAATAGTGGTGTGCAATATCTGCAAATCAAGATAGATCGTGTGGCTGCTGGTAGGCTTGGGCTGAGTGTGACGGAAATCAACACCCTGTTGCAAAGCCAACTCGAAGGCAAACTACTGGGCATTGTGCTTGAGGGCAACCGTCGCACACCGATCTTACTGCGCGGCAGTCAGGTCGTGCGCGAATCCGCGTCTGACTTTAGTCAACTGATGCTCGCCTTACCACAAGGGGGCACCGTGCCGCTCTCCAGCGTTGCAAGCATCGTGCGTGAGGAGGGGCCGGTTAAAATTGACCGTGAACGCGGTAATCGCATGGTCGTCGTCACGGCCAACGTCAAAGGTCGCGACCTAGTGAGTTTTGTCGAAGAAGCCAAACAAAGGGTTGCGCGAGAAGTCAAGTTGCCAGAGGGCTATTGGCTAAAATGGGGCGGACAATTCGAAAACCAGCAACGTGCCGCTGCGCGTCTGAGTATCGTCATACCGATTGCGATTAGCCTGATCGCCCTGCTGCTATTCATGACGTTTGGCTCACTGCCCAAAGCACTGCTCATTTTGGCGAACATTCCATTCGCCATGATCGGCGGAGTGTTTGCATTATGGTTATCGGGTGAATATCTGTCTGTGCCCGCCTCAGTCGGCTTCATCGCCCTATTAGGCATTGCCGTGCTCAATGGGGTGGTGATGGTCAGCCATTTTCAACAGTTGGCGGCACAAGGCATGGCCGCCAGCATGATTGCTTACGAAGGGGCAAAACGCCGATTGCGGCCAGTGTTGATGACCGCCAGCATCACCGCATTTGGTCTGATTCCCTTATTATTTGCCAGCGGCCCCGGCGCAGAAATTCAACGGCCATTGGCCATTGTGGTGATTGGCGGATTAATCACTGCCACGTGTTTGACCTTATTTGTGCTGCCGATTTTGTATCAGCACTTTTTTGGCAAAGATTAAAGTTGAGTTGGCCGCTTAAGCAGCGGCCAGCAATCACCTTAAAATAATGCCTTTAAAAAATTGCCTAAAATAGAGGCCTAACAGGCCAGCCACACTCAACAGCAAAAATGCACCATTGCCCCAGCAAACGTAAGGGGTCTGCCCACGATAACTTTGCGCTTCTCCAGCAAGAATCACCGCCTCATCGTGCGGGGCATGTTGGAGCACCTGTCCATTTTTATCAATGATGGCGGTCGCGCCAGTATTGGTGCTGCGCAACACCATACGCCCGGTTTCTATCGCACGCACTTGGCTAAACTGCATGTGCTGATCAGCAGCAAACGATTGCCCATACCATGCATCGTTGCTGAGATTCACCAACAACTCGGCTTGCGGCAATTGCTGTGCAATTTCGTCACCAAATACATCCTCATAGCAGATGTTGACCCCAATTTTTTGCCCAGCAATCAACAAAGGTTGTTTAGAGAGCCCTCGCGACAAATCACTGAGCGGCATGTGCAGCCAATCGCGATAAATCCAACCAAAAACACTTTTAAGCGGAATATACTCGCCAAACGGCACCAGATGGCTTTTGGCATAAGATTGCGTCGGTGAGATGCCCAAACTGATGGCACTATTAAAGTACTCGCCAGGCTTCGCCTCGACGACACCGACCAAGAGATCGCCTTGCTGGTCCAGCGCATGTTGTCTCAGCGCATCCAGATAAGCCGGATCGACTTGTTCTAACAGAACGGGCAATGCGGTTTCTGGCAACACAATTAAAGTGGCCTGTGCTTGGCGCACCATCTGCAAATACTGGCGCATGGTCTGCTCAGCATGCGTAGGCGACCATTTCACTGTTTGGCTGATATTCCCTTGCACAAGCGCGACCCTGATCGGTTGCCCAACCGCTTGCGTCCAAGGTATCTGGGTGAAAGCGCTCCCCCCTAGCAACAGCCCAGCGATAAACGGGATTGATTGCCTGCGCTTGGCTTGCCCCGTTAGCATAAAGAGGCTTGCTGCCAACAACATCACCAAGGCAGATACGCCATACACCCCCACCAGCGGCAGAAAGCCAGCCAATGGACTGTCAGGCGCCTGACTGTAGCCCAGTGTCAGCCACGGAAAACCGGTAAAAATCCAGCTACGCACCCAGTCGGATAAAGCCCACAGCATGGGCGCGCTGAGCATTACAGTGCCTAACCGTTTGGCAAGATAGCCGGCGCCTGCTGGAAACAGCGCCATAAACGCACACAGACAAAACGTGCAAAACCCGGCAAACCACCATGGCATGCCGCCAAAGGTATGCAGGCTGATATAGATCCAGTAAATGCCAACACTGTATAACCCTAATCCAAAAGCCATGCCAAGCTGGAACACTTGTGCTGGCGTGCGTGCTTGCTGCCATAAGCCAAGCAGCGCCGCCAATGTCAGCCAAGGGAGCCAAAACAGGTAATAAGGGGCAAAACCAAGCACCGTCAGCGCACCCAGCAACAGCGCCAGCCCTAAGCGATAGCCAAACGCTAAGCGCGCCACCCTTTCAAGCCACGCAGTCAATGCATGCCTTTCAACAAGCCTTTCACCGGCTGAATATCGGCCATGGCTAACCAAGCAGAAAAATCCGCAGATTGCATCACTTGCCATTCAATCATTCTGGCGATTGCAATTGGATCTTCAGGGTCAATCAACTGTGTGGGTCGCGCCGGATGGCACATGAGTACCGGCGGCAGTGCATGTTCAGCGCTGGGGGGCA
Source organism: Methylophilus medardicus (assembly GCF_006363955.1). GTDB lineage: Bacteria > Pseudomonadota > Gammaproteobacteria > Burkholderiales > Methylophilaceae > Methylophilus > Methylophilus medardensis. The sequence continues at coordinate 2,151,804 of NZ_CP040948.1, forward strand.
CTTGTTTGAGTTGTCGCGCCCAATGCAACCAGCGTGCTTGATACGCCGCTGCATCGCCCTCAAAATCGTAAACACCCAGCAATACCGGCGAAACACGAAAGCCTGCCGCAACGGCTAAATGCTGCAATGCGCGCGCGCCTAAATGATGAATAATACGGGCCTTGAGGCCACTCGCCAGCGGCGGGCTTGAGATGCGCAACCAAGGGCGCTGCTCAGTGGGTAAATGCCCATAACGATCTTGCATGGTGGCGACGAGTGCCTCGCGAATGATCGGCAATTGATGCACGTGTAGATGGCCATCGATATAGTCTGGCGGCGTTTGTACCGCTTGCTCAAAAGCATCCAGCTGCTGCTGAATATTGGTTTGCACGGCTTGCCGATTCAGCATGCCGCACACACTGCGCAACACCAATGCAGGATGAGAAGCGCGCATGGCTTGTGAAAAATGCGTAAAGTCAAGATGCACGCCAAAGTCTGCCTGCTGGCGCAATTGCGCACTGAGCTGCTTGGCACTCTCAGGCCAGCGCGGGCTCAAGGTCATGCAGGAGGTCGCGCTCAATATCCCGCGCTCAATCAGCGTCAAAATGGCGTCATCAATCGCCGCCGATTGTGCGTAATCATCGGCACAAATAATCACCTTAGCCATAACACCTCTTAATCATGCTTAAAGGCCCAAAACCTGCTCAACAACCAAGTGCTCACCGCGACCAACACCATCACCATGCCCAGTACACACCAAAATGGCAGCGGCGTGTAGGTCAGCGCAAGCCACAACAGCACTTGATTGCCTAAAAACCCAAGCAGTGCCACCGCTAAGAACTTGAAAAAAGCGGCAACATGTGCGGCCTGCGTGCCTCGAAAAGACCAGTGGCGATGACCAATATAGCTGACCGGAAAGGCACATAAAAAACCCATCCAATTCGCACTGGTGGCTTGCCAGCCCAAGGCGTGGGCCAACAAGGCCACAATATAATGAACGGCTGCCGCCAGAGCGCCTACGCTGACAAAACCTAATACCGAGGCGCGCATGGAGCTCTCAAGACTGACGTCGCACAGTGGTTGGGGCAATCACCTCAGCCACAATGTAAGGGGGACGACCTTTAACCTCGTCATAGACGCGCGCCAGATATTCGCCCAGCACGCCAATAAATAATAGCTGCACACCCGCAAAAAACATCATACTGGCCACCACCGTCGGCCAGCCGGGCACCGACTCATGAAAAAACAAGGCGTCGATGACCACGATGGTGCCATAAAAGAAAGCCAACAAGGCGAGTGTGGCCCCGGTTAAACTAGCCAAGCGCAGCGGTAACACTGAAAAACTGGTAATGCCTGTCCACGCCAACGCAATCAATTTGAGTTTTGAGTAGGCACTTTCACCATGCAAGCGCGGCAATGGTGTGTAAGGAATCCCTATTGACTTATAACCGACCCAGGCATAAATGCCCTTCATGAAGCGGTTACGCTCAGGTAACGCACAAAGGGCATCGACCACGGCACGATTCATCAGACGAAAATCGCCGGCATCGCGCGGAATGTCAACATGGGTGCTGGCGCTCATCATGCGGTAAAACAGCCGTGAGCCCCACAATTTAAAAGACGACTCTTGCTCGCGGTCTTGGCGCACGGCGTAGACCATGTCATAGCCTTCACGCCACTTTTCCAACATGGTCACCATCAATTCGGAGGCATGCTGGCCATCGGCATCCATGCAGATCACCAGATCGCCTTTGGCATAACCCAAGCCAGCACTGATCGCGTTTTCTTTACCAAAATTGCGTGAGAACCTGACCAAGGTGACCTGATAGTCAGTCACCAGTGACTGCACCACCTGCGCGGTTTGATCTCGGCTGCCGTCGTCCACCACCACCATATCCCAGTAGGGGGACATCTGTTGCAACACGCCACGAATATTGTGGAGCGTATTGGCAATATTTTTTTCTTCGTTGTAGGCCGGCACCATGACCGTAATATGCGGTTGGGCGGTTGCACGATTGGATTCGACGGGGGTCATGGCATCACGTTTGAAATTGGACTGTGCTTATTGTAGCGGATTGCCACTAATTTTTGGCTGGCGTGGCTAAACGATCATCGCCTTGTAACTGGCGGCGATCTTTAATCACTGCCAGCCACATACCCTGACGCTGGACGCCACCGATCAATTTGCCTTTCATCACTTCATGACAGTGCATATTGGTGGTAGACAAAAAGAAGTCAGCTTGATCCCAGCGGCGGGTGACCGCGAATCGGCCGTCAAGGTAGGGCTCCATTTGCGGCGTATCGACACAGGCGGCCACCCAGTATGGTTTTTCGCGCGCGGGCAGTGGCATCTCGGTGAGTTGATCAGTGGCGGCGCGCAAAGCACTTGACCAGTAGTCGCCTTCCCACTTGAATTGTGCATGCGTTTGATCGCCGGCCAAGCGGTTGAGGCGCACATATTGATAAGGATGCAGTTGCACAATATCCACTAAATTAACGAGCATTAAACCGCCAATGACGCCAGCCCAAATCGCTTGATAAACGCAGCGCCCCTGTAGCGTAGTATTCGCCAAGGCTCGCCACACCGCAACAATCGCCCAAGCAGCAAAAATCGTCAACAAGGGCAACAAAAAGGTAAAGTGCCGCACGCCGTTATACAAGGCAGGGCGATCATCCATCACAAAAATAAGCGGGAACAAAATGCCCACTAGCAAGGTGGCCATCGGCATCCGTGTGGCCTGATCCGCCTTGCGCCAAGCCAATTGGCCCGCAAGCCACAACAAAGGCACACCGCACAAACCCAGCAAGGCGGCTTCTGGCAACTTGACCATCAGATATTGGAACAGATAACTGCGTGGCACCTCACTGATGTTGTAGACGACCCCATTGGCAATCGTCTGCATATTAAAGTCAAAGTGCGAGAAGGACTTAGCCGCTTCAAGTAGATTGTCGGCCTCGATCACGCTCCATGGCCAGCACATCGCCATAAACACAAAGGCTAAAACGGCTGCAGGCAATAACACCACTACCATGCGCAACAGGCGAGAAAGCAGGGGTGTGCGATATTGCCGATGGTCTAGCAACACCCGCAAGATTACCAATAACACCAAATAAATCACTGCAAACGCACCGCCGACGCGCAACCCAAGCGCGCCACCCACCGCAAAACCCAGCAATACAATGACCCTACCACTGACTTGCTCCATGTCACGCGCCACCAGCGCTGTCGCATACAGCGCCCATAGCATGCAGGTCGCAAAAGGGACATCTTTGGTGTGGGTGAACATGGTGCCTGACCAAGACACCGTGAGAAACAACAAGGTCATCGCCAGCAGTGCTAAGCGCTCGCCACCCAGCAGGTGGGCAAATCTGGCGACGCCGTAAAAACCAAGCAGACCGAATAAGGCTGACAGCAAGTGACGGATATCCCAGATCATGATGGGAATGTAAGGATCTAGGGCGGCGGCAACGATATCAAATAACCCACCATAGAGGTAGAGATTTCGATAGTGGAAGGCATCTTGGTCTTTAAAACCGGATTGATACCAGTCGAGCAACATCTGCCCATAAGTATGTTGCACATACTCATCATTGCTGATGCCATGCTGGCGAAACGTGAGTGCGACCCAAATGAGCAACCCGAGCCAAAACAAGCGCATTAACCAGCGAACGCTGTCGGTAGGGCACCTTAGGTTGAAAGCAAAATTCATCGGGCATTTGTCGTGAAAAATTAACACGCGCAAGCGTATCACGACACCCTGTCCGCGGATAGAGCGTGAGACCACTCACGCTCAAATAAATCAAGAACTAGACCACGACAACTGCCTTACAGGCCAGGTTCGGTGTGGACGGAGAAGCGATAACCTGACCCACGCACGGTTTGGATCATTTCTTCATGCTTTGAAGCCACCAGTGCATTGCGTAGACGGCGAATGTGCACATCTACCGTGCGATCCTCAACAAAGACCCGATCGCCCCAGACTTTATCCAGTAATTGCGTGCGGCTATGCACCCGCTCTGGATTCGTCATAAAAAAGTGGAGCAACTTAAACTCGGTTGGTCCCAGTGGAATATGCACATTGTGACCAGTCACGCGATGGGTGGTGGGGTCTAGGTGCAAACCAGCAATTTCGATGGGGTCATCCGTCATTTGTGGGGCACGTCTGCGCAGCACCGCTTTGATACGGGCATTCAATTCGCGCGGACTAAATGGTTTAGTCACATAGTCGTCCGCCCCGACCTCTAGGCCACGTACTTTATCAAACTCGTCGCCGCGAGCGGTGAGCATGATAATGGGCACTTCTTTGGTCAGACTGTCAGATTTCAAACGACGCGCAAACTCGATACCGCTCATCCCAGGCAACATCCAATCGAGCAAAATGAGATCAGGCATCGTTTCGCGCAATAACATTTGTGCATGTTCAACACTGGTGGCGCGGATCGCGTGATGACCGGCCTGTTTGATGTTCAAGGCTAACAATTCTTGAATCGCCGGCTCGTCTTCTACCACCAAAATATTCGCTGCTGCCATGACACTCCCTTTAAGCAATATTGAAACCAATACTATTGATTTAATGCTCGTCAGTTTATGAATGAATTATGACATTTTAATGACAACATCACATAAATTTAATTTTGCCGTTATTGCCTTTTGACCCGAACTGTAACAAGATGTAACCGACTTAAAAAAGGGGTTTTTTATCTTGCTGAATCTTTCAAAAGAACATATCACTGCTGGCGATCATTTTAATCGCTGGCTGGTACCGCCGGCAGCGTTGGCGGTACACCTTTCCATTGGCATGGCCTACGGCTTTAGCGTATTTTGGAAACCACTTGGTAATGCAATCACAGGGGCTGACGGTAAGCCAGTTGCCGCTTGCGCCGCGGGTGCGACGACTTTTGCGGACAAACTAGCAGGGACGGCAAAAGCCTTGGTCGCCACCGATTGCAACTGGACGCAGTTTGACTTAGGCTGGATGTACACTTTATTTTTTGTGTTGTTGGGCTGCTCTGCAGCGGTGTGGGGTGGATGGCTGGAACGTGCCGGGCCGCGCAAAGCAGGTTTGGTGGCCATGCTCTGTTGGTGCGGTGGCTTATTGATTTCAGCGCTGGGGGTATACCAACATCAGCTGTGGATGATGTGGCTGGGCAGCGGTGTTATCGGTGGCATCGGCTTAGGCTTGGGCTACATTTCACCGGTATCCACGCTGATTAAGTGGTTTCCGGATCGCCGAGGGATGGCCACTGGTCTCGCCATTATGGGCTTTGGCGGCGGCGCTATGATTGGCTCACCGCTGGCGACCAAACTGATGAGCATATTCGCCACACCCAGCGCACCCGGCGTTTGGCAAACCTTTATCGTGCTGGCTTTGATTTACGCGGTATTTATGACTTGCGGCTCACTCGGTTATCGCGTCCCAGCGGCGAACTGGAAACCAGCCGGTTGGACCCCACCAAATGTGCAGCATAACCGCTTAGTAGCGACGCGGCATGTCCATCTCAAAAATGCCCACAAAACGCCGCAATTCTGGTTATTGTGGCTGATTTTGTGCATGAATGTATCAGCCGCGATTGGCATTATTGGTGCGGCTGCGCCGATGCTGCAAGAAACCTTTGGTGGTGTTTTGATTGGTCAACCCACGCTGGGGTTTGCCGAGATTAAAGCGGATGAAGCCCTCACCGCCGCCGCTGCCGCGTTTGGTGCTGGCTTTGTCGGTCTGATTTCATTGTTTAATATTTTTGGTCGGATTGGCTGGGCCACTTCGTCAGACAAACTCGGCCGTAAAACCACTTATTTTATCTTTTTTGTGCTGGGTATCATGATGTATGTTTGCGGGGCTTATGCCGCTAACCACCATCAACTCGCTTTGTTTTTGCTGGTGTTTTGTATCATTGCCTCGATGTATGGTGGCGGCTTTGCGACGATTCCCGCTTACTTGGCAGATTTGTTCGGCACCCAGTTCGTTGGGGCGATTCATGGTCGTCTACTCACGGCCTGGTCCACCGCGGGCATACTTGGGCCGGTGATTGTCAACTACATGCACGATGTGCGCATGGAGGCCAACATTGCCTATGCCGACATTTATGCGCCGATTTTCATGACGCTGGCTGCCTTGCTGGGCGTTGGTTTCGTCGCTAACTTGTTGGTGAGACCGGTGGCTGACAAGTACTTTATGTCAGACAGTGAACTGGCCGCTGAACAAAATAGCGGCAAGTCTAGCCAAGGAACGAGCGCACATGTGGGTCAACTGCAACAAAAAACGCCTGCCATGTTGGTCAAGCTTGCTTGGTTAGCGGTGCTGATTCCCATCACTTATGGTATTTGGATGACGGTGCAGAAAGCGTGGGCCTTATTCGCATAATCCCGTAAGCGGGCCGTTTGGGTTAAAATAGCGTTTTATGGTTTCAGCCACGGACGCACAAGTGAACAAAATCTCCCCCAACCTGAACGGCGCCGGTAAAAAAATCGGTATCGTTTTATCCCGCTTTAATGACAACATTGGCGCAGGCTTGCTACAAGCCTGCGAGCAAGAACTGATTAAACTGGGCGTTAACGCAGACGACATTACCCTGGCCACTGTGCCCGGTGCTTTAGAAACACCGCTGATATTGCAGCATATGGCATTGTCTGAGGCCTATGATGCATTGATTGCCTTGGGCGCGATTATTCGTGGCGAAACGTATCATTTTGAGGTGGTAGCTAATGAGTCAGCGCGCGGCATCTCCGAAGTGCAGCGCGACACCGGTGTGCCAGTCGCCAATGCGATCCTCACCACAGAGGACGATGCGCAAGCTGAAGCGCGCACCGCAGTCAAAGGCGCCGAAGCCGCGCAAGTAGCGATTGAAATGGCCAACTTGGTGAATGCACTATGAGCCAGGATAAAGCAGCGGATCAGCCAAATTCAGCTTCGTCGAGTGCACCCGCCAAGAGCAAAGGCAGTAAAAACCGTCGGAAATCGCGTGAGCTTGCGCTCAAAGCGTTGTACAGCAACCGCATGAACGCAGGCGATGTAAAACAATTACGCTTAGACAGCTTGGATGATCCGGATTATTTCAAGGCCGATGAGGTTTACTTCAAGCAGTTGTTGACTGGCGTATTGGACCACACCAGTGACATTGACAACACCATCAGCCAGTTCATTGACCGACAGTTAGAAGAACTGAGCCCGATTGAGCATGCGATTCTGCGCATCTCCGGCTATGAGTTGATGTTCGATGTCAGCATCCCGTATCGCGTGGCAATTAACGAAGGCGTAGAGCTGGCAAAGTCCTACGGCGGCATTGATGGTCACAAATATATTAATGGCGTGCTGGATAAAATCGCGGCGCAGGTCAGGCCGCATGAGTTCGGACAGCAGTCCAGAAAATAGTCTCCATCTCATCGTATCAAATATTGCTTATGCGCTATTTGATACGATGCTGCTTAAACACTGCGCGACTAGCTTAGCGCAGAGTCAACGTCGTTAAACGCATCGCCGCTTGATCAATACGCACCACTTGCGCAGTGTCATGCCAATCGCCAAGCACCCAACGTTCATAACCATGACCATCCACGCGAGCAGTGTGCTGAGCCGGACGGTGCGTATGGCCATGCAAGAGAATATCTGGGTAGTCGTAGCCGCGCAATAAGTTCGCTACCGCCTCGGCGTTCACGTCCATAATCGCCATGGTTTGCGTGGCTTTTGTGTGCGCACTTTGCGTTCGTGCTTGCTCGGCAAACGCGCGCCTGACCTGCAAGGGCTGCGCCAAAAAGGCCTGCTGCCATTGTGGATCTCGCACTTGCGCTCTGAACTGTTGATAAGCCACATCATCGGTACACAAAGCATCGCCATGCGTGAGCAACACGCGCTTCTCACCCAGCACCAACAATGTGGGATCAGGCAAGATCTGCATCCCGCATGCCGCAGCGAACGCGTCACTGATCAAAAAGTCTCGGTTGCCGTGCATAAAAAACAGGCGGACGCCCTGATCTGACAATCGGCGCAACGCTTGCACAATTGGAACAAACGCTGCGCCGTACACCGCATCCTGGAGAATATCATCGCCGACCCACACCTCGACAAAATCACCGAGAATGTAGAGCGCCTCGGCGTTGGCTACTTCAGCATCCAACCAATGCAAAAAAGCCTGCGTTACCGCAGGCCTTTGCGCACATAAATGCAGATCAGAAACGATCCAGGTGGTCATGCTTTACGCAACCACGACGGCTTTTTCGATGATCACTGGCTCGACTGGCACATCCTGATGACCGGCACGGCTGGTCGTCGGCACGGCTTTGATCTTATCGACCACCTCCATACCTTCAACCACTTTGCCAAACACACAGTAGCCCCAGCCTTGGCTGGTGGGTGCGCTAAAATTCAAAAAGGCGTTATCTTTGACGTTGATAAAAAACTGTGCCGACGCTGAATCCGGCACCATGGTGCGCGCCATTGCCAACGTATATTTGTCATTCGACAAGCCATTATCCGCTTCATTTTTGATGGTTGCGTCTGTGGCTTTTTGTTTCATGTTGGTGTCAAAACCACCGCCCTGAATCATAAAGTCGCTAATGACGCGATGAAAAATCACGCCTTCATAAAACCCTTTTTCTACGTAGCTCAAAAAGTTAGCGACAGTGATAGGCGCTTTGTCAGCGTAAAGTTCAATGGTGATGTCACCAAAATTGGTAGTCAGTTTGACCAAAATATTCTCCGTTTATTAAGGGATGACCGTTACTTGCTTGTCACGATCGTTGCACGTTTAATGATGACCGTACGAATCGGCACATCTGAAAAGCCGCGTTGGTTACCTGTCGGCAAGTTGCTGATTTTAAACACCACATCCATGCCAGACACCACCTTACCAAACACGCAGTAACCAATGCGATCAGGCTCCGGGCCGCTGTAATCCAAAAACTGGTTATCCGCCACATTGATAAAAAACTGGGCAGTCGCCGAGTTAGGGTCCGGTGTTCTTGCCATGGCGATGGTGCCGGTCTGGTTCACTAGCCCATTTCCAGCTTCGTTAATCACGGGTGCACGCGTTGGCTTTTCGTTTAATTCGCGGTCAAAACCACCGCCCTGCATCATGAAGCGACCAATGACGCGGTGAAAAATGGTATTGGTGTAGAAGCCATCTTTGACATATTGCAGAAAGTTTTCAACGGTTTTAGGCGCTTTTTCGGGGTAGACTTCAACCGCAAAGGTCCCCTGATTGGTTTCAAACATCACTTGCGTTGCTGCATTCGCGCCGGCCACGGCCGCAAACAAACAACATCCCAACATCCAAGACAACACACGCATTAGGCTGATCCTTCGTACAAAATTTTCCATTCACCATTCTCCTGCACCCAGTACTGTCGCTTTTTCATGACATTACGTAAGGCAGCACTTGTATATTCCTGCTCAAAGTCTACGACCACCATTGGTCTATTAGCGTTCGGATAAGTGAACATGCTGACATCCGATAAATGGACACTGACTTTCGGTTTATTCGCCTGAATCTGACGCTTATAGCTGGCCCACTTAGACAAGTCGCCTTCAGCATAAAAAAAGTCGTTGGTGTAATGCGACAGATAAGCCGCGGTATTTTGCGCCGCCCAATCTTTGCGCCAATCTTCAATCGCAGACTTCAAATCTGCCTTGGTGCGTGTCTGTTGCCGCAATGACTCCGGGGTTACCCACTGAAAATTTACCCCAATCACCACCGGCGTATTGCCAACTTGCAATATCGCTTGCAGGGCTTGCATGTCGGGGTTAGACAGCACGACGCAACCATCGCTGGCGCGTGGTGGGCGGCTATAAGTGTCTCGCGGGGTGCCATGAATCCAAATACCAGAGCCTGTTTTACGCTCGTAGCTATCAATTTCGTTGGGATAATTGAGTGGATAAGCAGCATCGCCATACAAATCTGGCAAGGGTCGATTCAGCTTGCGGGACGCAAAATAAACGCCAATCGGCGTGCGCTTGTCCCCTTGATCCTTTTTCCCAATCCCATTTTTACCGATGGTGACGTAATAATCAGCGACATAGCGCAGCACATCGCCCTCGCCTTTTTCGTAGACATATAAGCGTGAGCGGGCAGTGTCAACAAACAAGACATGGCTTTGTTTTTCAGACAGCTCTACCAGCATGTTCGGCTGGGTCAAGCCACGATTGCGGTCAAAATAGTTGCGGATTCTGATTTCCGCTTCTTCTTTGAAGTCTTGTATACGTGTGCTGTCCGCTGCATTCGCATCGCCAAAATTGTTTAGGATTCTGGCTTTGGCAGAGAGCAAATCGCCATGAATGAGGTGAGCGAGGGCAAAATTAGGCGAAATCGTCAGTAACTGGTCAACATAATCCAGCGCCTGTTGCAGACGGCCCTCTTTGATGGATTGCAACGTCTGTACCAGCATCCGCTCAACCGCATTGGTGTTTTTATTTTGGACGAACAGACGGGCCGTTAACGCTTCATGGTTAACCGCGGTTGCATTCCATGGCAATAGCGCAGCACTGACAAATGCAATATAGCAGTACTTTCTTAGACTCCTCATACCATTATTATACATTTATTTTAATTAAAATTTACGCACGAAAGCCCGCAAGATCACCCCTCAGCGGGGCGATCTTGCCAGTGCATGATGAGATTCAAGCTAGGTTAGAACTTACCCACGCGCTCTTGTTGAATTAACCAGCGGTTGCCTTCTTTGACTAGATTGAGTGTTTTATTTGAACTAGCATCGAGGCCTGTGGCTTTATACATTTGACGGAACGTCACTTTGGCTGAATTATCACCGTCCATTTTTACAACGACATTACTTAATTTGACCGTAATCTTATTGGGGCGGCTGACACGATCGCGACGGGTAGCTTCCCACTGTTTACGCGTTTCTCCGCCTGGCGTTTTAAAGTCCTTGGCGTAACTATCTAAATATTTATCCACATTTTGCGCCGCCCAAGCCTCTGCCCAAGCATTGACCGCCTCTTGCACAGCATGCGCCTGCTGGTCACTGCTCGACTTTTGCTCCACCGGCTTGGCTTCAACCACTGCAGGTTTTTTGCTCTCAACACTCACTGGCGGGGTCACAGCCACTGGTGGCGGAGTCACGGCCGCGGGGGCAGCGGGCGGCGGTGTCACGCTTGGTGTAGGCGCTGGCGGCACCGTGCTGGTGGCGCGCGCAACACTGCGTTTACCGCCAAACAAATCGGTAATCATGGCCAATTTGCTTTGGGCACGGCTGTTGGAGGTATCCAGTTTAAGCGCTTTGTCGTAGGCCTCAGAGGCCATGCGCGCATAAATATCCCCCAAATTTTCATGCGCAGTGGCATAGCTTGGGTGCGTTTTGATCGCTGACTCTAACGCTTTTCGGGCCTTGTCGTACTGTCCTTGGTCGGCATACAAAACGGCTAAATTGTTATAGGGCTCGGGCAAATTAGGATATTTTTCAGTCAATTCGGTAAAGGACTTAATCGCATCATCGCGCTTACCCAGCTCTACTAAAATCACGCCGCGCATGAACATGGCTTCGGCATTTTTAGGATTCGAAGACAAATAACTGTTCACGCGCTCAAGCGCTGCGGCTTGATTGCCTTGTTCAGATAACTGATTAATTTCCCGCAATTCGACATTGGTCTGTCCGGCCAATGCTGGGTAGGGTAAAGTGGCTTGGCTTAAAAGCAGGCCCAAAACCAGTAAAGATTTTTTGAATGTTGCGTTCATGAGTTTGTTACCTGAGCAATCGTTGATTTTTGGCAGTATGTTATACTTGAATTGTACAAGAGACAGTGCGCGTTTAGGTGATTATTACGTTGTAATACGGCATCCATTTGTGTGCTGCTTGGTGTGCCTGACGACAGATTCTCGTCCAGTCATGCCTCACCAATCCCTAACGCAAGCCTCACATTTTTAACACAAATAAACCATAAAACACGCTTGCTAATTTTATCACGCATTAATTCTTTTTACATTTCGTTCGCATGTTAAAACTATACAACACCCTCTCTCGTCGCAAACAAGACTTTCAGCCAATCACCGAAAAAACAGTCAACTTATATGTTTGTGGCATGACCGTGTATGACTTTTGCCATTTAGGCCATGCACGCGTGATGGTGGTGTTTGACATGGTGGCGCGATGGTTTCGTGCCAGTGGTTATACGGTGCGGTATGTGCGTAATATCACCGATATTGACGACAAAATCATCAAACGCGCCAACGAAAACAACGAGAGCATCCAAAATCTGACGCAACGCTTCATTACTGCAATGGACGAAGACTCCGCAAAACTCGGCATCTTACGGCCAGACCTTGAGCCACGGGCAACTGAACATGTGCAAGGGATGCTGGACATGATCACGCAGCTGATAGACAAAGGTTTTGCCTACCAAGCCAGCAATGGCGATGTATTTTACAAAGTGCGGCAGTTTAATGATTACGGCAAACTCTCTGGCAAAACCTTGGATGACTTGCGGGCTGGTGAGCGCGTGGATATCGATGGACACAAACTTGACCCGCTGGACTTTGTGCTGTGGAAATCCGCAAAACCCGGCGAACCCTACTGGGCTTCGCCTTGGGGCAACGGTCGACCGGGCTGGCACATTGAGTGTTCAGTGATGAGTGCAGCCCATCTCGGCGCGCACTTTGATATTCACGGTGGCGGTCAAGATTTGCAGTTCCCGCACCACGAAAATGAAATTGCGCAATCAGAGGCGGTGCATGGTTGCACCATGGCTAACTACTGGATGCATAACGGTTTCATCCGCGTAGATGACGAAAAAATGTCCAAATCGCTGGGCAATTTTTTTACCATTCGTGAAGTACTTGAAACCTACGACCCTGAAGTGTTGCGATTTTTTATTTTGCGCGCGCACTACCGCAGCCCACTCAACTACTCAGATAGCCATTTAGAGGATGCCAAGGCCTCACTCACTCGCTTATACACCGCGTTGCGTGGCGTTGAAATCGCCGAGGGCAGCGTGGATTGGGATCACCCACAAGCGGCCAAATTCAAGCAGGCGATGGATGACGACTTTAACACCCCAGAAGCCATTGCTGTCCTGTTTGAGCTTGCAAACGAATTAAACAAAGACAAATCAGGCAGTACCGGCGCATTGCTCAAACACTTAGCCGCCGTGATCGGTTTATTGCAGCGCGACCCAGAGCAATTTATGCAAGGGGAAGCCAGCAGCGCCCTGGATATCGAGGGCCTGATCGCAGCGCGTATTGCCGCGAAATCTGCCAAGAATTATGCCGAAGCTGATCGCATTCGTGCTGCCTTAGCGCAAGCGGGCATTATCCTCGAAGATACCCCACAAGGGACGACTTGGCGTCGTGCTTGATTGATCCCTAAAAATGATTCTTTTGAACCTCTGAAGGAAAACGAATGCCCGTCAAACTTTCTGCTCCTGCTGCTAGCGCCCTGTTGCCCGTCAAAGGGGTACAACTAGGCTTTGCCCAAGCACATATTCGCAAACCAAACCGTAAAGATGTGCTGGTCATCACCGTGCCGGAAAACAGCAGCGTGTCTGGCGTGTTTACACTTAATCGCTTCTGTGCGGCGCCCGTGACCGTGTGTAAAGCACATCTAAAGCAACAGCAAGGCATCCGCGCATTGCTGGTGAACACGGGCTGCGCCAACGCGGGCACTGGCCAACAAGGCTTAGACGACGCGCTCGCCACCTGCATCGGGGTCGCGCAAGCGCTTAATATCAGCCCCGAGCAAGTGCTGCCGTTTTCGACCGGGGTGATCCTTGAGTCGTTGCCGATGGACAGATTGTTGGCAGGCATTGCACCAGCGGTGGCTAATTTGAAAGAAGATAATTGGCTAAACGCAGCCGAGGCGATCATGACGACGGACATCGTCGCCAAAGGCACTTCACGCCAGCTGACCATCGATGGCCAATCCGTGACCATCACAGGCATCAGCAAGGGCTCTGGCATGATTCACCCGAACATGGCCACCATGTTGGGCTACATCGCGACTGACGCCGCCATTAGCCAAGCGGCACTGGATCGCATCATCCAGCACGCAGTCAACAAGTCATTTAACTGCATCACGGTGGATGGCGACACCAGCACCAATGACAGCCTGATTTTGATGGCGACAGGTCAAGCTGGCAATGCCGTGATAGAGGAAGACAGCGCCGAATTTGTCCGCCTTCAGGAAGCGTTGACGGCGGTTGCGGTCGAGCTGGCGCAAGCGATTGTGCGCGATGGCGAAGGCGCCACCAAATTCATGACGATTCAGGTTGAAGCTGGGCAAAGTGAAGAAGAATGTCGCAAAGTCGCCTATGCGATTGCGCACTCGCCGCTGATTAAAACGGCATTTTTTGCCTCAGACCCAAATCTCGGGCGCATTCTGGCGGCGATTGGCTATGCGGGCATTGAAGACTTAAACGTCAACACCATGCAATTATACTTGGGTGACGTGCTGGTGGCTGAAAAAGGCGGCCGTGCCGCGAGCTACCTTGAAGCTCAAGGTGCCGCAGTGATGCAAGAAAGTGACATTCTGGTACGTGTCGTACTGAATCGAGGGGCTGCCAATGCGACGGTATGGACCTGTGATTTCTCTTATGATTATGTGAAAATTAACGCAGATTACCGCTCGTAAGCGCTGCGCCTAGGCTTGCATTTGCACCTGCGTGTATCTTAAAAGCCACGTCAACTTTCGCAGGTTGCCGTGGCTTTTTTATTGCCAAGCAGGTTGAATAAATGCGTCAACAACCGTTATTTAAAGATCCTCTACCACCTTGCCGCGCCCCTGTTTGACTGCGCCGCGTTGCATCTTTCCAGCCACTCTGCGTTTTTTAGAGGCCAACGTTGGCCTGGTGGCATAACGCACCGCATGCACATGGCTTGCCGCATGCACAGTCTCATGTAAACGTGCAACGGCATCACGCTTATTCGCCTCTTGCGTGCGATATTGCTGCGCCTTAATCACCAACACCCCTTCTGCAGTGATGCGTTGATCTCTGCTTTGTAACAAGCGCGCCTTGATCACTGCACTCAAGCTGGAAGCTTGAATATCAAAGCGAAGATGAATGGCAGACGAGACTTTATTGACGTTTTGGCCGCCCGCCCCTTGCGCGCGAATGGCAGTCAGGGTGTATTCGTGCGACGGAATAGCTTGCATGGCTAAGCAACGCTATTAATGAGCGCAAAAAAGTCTTCGACTTCTTGCTGTACGCGCGTGCGCCTAAACGGCGGCAAACTTTGCCAGATGCGCCGGCCGTAGGGTTTTTCTACCAAGCGTGGATCGCAAATCATCAGCACGCCCAGATCCTGCTCATCCCGAATTAACCTGCCAGCCCCTTGCTTGAGCGTGATGACCGCATAAGGCAGTTGATATTCCATAAAAGCATTCTTGCCTTCGGCATTCATTTTTTCGATTCTGGCCGAGAGTACCGGGTCGTCTGGCGGTGCAAATGGCAGTTTGTCGATAATTACACACGACAAGGCCTCACCGCGCACATCCACGCCCTCCCAAAAGCTTTGCGAGCCGACCAATACAGCGTTGCCATGGGCACGAAAGCGATCCAGCAACTCAGTGCGGTTACTCTCGCCTTGCATGAGCAATGGATAATCTAAGCCTTGCGTTTCGAAAGCTTGCTTGAGTAGCGCATGCACTTCACGCATGGCCTTTAACGAGGTACACAACACAAAGGCACGGCCTCGGCTGGCTTGCAACACGGGCAAGCTCATGGCTGCGACTGCTGCGGTGTAGGCGATGCTGTTGGGTTCAGGCATGCCAGTGGGCACATACAACAACGCCTGCTGGCCATAATCAAAAGGACTTTGCCAATGCTTGGTCTGCGCCGCCAGCAAGCCCATTTGGCCTTGATAATGGCTAAAATCACTTTTTACAGCCAACGTGGCAGACGTGAAAATCCAAGCGCGCGGCTGCGCATTGAGTTGCTTGCCAAACCCATCGGCGACACTCAGTGGTGTCGCATGCAATTGCACACTTTGGCTAAACACCTCTACCCAGCGGACCAGATTGGCATGATTTCCTTTTAACCATGCCTCCAGCAAAGCCAGTAGCGCTTCGCCGCGCTGCCAACATTTCTCCAACAGGGGATCACGTCCGGCTTGCGTTTCAAGCACAGCGGTCAGCGCAGCCAATGATTGCAGCAAACTTTGATACGCTTCATCAAATTTTTTTAACGTCTGTGCTTTTTGCACGGGCATGCGCGCGCCCTCAAACTGGAACACCAGCCTGAAATCGCGGCAGGCTTTTTCTAGCGGCGGCACCGCCTCACTGAGCGCTACGCAGTCTTTGGCCAGGGTGAGATAAGCCATTTGACTATCACGCGCTAAATCCATTAATTGCGAAGTTGAAATATCCTCGCCAAAAAACAAGCCCGCCACTTCTGGCAGTTGATGTGCCTCATCAAAGACCACGGTATTGGCACTGGGCAACAACTCAGCAACGCCTTCGTCCCGCAGCATCACATCGGCAAAAAACAAATGGTGGTTCACCACCACGACGTCAGCAGCTAAGGCTTGCTTGCGCGCCTCCATCACAAAACATTGTTTGTAAAACTGACAATCCTGGCCGACACAATTGTCGCGGGTGGAGGTGACTTGCTGCCACACCGTAGCTTGTTCGGGCACCTCAACCAACTCAGCTTTATCACCGCTGGTGCTATGTTCGGCAAAGCTCTGCAACAAGGGGATATATTGCGCGTCCTCCCGCGATTGAAAACGGCCCTCTTGACTCGCTCGTTGCAGGTGGTAATGGCAAATGTAATTGGCGCGGCCTTTGAGCATCGCGACGGTGACAGGCACTTTGAGGGCTTCGCGCACGGCAGGCAGGTCGCGTTGATACAACTGATCTTGCAAGGTTTTGGTGCCAGTTGAAATAATGACTTTGCCGCCCGACAGCAACGCTGGCACCAGATAAGCATAAGTTTTGCCTGTGCCTGTGCCCGCTTCCGCCACCAATTGCTGTTGTTGCTCGATCGCTTCGGCAATGGCCTGTGCCATCTCTTGTTGCTGGGGACGGCTGCGAAAATCAGGCATCGCCTGGGCCAAAGACCCGTGCTCTGAAAACGCGGCACTGACTTGTTGCTGTAAAGACATAGTCTAATTATCCCACGAGCTCGGCCAATCTAGACACGCATTTTTGTGAAAATAGCGTCATTCACGCTGACGACTCAGGCAGAAAAACCCCTAAAAACTTGCGCCGACAGGCAAAGTATGGCAAGGTTTGGCCTGTAGCGATTTCTGTTCCACCTCAAACCCTAAACTTTAAACCCTTGATTGTGATGAATAAATCATTTATTCGGCTGGCGGCATTATTGGTCAGCGTACTGTTATGCCAATGCAAAAGCGTCGCCGCACCGGGCGATGATAAGCGCTGGCAAAACGCGTACAACTATTCACAAGAGCAGGTGATTGAAAGCCAAGCTGGCGTGGCGGGCAGCTGGTCAGATAAAGTGGAAGAAATCATGATCCGCGCGCTGAGTTTGACCGGTGTTGATTACAAATATGGCGGTCGCAGCCCAGAAACTGGCTTTGATTGCAGCGGTTTCGTGCAATATGTGTTTAAACAAGCCGCGCAAATTTCTTTACCACCCTCCGCGCGCACCATCAGCGAATTGGGCAACGCCGTCAAACGCGAAGAATTACAGCCCGGTGATCTGGTGTTTTTTAATACCTTAAAATCCGCCTTCTCGCATGTGGGCATTTACGTCGGCAATAATCAGTTTATTCATGCCCCCCGCGCCGGTGCTAAAGTGCGCGTCGAAAACATGGACGAGCGCTACTGGAGCGCTCGCTACAATGGCGCCAAACGACTAGAAGTTGAAGCCTCTAAATAAGGTGATCTCACCATATAGTGTTAATCGCTGTGCCCTTTGACTGGCGAATCACTGTGCCCCAAAGACCGCGCTGGGTCGATCAAATCGCGGATCAACTGCTTCAACTCTTTCGCCTCGGGAAAACGCCCAGCCGCTT
The DNA here is from genome assembly GCF_006363955.1 of Methylophilus medardicus. Taxonomy (GTDB): domain Bacteria; phylum Pseudomonadota; class Gammaproteobacteria; order Burkholderiales; family Methylophilaceae; genus Methylophilus; species Methylophilus medardensis. Next base: position 2,169,699 of record NZ_CP040948.1, read on the forward strand.
TGCGTGAAAAAATCAGCTCTCCATCACAGCGCACCTCCAAAATACCGCCAGTTCCGGGCACCAGATTCACAGAGGCCAAATCCGTGTCAAACGTCGTCAATAATTCTTGTGCCAGCCAGGCGGCGCGTAATAGCCAACGACACTGTGTACAAAACTCAATTTCTACGATAGGCTTTTGCATGTTTCACTTTAAATAATATTTGCGTGAAGAGTATAGTCAATTTTATTGAAATAGCGGAAAATGAACTTAAATGCGTTCTTTCCACTCTCTGCAAACAGGTTGTTTTCGCAGATGCAACTTGATTCTTAATAAAGTAATATTCTCCGCTCAATTGATCACACAAGGCATGGTATGCGTTCCAAATTAGAAAAATTCGGCTTGCTTGGTGCAGGCGCGTTCGTAGGCATCTTGGTCAGTATCAACATCTCTGCCTGGGCAGATAGAACATCCATGTCGCAACTGCCAATTGACGAGTTGCGCGTCTTTGCTGAGGTTTTTGCCAAAGTTAAGTCCGACTACGTTGAACCAGTGGAAGACAAAAAGCTGATTAACGAAGCCTTGTCAGGTATGTTGCAAGGCTTAGATCCGCATTCCACGTTCATGGATGCCGATGCTTACAAAGAGCTGCAAGCCGGTACGCAAGGTGAGTTTGGTGGCTTAGGCATTGAAGTCGCTATGGAAGACGGATTGGTAAAAGTTGTCACGCCGATTGAAGATAGCCCTGCTTACAAAGCGGGCCTGAAATCTGGTGACCTGATCATGAAGTTAGACGACACACAAGTGCGAGGCCTAACCCTGAACGACGCCGTGAAGCGTATGCGCGGCACACCTGATACAAAAATCGTGCTCACAGTGATCCGTAAAGGCGAAGATAAACCTTTGACGTTTACCCTGATGCGCGCGGTGATCAAATCACAAAGCGTCAAAAACAAATGGATTGAGCAAGGCTACGGCTATGTGCGCATCACGCAGTTCCAAGACCGCACTGGTGAAGATTTAGCCAAAGCGCTCAAGAGCCTTCAAGTTGAAAACAAAACACCATTGAAGGGTTTAGTGCTTGATTTACGTAACAATCCAGGTGGTTTATTAGATGCAGCGGTTGGCGTGTCTGCCGCGTTCCTGCCAAAAGATGACTTGGTGGTTTACACCGAGGGTCGCGTGGTGGATTCAAAAATGCGTTTGAACGCAACACCAATGGACTATGCACGTCGCGGCAAATCGGACTACTTAAAAGACTTGCCTGAAGAATTCAAGTCTGTGCCAATCGTGGTGCTGATCAACGCAGGCTCTGCCTCCGCATCTGAGATTGTCGCCGGCGCTCTGCAGGATCACAAACGCGCCACCATCATGGGCATCCAGAGTTTTGGTAAGGGCTCAGTGCAAACGATCTTGCCAATGAATAATGGCAGCGCGATTAAACTGACTACGGCCCGTTACTTCACGCCGAATGGTCGTTCTATTCAAGCAAAAGGCATCGTGCCGGACATCACGGTAGATGATGGCTCAGACCCAAGCCTGAGCTTGCATGAAGCAGACTTGAAGCGCCATTTGTCCAACCCGACCGATGCAAAAGGCAACGCTGACAATAAAGCGGCGGATGAAGCGAAAGCAAAAGCAGCTGCTGAAAAACTGAAAGAAGAGAAGCATGCTGAAACACGTGGCCCAATTGAGCCTGCCAGCAAAGATGATTTTCAGTTCACGCAAGCCATGAACTTGTTAAAAGGGTTGCCAGTGCAAAAAACGCAAGAACCCGCCAAAGTAAGTACCGCTAAACCATAAAGGCTTAACCTGCTTGCCGGCAAAAGGCTGGGCAAGCAGGTGTTACTTACCCGGAGCGAAGCATGTTGACATTACCACCACTCAGTTTGGATAAAGCGATTGCCGTGCTAGACATGGGGCTACGGACAGTGTTCAGCAGCGCTGTTGCCAGTCGGCCTTACCCAGTATCAGAGATGACGAGTGATAGCACATTGACGGACCGCGAGCGTAAGCATGCGGCGGCACTCATGCGGGTGAATCATGTTGGTGAAGTTTGTGCGCAGGCCTTATACAGTGGTCAAGCATTGGTCTCGCGTGATCCCGCGAATGTGGAAGCCCTCAAACAGGCCTCACACGACGAGGTGGATCATTTGGCTTGGTGTGAGCAGCGTATCAACGAATTGGGTGGCCGTAAGAGCCTGTTGAATCCGCTCTGGTTCGGTGCAAGCTTTGGGTTGGGTGTGGCTGCCGGCTTATTGGGTGACAAATGGAATCTTGGTTTTTTAGCCGAAACCGAACATCAAGTCTCGGCACATTTACAAAGCCATTTGCAAGCATTGCCCGCGCAGGACCATATGTCGCGCACGATTGTGTCACAAATGAAAATTGACGAACAACAGCACGCAAAAACCGCTGAACAGCTAGGTGGCGCCGTGTTACCCGCCCCGGTAAAACGCGTGATGAAACTGGCTTCAACCGTGATGACACGCACCGCGTATCATTTGTAAGATTTGTAGTAACCTAGAGTCAACCATGCAAAAATTTAGTGACAACCTTCTCACACTGGACAGTGCCGATCATGTTAAGCGCATTGAACTGTATGATGAAAACAATCAACCTGCCGGGGTCCTTGAGAACAAACCAGGTACGCAAGGCTCCATCAAGGTATATCATCACTTGTTTAAAGTGTTTGGTGAGCTCAATACTGATGCTGCAGTCGAGGGCTTGGCACTGTATGCTGAGCACACTGATGATGCGGAAGATCATCCGGGCAAACACCCTAATATTGATCGCTTGCTGACGGTGCTGGACAAGGATCAAACGCTAACTATCAAACTGATTACCAACGAATAATTCTCGCAGAGTAGTGATAAAAAAGCCTCCAATCATTGGAGGCTTTTTTGTTGTGCCTAAGCAGCAGCGACGTTATGCAGCTGCCATGTGACGGACAATCGGCGGATGATAAATAAACTCCAGCAAGTGCCCCACACTATCCAGGCAATAAAATCCGCGTGAGCCATCGCGGTGGGTTTTTGGCGCTTCTGTGATGCGCACGTCATTCGCCACCATATGGCTGTACCAGTCATCAACAGCCGACGCATCGGTTAACACAAAGCCAATATGGTCCAAGCGCTGCAATGGGTCCGCCTTGTAAGCGACGCGATGCAAAGCAAACACATCGCCATGATTGGTTAAATAGACGTTGTCAGGATCCGGCTGCCACTCTATGTGCATGCCAACGATACGCGTATAAAAGTCGACGGCGGTTTCAAGCTCATTGATAAACAACGCCACATGACGAATGCCTATCATGCCTTTGGGAATACTCATGCGATCCTTTCGCTACTAAATAAGGTTAATCAAAACTCGGGGCTTTGATTTCGAAGCCGTGGGTAATCTCGCAAGCCTTTTGCAGCATAATGCTTGCCGAGCAATATTTTTCAGCAGATAGTTTGACGGCTCGCTCCACCTGGGTCGCATTCAGGCCCTCACCGGTCACCACAAAATGCACATGAATCTTGGTGAACACTTTTGGCACGCTGTCTGCGCGTTCTGCATGAATCTCCGCCACACAATCGACAATTGGCTGGCGGGATTTTTTAAGGATGGTCACCACATCGAATGAGGTGCACGCCCCCATGCCAATGAGTAACATTTCCATTGGGCGCATACCGATATTGCGGCCGCCATTTTCAGGGGCGCCGTCTAATACAACCGCGTGTCCCGTCTCTGACTCACCGACAAAACTCACACCATCAACCCACTTCACTTTCACTTGCATCGTGACACCCTATGACTGATTAAAATAAGCACAGACTCAACAAAAGACGCTTATTTGACCCCTAACAATTCCACATCAAACACCAGCGCAGCATTGGGTGGAATCACGCCACCGGCACCACGCGCGCCATACCCCATGTCAGAAGGAATAATTAGGGTACGCTTGCCACCCACTTTCATCCCTTGCACGCCAACATCCCAGCCCTCAATCACTTGGCTACCACCCAAAAAGAAATTAAAGGGTGCGTTCCGATCCAGACTACTGTCAAACTTTTTGCCTTTGTGATCTTCTTTGCTGGCATCATACAACCAGCCGGTGTAGTGCACCGTCACGTTAAAGCCAACCTCGGCTTCGCGGCCCTCACCCACCAGGGTATCTATTTTTTGTAGTGCATTGACGTTGGCAGACATTTGGATCGCTTCCTTGTTTGTTGCAGAATTGGATTGCGCTTGGCAACCCGTGATGCTCAGCAGCATCAGGCTGAGACCGATCAATTGAACCTTAGATTTCACTTATTTGCTCCCATAAGACGACCATTATTTTACGCGTTTTTGCTAAGAAAATATCACACGCGCCTGCTACTGACTTTCAATCACCTGCTTGAGTAAGGCATCCTGCACCTGGCGTATCGCGGCAGATTGGGGATGATTGACCATCATCACCAGCACATAACGCTTGCCCGCCTGATCTTGCACATAGCCGGCTAAACTACTCACGCCATCGAGCGAACCGGTTTTGAGATAAGCCATGCCTTGACTCGCGCCATCAGCAAGACGCTTTTTCAGCGTGCCATCCATGCCCAATATCGGTAGTGATGCCATCAACACTGGCATCACTGGGCGGTGATACGCTGTGACGAGCAACTGCGCTAAATGTTCCGCACTGATGCGCTCTAGGCGGGACAAGCCGGCGCCATTCTCCAATGCCAACTCAGGGAACTGCAGGCCTCGTTGATGTAATACTTGCTTGAGGGCCAGCGCGGCGGCCGCTTCATCGACTGGACGCACACCTGCCTCCCACCCGATCGTCAGCATCAGTTGGCGCGCCATGACATTATTGCTCCACTTATTGATATCGCGCACCACGCTGTCAAGCGGCGGAGATAACCAGCTGGTTAATAAAGTCGCGCCATCCGGGGTGGGTGCGAGTAACAATTGGCCATTAAACTGCCCACCAAGCTGCGCCCACAGTTTTTTAAACGTAAAAAACACGTATTGGCTATCACTGAGCACACTGAGCTCCAGATACCGCACATCACACTGCTCAGGCAAGCTGCCACTAAACACCACGGTGACGCCCTCTGCTTGTGGCGTCACACTATATTGCAAGTCACTGCGCCAATCATGACAGGCGCCTTTGCGTACTCGCATGTTGTTGATCAGATGAATTTGCGCCAATTCGAATTCTGGTGTGATCTGCACGCTCGGCTTGGCCGTTGCATGGCTGATCGCAAAACGAAAACTCGTGTGACGTCCATTGAGCAGTAAAGCACTCGGATTGGCGTTATAGGCACGCCAAGGCTCATCATCCAATACGGGGCGCTGACTGACTTCAGGCGTATACATCGATAAATCCAACTGTAGATTGCCTTTGATCTGGCGGACACCCTGCTGCTGTAGTTGTTGCAATAAACGCCAAAACTCCGCCACATTCAGGGCAGGGTCTCCACCGCCTTTGATGATTAAATCGCCATCGAGCACGCCCTGATTCAGCGACCCATTTCGATAGAGGTCTGTTGTCCAGCGATAGGCAGGGGTCAATGCCTCAAGCGCGGCATAGGTGGTCACTAACTTCATGACGCTTGCTGGATTCATGGCTTTGCCGGCATTGTGGCTGATACGCGGCGGATTGCCGTCCAGCGGTTGCAACACAATAGCAACGCTATCCGCGGGCAGCTGCGCTTTGGCTAGGGCCTCTTGCAGACTAGGCGGCAATGCAGCCTGCGCCTGCATCACCCACGCAACAAAAATAGCGAGCATCCAGCGCATTTAGAGGCTCTCTGCCACGGCAGCGCGCGTCGCATGCACCAAATGTTCGATGGCTTGCGCGTCTAAGCAATAGGGCGGCATCCAGTAAACCGTATTGCCGATTGGGCGCAATAACAATCCCTGTTTTAGGGCAGCAGCGTAACAAGCGCGCGCGAAATGCGGCTTGGTGGTGATGACGTCAAACGCCAAAATCATGCCGCGCTGACGTAGATGTTGCATCGGCAAATCGTACCCCTGCACCGCGGCCATCAATTGTTGGGCTACCTGCTGGTTGGCCCCCAGCACATCTGAGTTTTCAAACAACTGCAATGTTGCCAGCGCAGCACTACATGCCAATGGGTTGCCGGTGTAGCTGTGGCTGTGTAAAAAGCCTTTTACGGTATGATCGTGGTAAAACGCCTGATAAACCGCATCAGTGGTCAGCACGACAGACAAGGGCAAATAACCGCCGGTAATGCCTTTTGATAAGCAAATAAAATCAGCAATTTCACTCACTTGGCCTGCGGCCTGTTCACAAGCAAACATGGTTCCGGTGCGGCCAAAACCCACCGCGATCTCATCGGCGATGACATGCACCTGGTAGCGATGGCAAATCTCACGCGCACGCTGCAAATAGATCGGATGATACATGGCCATGCCCGCCGCCCCTTGCACCATGGGCTCAATAATCAACGCAGCCAGTGTTTCGTGATGCGCTGCGACATAGGTTTCGAGCGCCGCAGCACAACGTATCGCAAACGCTTCCTCTGATTCACCTGCCTCAGCCAAACGGCTATCTGGGCTGGGCATTTGCGATGACTGCAAAATTAAGGGCGCATAAGTGTCTTTAAACACCGCCACATCTGTCACACTCAGCGCACCCAAGGTTTCGCCGTGATAACTATTTTGCAGGCTAATAAATTTGGTTTTATTGGCTTGTCCAAGATTGCGCCAGTAATGAAAACTCATTTTCAGCGCAATCTCGGTGGCGCTGGCGCCGTCTGAGCCATAAAAGGCATGCCCCAGACCGGTCAAGGCAGCTAACTTTTCTGATAGCGCCACCACTGGCAAATGGGTAAAACCAGCAAGCATGACATGCTCCAACTGGTCTAACTGTGCCTTGATGGCATTTTTAATGTCAGGCTGATTGTGCCCAAACAGGTTCACCCACCAGCTGCTGACAGCATCTAGATAGGCTTTGCCCTCGGTGTCATACAACCATGCGCCCTCCCCGCGCGCAATCGGCACCAACGGGAACTGTTCATGATGTTTCATCTGTGTGCATGGGTGCCACACGCTACGCAAACTGCGCTGCAATAAATCCTGATTTCCACTCATGGCGAGATTGTACGATGTTTCCAAGCGCAATCGGCATGCTTCGTTTAAAATAGCGCCTTAAATCAAGTTGTTACAACGAATATAGATTCTGGCATGCAAAAAACCCGCAAACACCTCGAACTGCTCGCTCCGGCCAAAAATGCCGACTTTGGCATTGAAGCCATTCATCACGGTGCCGACGCCGTTTACATCGGCGGTCCGGCTTTTGGCGCGCGAGCCAAAGCGCCCAACACCGTGCAGGATATCGCCCGCTTGGTGCAACATGCGCATCGTTTCCATGCCGAGGTGTTTGTTGCACTCAATACCATTTTTCATGACAACGAACTCGAAGGCGTGCGCCAACTGGTGCACCAGTTATACGACTGCGGTGTCGATGCCCTGATTGTGCAAGACATGGGCTTGCTGGCGCTCGATTTGCCTCCGATCCAGCTGCACGCCAGCACGCAAACTGACATCCGTACCGTCGAAAAAGCACAGTTTCTAGATCAAGTCGGCTTTAGTCAACTCGTGTTAGCGCGTGAGCTCGACATTGCCACCGTGAAAAAAATTGCCGACGCCACCAGCGCCAATTTGGAATATTTTATTCACGGCGCACTCTGCGTCGCTTTTAGCGGCCAATGTTTTATTAGCCACGCCCACACCGGCCGCAGTGCTAACCGCGGTGAATGCTCACAAGAATGCCGCCTGCCCTACACACTTGAGGACCAAAAAGGACGCATTCTCGGCAAAGACAAACATTATTTATCCATGAAAGATAACGATCAAAGTGCCAATCTTCGCGCCCTGATTGCTGCCGGTGTCAGCAGTTTTAAAATCGAGGGCCGCTACAAAGATCTGCCTTACGTTAAAAATGCCACCGCGCATTACCGTCAGTTGCTAGATGAAATATTGGAAGAGATGCCTGAATACAGCAAATCTTCTGACGGCGATGCGAGCTATACGTTTAGCCCGCAGCCAGAAAAAACCTTTAATCGCAGCGCGACTGACTATTTCGCCAATGGCCGTCAGGCCGACATTGGTGCATTTGATACACCAAAATTCTCTGGCGAAGCATTGGGCACCGTGCGTAAAGTCGGCAAAGACTTTATTGATGTGACCACCGAAGTCGTCTTACATAACGGCGATGGTGTCTGTTATTTTGACGTACACAAATCGCTGGTCGGCTTGCGCGTGAACACCGTGCAAACACTCGATCAGCACACACAACGCTTGTTTCCCAATGAAATGCCGGCGGATATTCGCAACAACACGCAACTGTATCGCAACCGCGACCACGGGTTCATGCGGCTACTTGAAAAACCATCCGCTTCACGCAAGATCGCCATCGATGTAGCACTTTATGAAACGCACGATGGTTTTGCGTTGACACTCACCGATACGCGAGGGCTGAGCGCCACCGCGCAATGCCAGGCGGACAAACAAGCTGCCGTCGATGCCATCAAAGCAGAAAATGCGCTCAGGGAACACTTGGCCAAACTAGGCAACACCGACTTTGTGGCGAATGAAGTCAGCTTACAACTGACCCAATGGTGGTTTTTGCCGGCATCGCTGGTCAATCAATTACGTCGCGATGCGGTTGAACAACTCGTTGCAATCCGAGCAATGGCCTACGAGCGCCCGCCCCTCAGAGCCGCGGTGGAGCCGCCAGCGCTTTACCCGCAAGACAGTCTGAGTTACTTGGCCAACGTCTACAACCACAAGGCACGCGCGTTTTACCACAAACATGGCGTCAAGCTGATTGAGAGCGCCTATGAGGCCAATGAAACTCTGGACGAGGTCCCGGTCATGATCACCAAACACTGCCTGCGCTTTAGCCATGGGCTGTGCCCGAAAGAAGCCAAAGGGGTGATTGGTGTGCAAGGCACTGTCACCGCTGAACCAATGACATTGATCAGCGGCAATGATAGATACACTTTGAAATTTGATTGTAAACCGTGCGAGATGCACGTGATGGGCAAAGTACGCAAACACATCCTGCAAATTGCTCCTCCGCAAGCGATTACTTTTTTTGATAAACGCCCGGCCTAAGGCCATTGATAAAATGGACCAGCCATGACTGAATACGCCTATCTGCTTAAAGTGGCCATTGCCTTGATCGCTATTGTTAACCCCATCGGCAGTTTGCCGATTTTTATTAGCGCGACCAGCGGCTGGAGCAAAGCAGAGCGTGCACGCACAGCACGGACAGTCGCCATTACCGTCATGATTGTGCTGTGCGTCTCGGCTTTTTTTGGCGAGCTAATTCTGGATTTTTTTGGCATTACGATCCCCTCGTTTCAAGTGGGTGGTGGTATTTTACTATTGCTGATTTCGATTTCGATGATGCATGGCAAACAAAGTGCTACGCGTCAAACGGCCGAAGAAGCGCAAGATCTGGCGGAGCGCGAAGTGATTGCCATTGTGCCGCTCAGCATCCCCTTGCTGGCCGGGCCGGGCGCCATCTCCAGCATGATCTTGACCGCGCAGCAGCATCCCGGGCTGTGGGGCCATCTCAGCTTGATGCTACCCATTGCGGTCATCGCTCTGTTTATTTGGGGCTTGTTACTGTTGGCCGATGGCATTACCCATTATCTAGGCAAAATCGGCATTAATATCGTGACACGCTTGATGGGTTTGATTTTGGCGGCGATGTCAGTAGAGTTTATTGCACATGGCTTGACGGGCTTGTTTCCGCAATTAGCGGGATAAACCCGAGGCACACCGGCGCGCGCAAATCAAATAACCGTCCCCGCAATCAATCACTTAACGGTAAAATAATGTTTCTAACGAAACCAACGCCTCACGAAACCAACGCATAAAGAAACCAGCGCATGTTGAATTCCACTGATTCAAAATCCTCCAAATCGGCCTTGCAATGGAAACCGAACGTCACGGTCGCGGCGATTATCGAGCACGCGGGTAAGTTTTTATTGGTCGAAGAGATTACCGAGCGTGGTCATCGTTTTAATCAGCCTGCGGGCCACCTCGAAGAGCATGAAACCATCATTGCAGCCGCGATTCGTGAGACGCTAGAAGAAACGGCTTATGATTTCACGCCTGAGGCGATCGTCGGCATTTACCACTGGCAACATCCTCTCAATGGGATTACCTATCTACGCTTTGCTTTCAGCGGCACGTTGGGCAAGCATTACCCTGAGCAAGCGTTGGATGACGGTATCATTCGCACCGTTTGGAAAACAGAAACTGAAATTGCCGCAGAAGGCGCTTCCATGCGCAGTCCGCAAGTATTGCTCTGCGTTCAGGATTACCTAGCAGGCAAGCGCTATCCTTTAGACATTTTGAAGCATTTGGGCCAAGCACTATGAGTAAACCACACGTAATCGTCGGCCTCTCCGGCGGTGTTGATTCTTCTGTGACCGCCTTGTTATTAAAGCAACAAGGTTATCAAGTCACCGGCTTGTTTATGAAAAACTGGGAAGACGACGATACCGATGAGTATTGCTCCTCGCGACAGGATTTGATTGATGCGGTGTCAGCCGCAGACAAAATTGGCATCGATATCGAGACGGTGAATTTTAGTGCCGAGTATAAAGAACGCGTGTTCGCTAACTTTTTGCAGGAGTATCAAGCCGGTCGCACGCCCAACCCAGATATTCTCTGCAATGCCGAAATTAAATTTAAAGCGTTTTTAGACCATGCCATGGGCATGGGTGCCGACTTGATCGCCACTGGCCATTATGCACAAGTACGTGAAAACCCCATTCAGCCGGGCCAGTTTCAATTGCTGAAAGCCGATGATGGCAGCAAAGACCAAAGCTACTTTTTGTCGCGGCTGAATCAGGCACAGCTCTCCAAAACCTTATTCCCTTTGGGCAAACATCTCAAACGAGAAGTACGCGAGATCGCCCGCGAACACGGTCTGGCCAATGCAGAGAAAAAAGACTCTACCGGCATTTGCTTTATCGGCGAACGCCCGTTTCAGGAGTTTTTACAACGCTACTTGCCTCGTCACCCTGGGGTGATGCGCACGCCAGAAGGCAAAGTGGTCGGTGAGCATGAAGGCTTGATGTATTACACCATTGGGCAGCGGCAAGGGCTCAAAATTGGTGGCAGCCGCGACAGCAATGGTGAGCCGTGGTTTGTGGCGGCTAAACACATGGCAGAAAACGCCTTGATCGTGGTTCAAGGCCACGATCACCCCTTGTTGCAAAGCGATGGACTGACCGCAGGCCAACTCCACTGGATTAGCGGTGAACAACCCGAGACCAACTGGGTATATGCGGCGAAAACGCGGTATCGTCAACCAGATGCGCCATGCGAAGTGGATGCAGTCGATGCCGAACAAGCCACCATTCGCTTCGGCCAACACCAGTGGGCCATTACGCCCGGGCAAAGTGTGGTGGTTTACGAAAGCAATGTTTGCCTTGGTGGTGGCATTATTACTGCAGCCCTTTAACCCACCCCAAGGCATGGTTATTGCTTGAGCTTGCAAGATAAAATGAAAATCAACGCCAAGTGACGAGGAATGACAACGAATGGCTTATATTTTAAAAAATAAAGCAGGTGAAATTATTGCGGCGAGTCCAGACACGCAAGTCGCTGCGGATTGGCAAGCAGTAGATAACACCGATATGGAATATTTAAGCTTTTTGGATGATGAATTAAAAAAACACCACACTTTCCGTGAGAGCGACATTCAATTGGCGCGTGTGCTCGAAGACTTGATCAGCATTTTGATTGACCGCAGTCTGATCAGCTTTACGGATTTCCCTAGCCCGGCGCAAAAACGCCTCAATGAACGCCAAAGCCTGCGTCATAAAAACAATCTTCAGCTCCTGGGCGATGATGATATTTCGCCGCTGTAGGTTCACCCGCTAATAGGTCATTTCGACCAAAAACTTAAGGTTACGCCCAGGCCCATACATTCCCAAGCCACCCATGCTGCCATCGAGACGATAGCGTTCGTTTTTCAGGTTCTCGCCAATCAGCCGCAGGGTCAAATGTTCGTTCACGTTTAAACGGATACCTGCATTCCACATCTCATAACCCGCCTGCTGGCCAAACACATAGCGACTGCTATCTGTGCCATCACCACTAAGCAAAATGTCGCGCGCAGATACTTTTCTGTAGGTCATATTCAAGTCGAGCTGTTTATTCAACGCGACACCAAGATTAATATTCAATGCATTGCCCGGCGCAGTGAAAAGTGGTGCAAATGTCTGACCATTAAATATTTCACCACGGATGCGAGCGTATCCGCTACGCAGATACCAGCCGTGGTATTGCAAAAAACTTTCTACCTCCACGCCATTTCGACGCTCCCAGCCATTCTGGCTAATTGTGCCATCGACCTCCTCGCGCAAGGAAATCAACAACTGTGAGGTATGGGTATGGTAGACATTGAGTTTTCCCGAGAACCAAACATCTGTATTCAATAAGTGTGGCGTTTGGTAACTCACACCCAGCTCTGTCGTCTCTGACCGTTGCGGTTGATACAAATCACCACAGATGCGTGAATCGGGGCCATTTATCGGCATCAATTGGGCCCGGCAACGGCTAAACGGCCCTTGCGTAAAGTATTCATCGATCAGTGGTGGACGAAACCCTTGTCCATAATTGCTGTAAACCGTCAGCTTGTCCGGCTGATTTTTCGCCAACACATCATAGGCAAGCCCTAAGCTCCAAGTCTCTTCTTTAAATTTGATGGTATTGGCTTGATCATATGGTTGCAGCAAAGCCAGCGTGCCCCCCGCTGCCTCGACCTGATACCGGTCTTGTCGATAGCCGGGCGTCAGCGTGAATTGGCCCATTTGCAAAGTGGGCTGCACATACAGCGCCTCAAATGACTTTCGCCCCGGCGGGGCTGACGCATTGAACCCATCGGGATAGGTTGACTGCATCGTGGTACTGCGATTCTGATACACCCTTGTAATGGCACGCTCACTGGCGTTGTACTGAAAACCGGCTAACAACGATAGATGCAACCAGCCACTCTCTTTTAGCACCGCTAAGTTACTGATATCCACTGTTTGCGTTTTGTATTGATAAGTATCCGTTAAATCGCCCCGACAAAAGGTCGTATTGGATGGGTCTGGCAGATACAGTAAACCCTGACATTGCGTTTGCTTGGGATTGAAGGTTGAACCCATCTCTTGGCTGATCACGTCTTGCAGATGCGTGTGCCCGGCGCCGACGGTAGCCTTGACATGCACCAGCGGACTCTGCGGATCATACTGAACCGTTTCAGACCAGGTCAGATCATCGACTGATCGAATGACATTGCCAAAAAATCCCGGTTGGCCGCCGGTGGCATCATAAGGTTGCAATCCAGTGTCATCAAACTTGACGATAGACGTCACCAGTTGCAAGTCTTCCGTCGGAAAAACACTCACCTTTAACAAATGAGAAATCGACGCAATGGCAGAATTGGTCAGCTTGGTGCCATCCCCCAAGGTCATATCGTTTGACTGGCGATTACTGTAGTTATACAGAATATCTATCCGCTCTTCCGGACGCGCAAAGAGTAAATAAGAACGCGTATATTCGTCATTGTTGTTGCCATAGCCAAATTTCAACTTAGCCCCGTAGTGTTGGCCAGGCTTTAAAAAGTCTTCAGCATTTTTGGTGGTTGCATTGACAGTTCCGCCCAGCGAACCGGAGCCACTGGTGATTTGCGGACCGCGTTGGACTTCAATGCTTTTAAGCAACTCGGGCTCAATAAATGTGCCTCCCATCCGGTACTTTTCAAAGCCCTTGGGCACGCCATCAACCTTCACCATGACATCCTCGTTATCGCCATAGCCGCGAATATTAAATGTCATACCGCTGGGACGTGGTCCGCCGTTAATGGACACGCCGGGGACCGACCTAATCGCGTCAAAAATATGGCTAGGTTGTAAGCGCTGCAATTGCTCGCTCGTGATGGTAGTGATCGGCAATGTGGGGTGAATGCCGGGCGTTGGGGCATCTATTTTTCGATCAGTGACCGTCACTTCCGGCAAGGTATCCACTGCGTCGGTCGCCTCAGACGCTGGTTTGTCAGTGATTTCATCCATCGAGGCCGCCTCTGCATGCGCCCATGGCGCAGCACTTAAGCAATACCACGTGGTAAGCAAGATAGGCAAAGCACGTAGCAGTTGCATCACGGATCGCGGGGAGGGGTCAGCACAGGTCATGTTGTAGACGTGTTTAATCTTCATCAGGTGGGAAACAAAGGGGCTCTTTGAGCCCCTTTGTCATGGTTGCACTACCGTAAATTAGGCCGTAAATTACGGCCGTAAATTAGGCTGGTTGTTTTGCAGCGCGACGGGAGACAAAGGCCATCAGGCCCAGACCCAGAGCCATCAGGCTGTAGGCTTCTGGCTCTGGCACCGGCGTTACCGTCGGTACAGCCACTGCCGCCAAGGCGACTTGATCCAAACTCATGTGTGCAGCAGGAGAGGTAAAGTTAAAGGTATAAAGCGCAGCCGCACTGACATTGCTCCATTTCCAATATAACTCTTGTTCGGCGGTCGCACCGCCCATCACCACCCCTTGGTCTTCGTTAAATTGCAACACCGAGGCGGCGGAAACACCGTTCAATGTCGCTGTAGAACTGCTGAGCGTACCGACCGTCGCAATACGTAAGTACACATCGAACAAACCACTGTTTTGGCCGCTGAGGGTGGCTGTAAGTGCTGCGGGACCAGCGAAACTATAGATATTGCCACCGCCAGTGAGAAAAGAGCCTCCCGAGGTTTCTGTCACAGAAGCGCTCGTCCCAGCGGTCACCGCCACATCAGGTGTGGTGTCGTTGGTGCTGTTAAAAATATTCCATTCGGCGTAGCTCACTGGTGTCTCGCTGCCCCATGGATTGGCTGTGTTCCAAACCGCCTGTGTGGCAAATGCAGAGCCGCTAAAAGCCATGCCTAAACTAAGTGCCAATACTGAAACTTTCATCATTTAAAACTCCTCAACAAGCGCGTGTTCCCCTTCCTCGCAAAGGCCACTGCGCCATTTCTAGAATAAGTCTCACGGACCCACACCGTTGAGTGTTTCAATCCCCATGTAGCCGTGCACATGGTTAAAAAAATATGTAAATGAATAGCTGCCGCTTATTTGCTGCTGGCCGGCTCAAAGTCAACCACAAATCGATATTGCTTGCCGCAATCAATAATGACTTCTTTTTGTCCGCGTTTCAGCAAGCGAATATCGACCTTGATGCTGCCAAAACCATCATGCGCAATCAGCTCATCGAGTAAGTCGAGTAATCTTTTTTTGACCGGCGTATTCACTGCGTGCATAGCATCTATTTATCTTGGTTTGCTTATTTTTTAAATGATAACAATTATCATTTACTTTATCAACAAAAACATTGATCCGCCTACAAGCACGGACTAACAGGGCGCACAGCGATGAGAAATAAGGCGCAGAGATGCATGAGCAACACTCAGCGGTGCGGCTTAGCGCGGGTGATCAGGCTATAGGACAAGAAAAAATAAGAGTAACAGCATGCACGCATTGACTGCGTGCACTGTCATTGGGGGAGGTTATGGCTGTGGCATGGTTTGTTTAAAGCTAGGACGCTTGACCAGCACGCCGTAGTGTTTGGCAAGATTAGGAAACTTCTCCTGCCAGTATTTGCCATCCCATTGCATACTTTTAAAACGCAAATCGAAATAGCCGAGCGCAGTGCCTAACGCGATATCGGCCAGACTGAAGGTTTCATTCACGCACCACTTCTTTTTCAGTAGGTCATCATCCAACGCGGTTAATCCCGCCGTTACTTTGGCAAACTGCTTGTCTATCCAGCCGGCAGATTGTTGGGCCTCTGGCTTGCGCTGTTCAAGCATCACGGCGACGGCAGCATCACATACCCCATCGGCAAGCGCTTCCCAACGCCTCACCTTGATTTTGGCAGAGTGGTCTTGTGGAATCAGGTGCGCGACCGGTGTGCGATGGTCGAGATATTCGACAATGACGCGTGAATCATAGAGCGCATCGCCATCATCGAGCACCAGCACGGGCACTTTGCCTAAGGGGTTGTGCTGACCGACCGGACAATCAGGTGAAGATAACACCACTTCATTGAGGGTCAGATCCACATGTTTTTCGATAGCGACAATACGCACCTTGCGTGCGTAGGGACTGTTTACCGTGTATAAAAGCTGCATAGTGTGGTCTGAGCCAGAAGTTGAATACTTTAAATATAAAAAAATCCCACAACAGCGCGCTTAACAAAAACGCTGATCTTAAAAAACACTTGTCTTGGGATGCATTTATTATAATAGCTTTTGGCATGGGCTTAGACTGCTGCATGCATATTTTTTAACCTTGCTGACGACCACATGACCACATCGACGCTTTACCAACGCTTACCCGACTACCTTACCCAGTCTATGATTGCTGAGCAAGTGCGCGCTGCACTTGCAGAAGACGTGGGAGACGGCGACCTGACTGCAGCACTGATCCCCGCTGGCACGCAGGCGACAGCGACCATTATTAGCCGAGAAGCTGCCGTGGTTTGTGGCTGCGCTTGGCTAGAACAATGCTTTAAGCAATTGCAGCCTGCGATTGCACTGTGTTGGCATGTGAGCGATGGCGATCAAGTGCAAGCGAACCAGACACTGGTGACCATTCAGGGCGAAGCGCGCGCCATGCTCAGTGCCGAACGGCCAGCACTCAACTTCTTGCAGACATTGTCTGGGGTCGCTAGCCATACCCGCCGCTATGTAGACGCCATTGCGGGCTTACCGACGCAGATTCTCGATACGCGAAAAACCATCCCCGGCTTACGTCTGGCACAAAAATATGCCGTACTTGCTGGCGGCGGCGCCAATCAGCGCTTGGCCCTCTACGATGGCATTCTGATAAAAGAAAACCATATCGCCGCCGCTGGCGCCATCTCGACCGTGTTGCAAGCAGCGCTAGCATTGCAACAAACGAACAATATTCAGATTGAAGTTGAAAGCCTAAGTGAGTTGCAAGCGGCACTGGCGGCCGGAGCGCGCAGTATTTTGCTGGATAATTTTTCGTTGGAGGATATGCGGCAAGCGGTGGTTTTAAACAACAAGCGTGCGTTGCTTGAAGCCTCTGGCAACGTCGATTTAACCACGGTGCGCGCGATTGCAGAAACCGGCGTGGACAGAATCTCGATTGGGGCACTGACCAAAAATATTCAAGCCATCGACTTAAGTATGCGGATACAGATGGCACTGTAAATGCGGAAGCAAACAAGAAGCCGGGCTTAGCAAGCCCATGGCGGTGGCATCACACCGCAACTCGCAAATCTGCGCAGGTTTTTCAGTCACAAGGGTGACCATTTATGCCACTTAGCAGTGGCATGAGTCTTGCATCATTGGGTGCTCATCCAGCCCAAATATGACATGAATAGTCCCATCCCCTTTTCACTACCTAAGACGTTAGAGAGCCTGCGTTTAGGAGACCTATTGCGCATGCTGGTCTCCGATGGACGTATTGAAAAGGCCTGGGCGGAAAAGCTGCATCAGGACCGAAAACGCGATAGCTCCAAAATCCACCCGATTGTCATCGTGGCCGAACAAAGATGGCCAGACTTATTGCATCCGTCACAATTGCTGTCAGTAGAGCAGCTGAGTCAGTTTGTTGCCAACAAAGCCAAAGTCCCTTATTACCAAATTGACCCGTTGAAGCTGGATTTCAGCGCGGCGGCACAGATTGTTTCGCAAGCCTATGCTGAGCGCTTGCGCATCATGCCGATTACGGTTAAAGATGGCGTCGCCACCGTCGCCACCGCGGATCCGTTCCATCAAGAATGGCTGCATGACTTGGAGCGTATGCTCAAGTTGCGCATTGAAGTGGTGATGGTCAACCCACTAGACCTGCAACGTTATCTGCCAGAAGTTTATCAATTATCTGCAGCCATCCAATCGGCTAATGCTGCCAAAGCCGGTCAAATTGTCGGCGTACAAAACTTTGAGCAATTAATCGAACTAGGCAAAGACCGCCAGCTCGATGCGAATGAGCAACACGTGGTCAATATTGTGGATTGGCTGTTTAAATACGCCTTTGAACAGCGCGCCAGCGATATTCACCTTGAACCGCGTCGCCACATGGGCCTAATGCGTTTTCGGATTGATGGTGTCTTGCATCAGGTGTATCAACTACCGAGCAATATCATGAATGCGATCACCAGCCGGATCAAACTGCTGGGTCGCATGGATATGGTAGAGAAACGTCGTCCGCAAGATGGCCGAGTGAAAACCGTGAGCGCAGATGGCAAGGAAATCGAATTACGCCTATCCACCATGCCGACCGCTTTTGGTGAAAAGCTGGTCATGCGGATTTTCAAACCAGATATTCTGGTGCAAGATTTTCAGCTACTGGGTTTTTCGAAACGGCAAAGTGAGCAGTGGTCTCAATGGACGCGTCAACCGAATGGCATTATTTTAGTCACCGGGCCGACCGGCTCCGGCAAGACAACCACGCTATACACCACGTTGAAACAGCTGGCGACGGATGAAGTGAATGTCTGCACGGTGGAAGACCCGATTGAAATGATAGAGCCGGCCTTTAACCAGATGCAGGTCACGCAAAACATCGGTTTGGGCTTTGCGGAAGGCATCCGCACGCTGATGCGTCAGGACCCTGACATTATCATGGTGGGGGAGATCCGCGATCAGGAGACGGCAGACATGGCCATACAAGCAGCACTTACCGGCCATCTAGTGCTCTCCACCTTGCATACTAACGACGCCCCATCCGCCGTGACCCGTTTGCTAGACTTAGGCGTCCCCGCCTACCTGATTCATTCCAGTTTGCTTGGCATCATGGCGCAACGATTAGTGCGCACACTGTGCCCACACTGCAAAACAGAGGGAGAACTCTCAGACGAAGAATGGGCCAGCGTCACCCGACCGTTTAAAGCAAAAAAACCCGCCAAAGTGATGAAAGCCGTCGGCTGTCAAGAATGCCGAAAAACGGGCTATCGCGGTCGCACCGGCATTTATGAGATGTTGACCATGACCCCGGCGTTACGTCAGCTGATTACACCGGAAACCGATGTATTGCAGCTACGGCAAGCCGCCATCCAAGCAGGCATGCAGCCCTTGATGCTCAATGGCGCTGAAAAAATAGCCGCGGGGCTCACCACGGTAGAAGAAGTGCTGAAAGTTGCGCCGCCACTAGAATTACATTAGCTGCAGGACATCCAACGCAATGCGCTCATTGTTGGTCGAAACGACCGTGCCACATTTGCCGCACTAATCGTTGGCGGGACACATGACTCACTACTGCCACCGCTATCACGTGCAATACCACCATCCCCAGTAGCATCCAACTCAGGGCGGCATGCCAGTCAACTGGCCAGTCTTCCCCCCAAAAAGCATCGGTGCGACTGAGCCAACCGCTCAGTGCCAACGCAGCAATCAGCGTCCAAATCACAGCAACTGCCCACTGCCCTGCTGGATTGTGGCCGCGCTGCGGTGAGAGCTTGCCTTGCTTTATTTCGGCCCAGTGCAGGCACAAGGCACGTCCACTTGGCAGACTGATACGCGCGCTGCTCAACCGAGTGCGAAGCCCTAACAGCAGCCGCGCGATGACAATGGCGAGCACCCCATACCCCAAGGTGCGATGCAGCGTATCGGTTTCATACCAAAAGTAGCTCATCAGCCACAAGGCGATCACCCCAGCGGCCACTAGCCAGTGAGACAGGCGCACCCACCACGGCCAGATGAGGTCAGCGCGTACCGACATCGCTGGTTTTAATCTTTCAGGCCGATGGCTTTTACAATCGCCAACGTTTTCATGTCAAAGTAAATCTCTACTTTTTTGCCTTCTTTATTTCGGCCATAAATTTCGTAACAATTGCCATCGATTTTGAATTTTTTGATGGTGTAGCCTTCTGCTTGCATGGCTTCTTTCAAGGTGTCCTCTGCTGCCCATTCCTCTTTGGGATAAGACTTGCATTCCGCGGCGGCAAACGCCGCGTTTGCGTTCAACAGCCCGACAACCCATAAAATAGAATAGCTCAATGTTTTCATCTGTATTTCCTTGTTATGACTAATATAAATCGACCTGGCGAATATCCGACAACCGCGAGACACCGGTCAGTGCCATGGTCATTTCTAGCTCATCGCGTAGGGTGCGGATCACTTTGGCCACCCCCATCGCACCCTCACTGGCCAACCCCCAAATATAGGGACGACCAATACACACCGCATCTGCCCCCATGGCAAGCGCCTTAAACACATCCTGACCGCTGCGAATGCCGCTATCCACCAGCAGCTTGCATTGCCCATCGACCGCCGCAACCATGTCAGGCAATATCGCCGCCACTGCCGGCGTGCTGTCGAGCACCCGTCCACCATGGTTAGAAACTACAATGCCTTCACAACCCAACGCGATCGTGCGTTTAGCATCATCCACATGCATCAAGCCTTTGATCAGCAACGGAACTTTGCACTGCTGCCGCAACCAAGCTACATCCTCCCAAGTCGGCGCTTGTGTCATCCATCCATCAAATACCTGACTCTGGCCGGGCTGCAGGGCTTGCATGGCCAAGGGTTTTTCTAAATTGACTGCTGACACGCCTTTGGGTAGATCCATCAGCGCTTGTTTGACCGGCGCATCGACCGTGAGCACGATCGCGCTGACCCCCGCATTGAGTGCTTTATGCAGCAACACCTCTGTGCGTGCGCGGTCACCCTGCCAATAGAGTTGAAACCAGAGCGGTTGTTGCGCCTGCCCAACAATGTCAGCCACCGGCTGACTGGCTAAGCTGCTGACCATCATTTGGCCTTGTTGCGCATTACAGGCGACAGCCGTGCCGATTTCACCATCGACATGAAACAGGGTTTGATAAGCCACGGGCGCCAGCATAATCGGATGCGCCCAGTGTTCCCCAAACATATCGCAGCCCGTCGAAGGCTGCTGCAAGGCTTGTAACGGCCGCGGTATTAATTTGTGGGTTTGCCACCCTGCCTCATTGCATTGTTGCTGTGCGCCTTGTCCCGCATCAGATTGCAAATAGTGCCAAACATTGGCCGGCAATTTTGCTTGGGCCTGTTGTGCATAATGGCTTAACAACGGTAGCGTGCCCTTCATGATTCAAAGCGCCCACTGACGTAATAAGTTGTGATAAATGCCGGTCAGTTGCACCACTTCGGGCGTTTCACCATGCTGTTGGCGCAACCTGACCAGCGCCATGTCCATCTCAAATAGCATGCGTCTGTGCGCAGCGTCGCGAACCATACTCTGAATAAACATAAAACTGGCTAAACGCTCACCACGCGTCACTGGCGTGACCGCATGCACCGAGCTAGAGGGGTAAATGACAATTGCGCCCGCCTTAAGCTTGACGCGCTGATCGCCAAACACATCCTGCACCACCAATTCGCCGCCCTCATAGTCATCTGGATCGTTTAAAAACAACGTCGCCGACACATCCGCGCGCACGCGCGCACTGCCGTCTGGCATGCTACGCATCGCATTATCCACATGAAAACCGTAATGATTGGTGTCGCCCGAGTAGCGATTCACGAATGGCGGCAGAATTTTATCGGGTAACACAGCCGAAAAAAATAAAGGATCGCGATGCAATGCCTGCAACACGATCCCTCTAATGTTTGCCAGCAACGGGTCCTGCTCAGCCAGTTGCTGGTTATTTTTGACTTGTGCTGCCTGTATCCCTGCGGTATGACGACCATCCACCCACTGCGCCTGTTTCAATAGGCCTCGGATAGTCGTCAGTTCATTTTCCAGCAATACATCTGGTAACGTCAGCAGCAATTCAACTCCTAGAACTTGTACTCAGTGGTAATAATCGCCTGGCGTTTATTACCGGGCGTCACCAATCCACCATTGTCGTAAACGGCATCATAATACTCTTTGTTTAAGAGGTTTTTGACGTTGAGTCTTACTGCCCACTTTGGCTGTTCGTAAGCTGCCATCATATCTACGCGCGCATAGCCAGGTGCAGCATTTGGATTAAAGTGTCCGTTAGTGAAGCTCGCGCTGGCATCGGTTGCACTTGGGTTATAAGCATAACGCTCCCCTTTTGCCTCAACGCCTCCGCCCACTTTCCATGCCTCATTCAATGCATAAGTGGTCCAAAGGTTGAATGTCCCAATGGGGGTGTTGCGTGCGCGTTGCCCTTCGAGCCTTACATCGGATGGGGTCAGCACACCAGCGACATAGTTATCAGCGACATTGATAATACGCGCGTCCAGTAACGCAAAACCAGCGAACATATCCCAACGGTCGGTGATCTTACCCGTCACTTCAAACTCGACCCCGTTCGTGCGCCGACGTTTGGTCAAAATAGATGCCGTTGATTCGAGATCCGTGTTGCGCTCCCAATCCTTGGTGGTAGTAAACACCGCAGTGCGCACTGACAAGTCACCATCCAAGAACAACCACTTAGTACCCAGCTCTAAAGTGCGTGCCCGCTCGGGAGGCAATGGTTGGACGGTTAGCTGATACAAGTCAGCAGTGGGGCTAAACGCATCACTAAAGGTCAGATAATAATGACGATCGGCGTTCGGTTGCCATGACAACCCGGTACGATAACTGTTCTCATAGTATTTCAGTTTTGGCGAGGTCAAACTGGAATAGTCAGCATCCATTTTGTCGCGCCGAATGCCAGCCAATACTGTCCAGTTTTTGATCACTTCTACACTATCTTGAATGTACAAAGCATAGTTATCTGCATTGAATTTCGTCGGTGTTGCGGTCACATTGGCAAAGTGACGGTTATAAGCCACCCCATTCGGATTGGCTAAAATCGCATTGGTCAATGCATTCCCTGTTTGCGTATATAACGCGCCTGTCACAGGGTCATAGGGCTGCAAAGTACTTCTATATGAATCCTCTTTCAAGTACTCAATGCCTGAAATGAGCTGATGTTTCATACCGGCCAACTCGAACTTGGTACTAAAATCTGATTGCAGATTTAAGGTCTCATAATCCATGATTCTAGTGACATTACCGCCCAAGCGATCGTTGTCCAGAGGCAAGGTGGTACCAGGCGTTTTCGCCCAATAGCTGCGTTTGTAATTGGCATGACGCAGCTGCGTTCTTAACTGCGTATCGTCATCGAATTTGTGTGTAAAAATACCCGTCGTGATTCGCGTATCGCTATCATCAAAGTTATTGTTGCTACCCCAAAAGGTGCGGTCGGAACGCCCATTTGGACTGTCACTCAGGGGCCGCTTATTGGTACCAAAGCGAATCCCAAAATCAGGCACATCACGGGTTTGTGTATACGCATGATTAAGGAAAAATTCATTTTCTGTGCCGATACCAGCGCCAAAACTAATGGCAATGCCTTTGCGATCAAAAGAAGGACGATCCCCGGTGGTTGGATTCTTACGATAAGTTTCTTCGTAGCGGTCCATGACATTCACTCGAATCGCTGCAGTCTCCGTAAGCTGTTTGTTAAAGTCACCGGTAAATTGATGGTAGTCATACTCCCCACCACTTGCTGTCAGGGTGTTTTTATCCCGTAGCTCAGCCATCTTGCTCACTTGGTTAATCACGCCCCCGGCTTGACCGCGACCAAACAGCATCGCGGCAGAGCCTCGTAGCACATCAACTTGCTCAAGATTGAATGTCTCACGGTTGTATTGCGCCGTGTCGCGCATATTATCCAGATAGATATCACCGAAAGTATAAAAACCCCGCAGGTTAAAGTTATCGCCTGCACGACCACCTTCAGCAGCGTTCACCGACAACCCCACCACATTGCGCAGAGCTTCACGCAATGAACCGACCTGCTGATCATGGAGCAACTCTCTGGTTAACGTGGTGACGGCTTGCGGCACGTCTTGCGGATCTTGGTAGGTTTTTCCGACCCGGGTCTTGGTGGCTTGGTAGCCTTTATTCGGCGTGTCCTGTATCCGTGTGGATTTAACCTTTACCTCGGTCATGGTCTGTGCTGCATCCGCTGTTTTCTCTTCTTCAGCGGCGACTGCAAGCACGGGTAGCGCCATCATCAGCGCCAATGTCATTGTTCTCTTGTTAAAGCCAGCCGGCATATGGTTCCCTATTTTATGCTTGTTAGTTGGATTGCTGGCTACTGGAGAAAATGGTCGTTGGCTTGCAAATTCTTAATCGCTAATGATAACAATTCTCATTTTATAAATCAATACGAAGCTTGTTGGAAATAGCGCTATCGCCCAAGCAACCTCTATAAAACAATACACCCTGCCGATTGGCAGGGTGTGTTGGCGTCATCAAGACGTATGCGCTGAGTTATGGATGAAAACTGATTAGTATTTCCAGGTCAATGTCGCCATTCCATTAAATGGCGCAGCATAAAACGCTTGGCCGAAGGCTGCGTATCTAAAACTAGACAAGTATTTTTCATCGGTCACGTTATACAGATTAACGGCCGCATCCCAATGCTTGTCGATTTTGTAATTGGCCATCAAATTTAAAACTGCGTAACTGTCTTGCGTATAACGCACACTGCCAATATCTACATAAATGTCACTCTGCCAATTGACACTGGCACCCACTTTTAGATTCTGGATAAACGGCACCCGATAGACTGCACTCACATGTGCCATGTGCCGCGGCGTAAAGGTATTGGCACTGGTGCCGCCTTGCCCCTTAATGCTCATTAAGCGGGTGTAGCCTGCATTCACACTTAATCCATCCATGACTTCCCCAGAAATATCCAGCTCATAGCCTTTGCTGGTTGCTTCAATGCCCTCATAAATGGTCCGTTGCGCGGTTTGACCAATGGCCACGGCCTGGTTCTCTTGCTCGGTTTTAAACAGCGCAAACGCGCTATTCAAACGCTTATTAAACCATTCGCTTTTCACGCCCATTTCATAGTTTTTGCCTTTTAACGGCGCCAGCACCGAACCGCTGGTGCCTGTTTCTACCTGTGGTCGATAGATGCCTGTATAACTGGCGTAGACTGATGACTCACTATTCACGTCGTAAACAGCCCCTACATAAGGCGTCAGTTTGTGATCTTCATCGGCTTTTTGCGCCACGCCATAGGCATTCCCTTCCAATTTGTAACTTAAGAGATTGCTCCCTAAGGTCACTTTTAAACCATCCATCGGGTTTAATTTGGCAGCGGTGTAAATATTGGTGGTTCTGGTTGAATAATCAGAACTCTTGGTCTCGGCACCGAAGGCTGGATAAGGCACATCCCCGGCAGCATCAAAGCTTAACAGTGAAGACCCCGCCGCACTGCGTGAAAACTCTCGCATACTGCTGCGGCTCATGGTGACACCCGCCACCAACTCATGCTTGCGTCCTGCCAACTCAAATGGCCCATTGGCATAAATATCTGCCACGTAATCTTGTGTCTTAAAGGTATACACAAAGGGGCTCGAGCTTAACCCTAAGCCCGTTGCCCGGTTTTCATTGCCAGAGACATAATTATGCGGGCCGGCAGAGGTGACGGCTTTTTGTGTGAGCTGGCCTTTAATTTTCCACTCGCCACTCAAGTAATGCGTTAACTCAGCAAAGCTGATATTGGTATCTACGTTCCGCTCACTCCAACTTGGCGCGGTGGAGTCAGATACTTTGTAGGCGCGTTTACTGCCATCAGCATAGAGCAAGGGCAAACTACCAAACATGTTTCCGCTGGCATCATTGCGTTGATAAGTGTGTCCAATCGCGACACTGGTGTTATCAGACAAATCCGCTTCAATGATGCCGTATAAAACATCTCTTTGACTGCTGTACCGATCCAGGTAAGAATTTTTCTCTTGATGTGCTGCGACCAAGCGGGCACGGATACTCCCGTCAGCATTCAATGCCCCTGAAATATCGCCATCGAAACGTCTGTTATCCCATGAACCGATGGAAGCGTTGGCTTTGGCCTGAAACTGGTTAGTTGTGCGTTTACGAATAAAATTGATGGTCGCTGAAGGGTTACCGGGGCCGGTTAACAAACCATTGGCACCGCGAAGCACCTCAATGCGATCGTAGAGCGCGATATCCAGATCACCATAATTCGTCCCGCTAAAACTAATGGGGGTACTCAAGCCGTCTATTTGAAAATTAGTAATATTGAAACCACGCGCCGTATATTCAGTGCGGTCTGTTTCAAACTGCTCTACTTTGATCCCGGTCGCGTATGAAAATGCCTCATTCACCGTCAACACGCGAAAATCGTCCAGCTGTTCACGCGTAATGACTGAGATGGATTGCGGTGTTTCGCGGATACTCGTATTTAATCGCGTCGCGGTAGAAGTCGCGTTAACCGTATAAGACTTGGTTTTTTCTGAGGGCTGATTCTTTTCTAGCACGGAGGTAACCTTCACCTCAGGCAACGACTCGACTGCTTGTTGCGCCGAATCTTCAGCAGATGCCAGATAAGGAATCGCGAGCAGGCAGGCTGCCACCAAGCGACGATAATGAAATAAACCGATTTGTTGTGAACTGCGCATGAGACTCCCCTGTGAGTGAACTGCTGGCTACAGGAGGGAGGTCTCGTTGGCTTGCACTGAAACATTAAATGATAACAATTATCATTTAATGTTTCAATAGAAATGATCTTCATGGTTTTCAGTACACGGCCATACATGGAAGCGTGTAGGGGATAGCGCTTGCTTCATGCTTGGCGCCACCAGTAAGGTGCCGGAGTCGGTCAAGGCTGCATCCAATTGGACGTCATACAAAGCTTCGAGCATCGGCAAGGTCACCTGCGACCTAGGATAATCGACGACCATGGCGCCTTGTTTCATTAGAATCAATCGCTCAAATCCTTGTAATGCCTGATTAATGTCATGCAAGATGGCTAGCAAGGCATGCCCGCGCTGAGCGGCAAATGCACAGATCGCTGCCATCAAGCTGCATTGCAAACCCGGATCCAGGGCCGCCAACGGCTCATCTACCAGCAGCAATCCTTGCTCAACATCCCATAACTGTGCGAACACTCTTGCCATTTGCACGCGCGCTTTTTCACCGCCGGACAGCGTATCAAAGCGACGCCCAAGCAAATGCGCGGCGCAAGCCTGCGTAGCCGCCTGCTGCACAATCGTCGGCAGAGATGGGTCAAGCGTGCGCGCCACGCGGCCTAATCCGATCACCATCTCTACTGGCAAATCAAAAACCACCTCATGCGACTGTGGCAAGATAGCCCGATGATAACTCAGCGCAGCCAACGACCAAGACTGCAATGGCCGTTGCTCAAATTGTGCGACGCCACTGGCTGGGGTTAATTCACGTGCCAATAGCTTGAGCAACGTCGACTTGCCCGCGCCGCTGGGCCCTAATATGGCAACCTGCTCCCCTGGCTGAATCATCAAATTGAAAGGTCCAAATTGCCGCCCACCCAAGGCTAACCTCACTTGCTTTAATGTGAGCAACATGTTGTCGGTGCTGTGCAAGCTTGACATGCCTAACGCCCCTTGCGCATTCTGACCAACAAAACGAGAAAAAAGGGTGCGCCTAACAAGGCGGTAAAAATACCCACCGGAATCTCCGCCGGAATTGCCACCGTTCTGGCAGCGGTATCCGCCAATAACAGTAATAATGCGCCGACCAACATGGCCAATGGCGCCAAACGTCGTTGGTCTGGCCCGACCATCAAACGCACCATATGCGGTGCCACCAAACCGATGAAACCAATCATGCCGCACCAGGCGACGGCAAAGCCGCAGAGCAGCGCAACCAGCGCAATCACGCGCACCCTTAATCTGCGTACGTTCACACCCACATGCGCTGCGGCTGCCTCTCCGAGTGCCAAAGCATTCATCGCATGCGTCAAGCGATGCAATGCCCACAACGCCAATATCAGCGCGGCCAGCAACGTGGTGACTAAAAACCAATTGGCGCCGGCCAGCGAGCCCAGCGTCCAAAAAGTCAAACTACGTAGTTGCTCATCTGTGGCCAAATAAGTACATAAGCCAATCACCGCCGCAGCGAGGGCATTTAGGGCAATACCCGTCAACAACAACCCGGCGATCGAATCCGCCGTCAGCCAGCGTGCTACGCTATCCAATACAAAGCAAACACCTACTGCACCGGCAAAGGCGGTGACAGGCAATAGCCAGTAACGCAACACTGGCGGCACGTCAATGCCACTGCCTGCCAACAACACAATCGTTAAGGCGGCTGCACAGGCCGCACCACTAGTGACCCCTAACAAGCCCGGATCCGCCAACGGATTACGAAACAAGCCCTGTGTGAGCGCGCCAGACAAGGCCAGTGCCGCGCCTATCATCACCGCAAATCCAATGCGTGGCAGCCGCAAATGCCACAACACATATGCGCCCCCTGACAACGGCGTATCGCTGGTTTGCAAAATTGCCAACCAATCACCCGAGGTCATCGAGACGGCGCCTTGGGTTGCCGCTGCCCATATGCTCAAGCACAATAAACACATGAGTAGCCACGCTGGCCGCTGTGAAGCAGTGCGTAGGGCACGGACCATGCCTGGGGGGCGTAAAATTGTTTGAATCATATGAGGACTTAAAATAAGGATAGACGCAGCATTTAAGCGCTAAGGGGAGACTTGCATCGCATTGATCAGCAATTGGTCTAGCGTCGTCAACGCTTGTGGCAAGCGTGGGCCAAACCCCAACATAAACATGGCTTCTAGAGCGACCACGCGACGCTTTTGCCCGGCGCTGGTTTGCGCCATACCGGGCAATTTCAGTACACCGTCGATGCCACCGATCACCTGCATGCCCTGTGTCGTCATCAAAACAATGTCCGGCTGGGCGGCGATCACTGCCTCGGGGGTGAGTGGCTTAAAGCCGTCGAAACCATCCACCGCATTGCGCGCACCAACATAAGCAATCATGGCATCGGCACTGCTACCTTTACCGCCAACCATCACTTGCCCGGGACTATGTGACAACACAAACAACACGCGTGGGGCAGCGGGCTTTTTTCGCGCCAAGATTGGTGAACGCGCACGTTGCCAATCCTGCCTGAACTGTTTTTCTAATTGACTGGCCTGCATATGCCGATCCGTCAACGCCCCCACCCGTTGAATACGCTCAATCACCCCCTCAAAAGTGTCATTGGCTGCCAGTATTGTCACCGGCACCCCTGCATCGCTCACTTGCCGCAACACGCTTGGTGGTCCGGCATCTTCAGTTGCCAACAGGTGCGTTGGCCGCAAGGCCAAAATGCCTTCGCTGGACAACGCCCGCGCGTAGCCGACACTGGGTAAGGAAGTCGCAGCCTGCGGATACAATGACGTGGTATCCACGCCGACCAACGCTTGTTCAGCGCCCAACACATAGACGATTTCGGTGATCCCGCCGCCTACACAGACGATCCGTCGTCCGCCTTGCTTGACGGCGCCATTGGCAAACCCCGGTTGTAACCAGATGCCTGCCACAGCCATGGCAGCCAAGCGGTTTAAAAAAGTCCGCCTAGACCACGATTGAATCATGTTTTTTGGAGTCTTAGAGCGTGGCATGGTGATCAGACCGGATAGGTTCAACAAGAGGTAAACGATGCATCAACGCCACCCAGGCGCTGCGCTCACTGGCGCCTGACGACGCATCTGCTGCGATTAAGGCGATTATTTCACCTGCTGCATTGAACAACACAAGGGCTGAAAAGTGGCCAGCCAACCCTGGCACAACAACCACCCACGACGAGGCAATCAGGTCTTGGCGCACATGCAGATTGAACCCCGCATCCAGCACATTCAACCATGGCCCCATCTGCACCACTTTATCAATCGGCCCACGATGCGCCTGCGTCATGCCAATATTGCCAGCCAGAATCCATATAGAGAGTCCTTGAGCCGCTGCATGCTCAAGCACCATGTTGGCTGCAGACAACTGCACCTCACGCGCTGATGCAGCGGGCAGGTGCTGCAAAAAGGTATGTCCACTACCGCGCACTTGCGCGAGTAGGCAATGCAAGTCACGGGCATCTTGAATCGCCTCCCAGTGTGTTAAAAACGCCGCAAAATCTGTGGCAGGCACTGTCAGCAATGCTTGCGGGATGAGACCGGGCAGTTGGTCTGTGTCACAAAACGCCCTCACTAATGACTGGTAGGCGGATAAGTCACTTTGCGCACGCAAAAATAACTTATGCACGGCGGTGCCGGATGCATCATAAAACTGCAAACTGCGCTGCACGCCTTTTTCGCCGGATTCTTCAACTGCAAACCCATGCTGCCAGTGCGCAACCTCCCATAACAAATCCACTCCCGCCCCTCGCATCCAAGTTACCTGCAGATACTCGGTCTGCTTGGCGGTAAATTCTGCATATCGACCCACTTTTTCATGCACGCAAGCGCCATTTCTTGTTAACGCCATCACCTCGCCAAGGCTGTGGAGTGCAGCACACAATACGGTCCAGCGTGGCTGTAATCGCGTAGCACGCATCAACGCCGCTGCCTCGGCGCCAACATGCGCAGCAATTAAGGCCCCTTCTGAAATGTGCATGGCTTCAGCGATCTCACGATGACGTGCTTGACCCGCTTGCCGCGCCTGTGAAAATTGCGCACGGATGCGGAGGTAAGCATCATCGCCCAAGGGTGACTGCATCATTTGGCCAATGCGTCCAATGTTTGCTGACTGCTTTGATCAGGCGCCGTATGCCCTTGCTCATTGCGATGCGTGACCCGCGTCAGATCTTGCCCATGCAAATGGTAGGCTTTAGCAAACCCGGAGACGTAACTCCCCTGCGCCGGGATTAACTCAATCAAATGAAAATCGGTGAGCTTGCTAATCACCTCCATAAACTTGCCAAACTGGTTAAAAAACAAGCCCATCACCACGTTAAACTTTGCATCTTCTCTGACGATTTCATTTGCAGCGCACTGAAACACCAGCCGTTTTCTGGCAAACAAATGAGCAGCCGCCTGCTCTGATTCGATAAACATCACCGCGCAACGACCCGTGTTGCGCAAGTTGGCACAATGCGTGGCTAACTCACTGACATACACATAAAACCGCTGATCATGCGCGACATAGGCGGCATAACTTGCTTCTGGAAGACCGTGCAGGTCCGTCGTAGCCAATTGAAGCGACTGAAACTGCTGCTGAAAAGCAACGGCTTCGGCGGCAATGGCCGCTAGTTGATCAACCTCACTCATATTATTCCTTTCTAAAAGATGCTTTAGCGATACTTGGCTGGTGCGAATCTAGACAGTCCGCAGATCACTAGGTGCCTGATGTACGTATTGAACAAAAACAAACCAATGAATGATATTGTATATGATAATCATTCTTATTTACAAGAAAGAAATTGGCGTTTATTTAGCGCGTTTGCAGATCACATCAGGGAGCGCTCAACGATGGCGCAAAAAGAGAAAATGCTGCGGAAGTTGCTTTTGAGTCAACGCACGGCTTAGCGAAAACGACTTTCGCGTTGCATCCACCATGGCTTAAACCAGTAATAAAAAATAGCAACCAGCACCGGGATTGCAATTGCCGCGTTAGCGAGGCACTCACGCGCATCATCGTACACCAGCGCAAAGATTAAGCCCGCCAGCGATAAGCCAGCGATGATTAACGGCCAGAGAAAAATGCGAGTCATATGTTTTTGCTGCATGGCTTGCAGGCGCTCCCAATGAACAAATTTGCTAAGGTGCTCGCTTAATATGCGTCGCGCAAGGTGTGCGTTGCATGCAGCTCTGGTAGGGACCGATGGCGTTTTTTCCACCACAATACTAACCCCGTCCACAGCACGATAATGGTGATCACATCGAGTACTGCCCATAACCACTTTAAGGTCAAGCCGCCATAATCGCCAAAATGTAGCGGCTGTGACACTAACAGCGCCACCAGATACCATGGTAAATCGCGACTGTCGGTGAAGGTGGCGGTGCGTGCATCGACCAGCACAGGCTTAAATAAGCGCTTAGTGAGCGGGGAATCACCGCGCATAAAAATACCGTAATGATGTGGGCTGGCGTACGCCGTACCCGGAAAAGCGACAAACCCTAGTTGCATATCAGGCTGTGCCTGTTGTGCCACGTGCAAGGCGGCCTGTAAAGAACCGAAGCGGTCTGGCGGCGGCAAGTGTTTATAAGGCGCGATCATTGCTGCGATTTGATCTGCCTGCCAATATTTAATCAATAGGTCGGACCAGGCGTTGATGCCCCCCGTTGCTGCCACAATGAGCGACCAACTCAACACAACAATGCCGAGAAAATTGTGCACATCCAGCCGTTTAAGCTTTTCGCCTTTGTAGCGGCGAATCTCGCCGAAGCGGAGTTTGCGCATGAAAGGCGCATAAAGCACCACCCCAGACACCAGTGCCACTAGCAACAAACACCCCATGAATCCCAAAAACAACATCCCCGGCAAGCCAGCGAACAGGTCAACATGCAACTTAAACATGATGTACAAGAAGCCCGCCTCAACTATGGGCTCGCCCAGCACCTGCGCAGTGCGCGCATCTAGCACCACTTGCTTAAAACCTTGCTCGGCATCGGCGGTTTTCGCCATGCTGAGAATCCACTGCAAAGGCTCATCTTCTTCACGGTAAAGATACAAAGGCACCATGCCGGGTTGTTTCGCTTTGGCCGCTGCCACCAAGGCATCCATGCTGGCCATGGGGCCGGTATGTGCAATCGCAGGCGTCTGGATATGTTGGCCTAAAAAATCACCAATCTCATGATGAAAAATCAGTGGCAGACCTGTCAGGCACAGCAATAACATAAACACTGTGCAGACGAGGCTAGACCATTTGTGTAGCCAGAGCCAGCTGCGAATAGAGGACTGCGTCATCAAAACACCCAATACCTAGATTTAGGGTTGTGGCTGGCTGACAAAGCCTACTTTTTTCATGCCCGCGGTTTGGGCTTTTGCCAACACTTCAGCCAGCACCTGATAACGCGTGTTCTTATCTGCACGGATCTGCAACTCAGGCTGATTCTGCTTGGCTGCTGCTTCTGCCATCTGTGTCGACAGTGCCTCAGCTTGAATTTCGCGATCATTCCAAAACAGTTTGCCATCGGCATCGACCGCTAAATCAATCACTTCTGGCTTTTCTTCTAGCGGCTGCGAGGTTGCCTGTGGCAGATCAATTTTGACCGCATGGGTGAGCAAAGGCGCTGTGATAATAAAAATCACTAGCAACACCAGCATCACATCCACTAACGGCGTGGTGTTGATCTCGCTCATGGGTTGCGTGTGTTCGCCAGCGCTAAATGGATTTTGCCCCATCATAGCGTGTTTCCTTTGGCAGCGACTTTTGCATGCAACTCAGTCACATTGGCAGGTTTGTTGCTGCTTTTAATTACTAACGGCGCACCTGTGGTCATCAGCGTATGCAAGTCTTGGGCAAAGCTTTCTAACTCAGCCATAATGCCGCGATTCGCTTTAATAAACGCGTTATATGCCAACACCGCAGGAATCGCTACCGCCAAACCAATCGCGGTCATAATCAAGGCCTCACCCACCGGGCCGGCCACTTTATCAATGGTCGCGACGCCAGATTGGCCGATGGCGGTCAATGCATGGTAAATTCCCCACACGGTGCCGAACAAACCCACAAACGGCGCCACGCTGCCGACGGAGGCGAGCACAGACAAACCACTCTCTAAAACGGCTTGCTCTTGGGACAATGTTCTGCGCAACTGACGCGCGATAAACTCATCTTGACTGCAAGCGGCGGCCAGCGACTGACTGGCATGTTGCTGATGATGCTGGGTAGACTCGGCTGCGGTCACCGCCAGACGGAAAGCAGGCGCCTGCAATTGCACCTCTTGCAGGGCTTCTTGTAGCGTGGCCTTGCGCCAAAACTGCTTAACATAAGCAGAAACATCGCGTTTGCGCTTAAACACCTGCCAAGTTTTGACCAGAATAAAGTACCAGCTCAATACTGACATCGTCAGCAAAATCAGCGCCACTATCACTGACACCACACCACCTTCGGTGATAAAAGCCAAACCACTTGTTGCTTGCATTAAAAACGTCCTTTCAATTTAAACTTGCTTAATTCTGCGTGAGCGAGAATGACAACGGCACATTGACATAGGCACTCAAGGCCTTACCCCCCTTACGGGCAGGTTCAAAACGCCATTGCTTGACCGCGGTCACCGCCGCCTTATCTAGGCGTTCAAAACCACTGGTTTTAATCACCTCAACCGACTCGGGTAAGCCTTCAGCAGAGACCAGCACCTTCATCAGCACTTTTCCCTCTTCACCGGCCCGTTGTGAGAGTCGGGGGTAATCAGGCCGTGGATTATTCAGATAAGCCACGCCAAACTTCGGTGGCTCTTCTTTCTCTTCGGCTGGCTCGGGTTTGGGCGTTGTCGCTGCGGCAGGCACAGGCTTGCTGGGCGCAGCCGCCACAGGGGCTTCTAACGGCGGTGCGGATGGCTGGGTGCTCGCCTCGAAGCGAGGCTGATCAGACGTGGTTTCAACGATGCGGTCCACCACCGGCGCCGGACGGTCGATCGGCTTCACCGGCGTCTCTTTCGGTTTAATCACCGTTTTTACGGGCTGTTTTTGAATAATCGGCACCACTTCTGGTGCTGGTGTCTCTTGTTTCTTGGCTGGCAAGGTGATGAGAGAAACCGTCATCGGCTCAGGCGTTGGCAACACCAACGGCGGTGTTTCAGACACCACCATCCAGGCAATGACTGCCGCGTGCAGCGCGACCACCAACAACACTCCCAAGCCATGCCAACGCTGCTGCCTGTGCTGTTGTAGCCAGTCCTCATTGGCGAACACTGGCCAGCGGAAAACACCCGCCAATGCACCCAAGGGGCGACGACGCAAACTCAATGCAGGCAATGCCGCCACTGGCGCGTGCGCAGGTTTTAAAGATAATGCGCGCAAAGTGTCCCGTTGCAGCATTAGCATACGCTCCGAGCCACACTGATTGAGATCAGGCCGAGATGCCCACCCTTGTACAAACTTTTCACGCAACCCCCTCTATTCATCTTGTTTTGCCTGTGGCGGCGCAGCCAGCACTTGGCTTTTGGTCAAGAGCAATTTATTTTGCTTGGTACGTGTGAGCTGATATGTCTCACCAGCATGCATAATCGCTAACACCCCTGCGTCGCCCAGCAGCTGCCTTGCCTCAATAGTAGGCACCTGCCCGGGCGAAACACGGGCCGCATTTTGCACTTCACTCATCAGGGATTGCAAGCGGTTGATCATGCGAACTCTATCCAGTCTAAAAAAAGGCCGACTTACTTGCCATGGCAAAGCGGCACCAGATTTCAAGGAACACCCTTACCAGGGGTAGGTTGGCGCATCAACAATCACGCCTATTTGAGCAGTGGCCTGTCGGGGTTAGACGCCCCTGCTCAAATGTATTATGGTTAAGCGCCATCGGCGCCAAGCCAGTGAATTAAACACGGTTTGAGTAAAACTCAACCACTTGCTGCATATCAATCGCAAAAGGCACATCTTCAATCGACGGCAAATGACCAATTTTTGCCGTGGCCGAAACCGCCTCCACCGACAACCATTCTGGCACGGTCAAACTTGGTGTGGCTAAGGCTTCTACCACCATGGGGATCTTGCGGCTTTTCTCTTTTACCGTCACCACGTCACCGACTTGCAAGCGCACAGAAGCAATATTGACCGGCTTACCATTGAGCAGCACATGCCCATGATTCACCAACTGACGCGCAGCGATGCCTGTGGGCGCAAAACCAGCGCGAAACACCACATTATCTAAGCGACGCTCTAGTAATGACATCAGCTTATCGCCGGTTGGCTCACTGCCTTTACGCGCCTCAAGGATCAAACGGCGCATCTGCTTCTCACTCACACCATAGTTAAACCGAATCTTTTGTTTTTCCATCAATTTAACGGCAAAATCAGAACGCCGACGGCGAGAAGCTTGCTGACCATGCTGACCCGGTGGATTGGGTCTGTTTTCAATCGACTTGCGTGATAACCCTGGCAACTCAACGCCCAATGCGCGCATAATTTTGAGTCTGGGTCCTGTCATTCTTGCCATAAACCGATCGCCTTTCTTCGCTCTACTTTTTCACTCTACTTAAACAATGATCGCCATCGACCCACTATTGCAACGTGGTCGATTGCGCGACAAATTCCGTCACGGCCTGTTGCATGGCAAATGTCTGATGCGCCTGCAACAAGGCTTGCCAATCATGTAGCAACTGCTTTGCAGCATTGGTAATCAAGCCACTCTCTGCGTACTCTGGGGCCGTTAAAGTCTGCGCCAGACTGCAACCTAACAAAGCCAAGTCTTGAGAGGGATTGGCCGCATATCGGGTAGCCACACAGCTCAACGAGACCAATACCGCATTTGCCGTGGGCAAATCTGGGTCATACAAATGGCTGGCTGGCGCTGCGTAATCAACTTGCATGTGGCGGACTTTCATTTAATCGTTATGCAAATGATAATGTTTCTCATTTATATTGTCAACGTTTGTTTGATGCTGCACAAAAGCTCGCCAACCTTTCTTTTTGATGTGATGCATGGACCCAACACAAGTGAGTCATCGACACCGTAGATTGATCGACATTCTTGACCAAATTAGTAAAGCAAGTTAATGTATAGGGTTCAACATTTATTAGCCGAAAAATCAAGGTTTTATGGACGCTTCAGCCCACTCCGCGACAGACACCCACGCCAAATCCATGACAGGTGCGGACATCGTTGTCTCATGCCTGAATGAAGAAAAAGTCAAATTTGTATTTGGCTATCCAGGTGGCGCGGTCTTGCACATTTACGATGCACTCTATAAACAGAATGGCTTCAAGCACATTCTGGTGCGCCATGAGCAGGCAGCCGTGCATGCGGCTGACGCTTATTCACGCGCAACCGGCGATGTTGGCGTTGCACTGGTGACCAGCGGCCCTGGCGCCACCAATGCGGTTACTGGGATTGCGACCGCTTACATGGATTCTATTCCGATGGTGGTGATCAGCGGACAGGTCCCCGTCCCTGCCATTGGTATGGACGCTTTCCAAGAAGTGGACATGGTGGGCGTGACTCGTCCCTGCGTGAAACATAACTTCTTGGTTAAGCACGTCAAGGATATCGCACCGACCATTAAAAAAGCGTTTTACATCGCGAAAACTGGCCGTCCAGGTCCGGTGGTGGTAGATATTCCTAAAGACATCACCGCGCATGTGGCAGACTTTATCTACCCTAAAACGGTAGAAATGCGCTCCTACAGCCCGATTTTAAAAGGCCACAGCGGTCAGATTAAAAAAGCGGTTAAGTTACTGCTGGGCGCAAAACGTCCGATGATTTACACCGGTGGCGGCTTAGTGCTGAGTAATGGTGCATCCGAGCTGGTCAAACTGGCCAAGGCATTAAATTTTCCAGTCACTAACACACTGATGGGCTTGGGCGGCTATCCTGCCACCGACAAACAGTTCGTTGGCATGCTGGGCATGCATGGCAGCTACGAAGCCAACATGTCCATGCAAAACTGTGACGTATTGTTGGCAGTAGGCGCGCGTTTTGATGACCGCGTGATTGGCAATCCAAAACACTTCTCTGGCCAGAAGCGCACCATCATTCATATTGATGTAGATCCTTCGAGCATTTCTAAACGCGTCAAGGTGGATGTGCCCATCGTCGGCGACGTGCAATCTGTGCTGTCTGATATGCTGGAAATTTTGGCCCAAGAAGAAAACCAGACCACGGACATCGCTGACTGGTGGACACAAATTAATGAATGGCGTGGCGTGCAATCGCTGGATTACACCTATTCTGACACGGTGATCAAACCACAATATGTGGTTCAAAAGCTGTGGGAAGTCACCAAAGGCGAAGCCTACGTGACCTCTGACGTCGGTCAACATCAGATGTGGGCGGCACAATACTACAAATTTGATAAACCACGTCGCTGGATCAACTCAGGCGGCTTGGGTACCATGGGCGTTGGCTTGCCATACGCGATGGGCTGTCAGTTTGCCGACAAAAATGCACAAGTCGCCTGTGTGACCGGCGAAGGCAGTATCCAAATGAACATTCAGGAACTGTCGACCTGTGCGCAATACGGCCTACCGATCAAGGTTATTCTGCTGAATAACCGTTACTTGGGCATGGTGCGTCAGTGGCAAGAGTTCTTCTACGAGAACCGCTACTCTGAGTCTTACATGGACAGCCTGCCAGACTTTGTCAAACTGGCTGAATCATATGGCCACGTCGGCATGCGCATCACTAACCCGGCAGATGTTGAAGGCGCGCTCAAAGAGGCGTTTGATAAAAAAGACAAATTCGTATTTATGGACTTTTTAACTGACCAAACCGAAAACGTCTTCCCAATGGTTGAAAACGGCAAGGGCTTATCCGAAATGGTATTAAGCCCAGGCGCTGCTGGCCGTCTGAAAGGGGAAGAATAATGCGTCATATTATTTCGCTACTGATGGAAAACGAAGCTGGCGCGCTGTCGCGTGTGGCTGGCCTGTTTTCAGCGCGTGGCTACAATATTGAATCACTCACCGTGGCGGTCACCGAAGACCCTACCCTGTCGCGCATGACGATTGTGACTACCGGCTCGGATGATGTGATTGAACAAATTATCAAACAACTCAACAAGTTGATTGACGTGGTCAAAGTGCTAGATCTGAACGATGGTAAGCACATTGAGCGCGAACTGATGCTGGTCAAGGTTAAAGCCACCGGTGTCTTTAAAGACGAAATGAAGCGTATGTGCGACATTTTTCGCGGCCGTATTATCGATGTGGCCGACAACAGCTACACCATTGAGCTTACCGGCTCTTGCAGCAAATTGGATGCGTTTATCGAAGCCTTAGACCGCAGTGCAATATTGGAAACCGTACGCACGGGTGCGTCCGGTATCGGCCGCGGCGACCGCATCCTCAAGGTCTAATCGACCCAACTTCAACCGATCGAATTTATTTTTACTATACAACTAAGCATTTGTATTGAAAGGCAAAAGCAGACATGAACGTTTATTACGACAAAGACGCCGACTTAAGCATTATTAAAGGCAAAAAAGTGACTATCGTGGGCTACGGCTCTCAGGGCCACGCGCACGCAGCTAACCTGCGCGACAGCGGTGTCAACGTCACCATCGGTTTGCGTAAAGGCGGCGGCTCATGGGCAAAAGCGGAAGGCGCTGGCCACACCACCCTTGAAATTGCTGCGGCAGTGAAAGAAGCGGATGTCGTGATGGTATTGCTGCCTGACGAAACCATGGCAGAAATTTTCAATGCAGAAATCGCGCCTAACCTGAAAAAAGGCGCTGCGTTGGCATTTGCCCACGGCTTTAACATCCACTACAACCAGATCGTGCCACGCGCAGACCTGGACGTGATCATGATTGCACCAAAAGGCCCAGGCCACACCGTGCGCTCTGAGTACCTCAAAGGCGGCGGCGTTCCTTCATTGATCGCTGTTTACCAAAACACTTCCGGCAAAGCCAAAGAAATCGCATTATCTTACGCAGCTGCCAACGGCGGCACTAAAGGTGGCGTGATTGAAACTGATTTCCGTGAAGAAACAGAAACTGACTTGTTCGGCGAACAAGCCGTGTTGTGTGGTGGCGCAGTTGAGTTGGTTAAAGCAGGGTTTGAAACCTTGGTTGAAGCAGGTTACGCCCCAGAAATGGCTTACTTTGAGTGCTTGCACGAGCTGAAACTGATCGTTGACCTCATGTATGAAGGCGGCATCGCTAACATGAACTACTCCATCTCCAACAACGCGGAGTACGGCGAGTATGTGACCGGCCCACAAGTGATCAACAGCCAGTCTAAAGACGCGATGCGTCAGTGCCTGACCAATATCCAAAACGGTAACTACGCCAAACAGTTCATTCTGGAAGGCCGTACTAACTACCCAGAAATGACTGCACGTCGTCGTTTGAATGCAGCGCATCCAATTGAGCAAGTAGGTAATAAACTGCGCGCCATGATGCCTTGGATCGCAAAAAACAAACTGGTTGATCAGACTAAAAACTAATTTTTAGGATGAAGCCAGCGCTTAGGAGGATGTGCATGTGTCATGCATCCTCCATAGGCAAAAAGCACAGGCCGATGTAATATCGCCTGTGCTTTTTTATTGACCACCGATTGAACAAGGGATAGACGTGAAACTCGCCATTCTGCTGCAATACATTGCACCCAAACAATTACTGACTGCGGCCGCCGGCAAACTGGCGCACTGGCAAGCCGGGCGCTTGACCACCGCGTTTATCGGCTGGTTTGTGCGTAAATATCAGGTCAACATGGAGGACGCCGTCAATGGCGATCTCACCAGTTACGTCTCGTTCAACCAGTTTTTTACCCGGCCGCTCAAACCCGGCGCACGGGTGTTGGCCGACAATGCCTTTGTTTGCCCAGTGGATGGTTGCATCAGCCAGTTTGGCCAAGTCGTACAGGGACAGATTTTTCAGGCAAAAGGGCACCAGTACTCGGCGCAAGCCTTGGTGGGTGGTGATGCAACGCTGGCTGCGCGTTTTGATCATGGTAGTTTTGCCTGCCTGTATTTAAGCCCCAAAGATTATCACCGGATTCATATGCCCTGCGATGGCACACTGCTTCACATGACCTATGTGCCCGGGGATTTGTTCTCAGTGAATCCGCTCACCGCAGCCAACGTACCCGGCCTGTTTGCAAGAAACGAACGCGTGGTCTGTACGTTTAACTCTGCGCAACATGGGCAGTTTGTGTTGGTGTTGGTGGGCGCCACCATCGTCGGCAGCATGGCTACCGTCTGGCATGATGCTAAAGATCGCATTATTAACCCTCCCCGTCCCGGCAAAGTGGTGAAATGGGACTACAGCGACCGCAATATTCACCTAAAACAGGGGGAAGAAATG
The DNA here is from genome assembly GCF_006363955.1 of Methylophilus medardicus. Classification (GTDB taxonomy): domain Bacteria; phylum Pseudomonadota; class Gammaproteobacteria; order Burkholderiales; family Methylophilaceae; genus Methylophilus; species Methylophilus medardensis. The sequence continues at coordinate 2,210,336 of NZ_CP040948.1, forward strand.
GGCAGGTTCTTGTTGGGCTCGACAGTGGTGATGCTGTTTGAAAAAGACATGCTCACATTTAACACGGGCTGGCATCCTGGCAAACCAATCCGCCTTGGGGAAGCCATGGGCAAATAACGTGCTATACCTTTATTAAAAAGCGGAGCCTAGGCTCCGCTTTTTTGTATTAGCCTTTCAGGCTCTTGCTGACAATTTCAAACACATCCCCTGACAGATTTGGGGTGGCTAAAATCGCCTCAAGCGCGGCTTGCATCTGTGCTTGCAAGGCTGGGGTATAGCGTTTCCATTCACGCAGTGGCGTCACCATGCGTGCAGCAATTTGCGGGTTAATGGTATTTAATTCAATAATCACATCGCGCAAAAAGGCATAGCCCTTGCCACTCGGGTCGTGAAACTTCACCGGGTTGTTAATTGCAAACGCGCTATACAAAGAACGGACACGGTTTGGATTTTTGATATTGAAATCCGCATGGTTGCGCAGCATCGCCAAGTCTTCAAAAATCTGCTCGCGATTGGCAATCGCTTGCAGCGAAAACCATTTATCCACGACCAGCGGATAGTTTTTAAAACGTGCATAAAAATCAGCGAATACTTCCGCACGTTGTGGCTGATCGCTATCTGCCAGACACGCCAAAGCAGTCACGCGGTCTGTCATGTTATCAGCCGCATCATAGTGCGCTTTTGAACGTGCAGCACAGCCGGTACCATTGGTAACGGTCAGAATTTCCAGCACTGCATGCTGCAAGGCACGGCGGCCCATGGCTTCAGGCGTCATCGAAAACTCGCCGCTATTGCGATTTAAATCATAGAGCGCAGCCAATGCCTCTTTGTGCGTGCGCTTGATTTGGATGAGGATGGCCGTCCGCGCAGCGTCGATCGCCGCCGGGTCAATCACCGCCTGGTGCTGGGCAATCACGCCAAGCAGAGGCAAACTCAATGCCCGCGCCAGTAAAGCCTTATCGCCTTGACCGCTTAAACCCTGTGCAATCAGTGTGCCGATATCGGCCACAAATTGCGTGATATCCGCTTCAGGCTGATCCATGACACGCTGAATGGTGCGCAATGCTAGGGTTTGCCCGGCCTCCCATTTATTAAAGCCATCGGTGTCATACACTTGCAACAGACGCAAGTCATCGTCACTCAAATCAGTTTCTAGTTTTACCGGCGCAGAAAAGCCGCGCAAAATAGAAGGCACAGGCCGGTCGGCCATATCCGCGAAAGTGAATGTTTGCTCACGTTCGGTGACTTCCAGCACGCGGGTAGGCAGCAGTTCTTGACCAAAAGCATCCAGCAGACCCACCGCAACCGGGATATGCAATGGCTGCTTGTTCGTTTGCTCCGGCGTATCCGGCTGAGACTGCTTAAAGGTCAGCGTATACCGTTGATGGCTGGCATCGTAGTGACTACTGACCTGCAGGCTAGGGGTACCCGCTTGCTTATACCAGCGGAAAAACTGCGATAGATCGCGGCCAGAAGCATCCGCCATACATTGCACAAAATCATCACAGGTCACCGCTTGGCCATCAAAGCGGTCAAAATACAAATCCGTGGCTTTGCGGAAAGTCTCGGCACCTAAAAGCGTGTGTTGCATGCGAATCAGCTCCGCGCCTTTGTCGTAGATCGTTTTGGTGTAAAAATTGCTGATCTCAATAAACTGGTCAGGCTGCACTGCGTGCGCCAGCGGGCTACCATCCTCAGAAAACTGCAAGCGACGCAAGGTGTTAACATCGTCAATCCGTAACACCGCGCGCGAGTTCATATCGGCACTAAACTCCTGATCACGGAACACGGTAAAACCTTCTTTGAGCGAAAGTTGAAACCAATCGCGACAAGTCACCCGGTTACCGGTCCAGTTGTGAAAGTATTCATGACCAATCACGCCTTCTACACTCATGAAGTCGCTATCGGTCGCCGTCTCCTGATGCGCCAACACCAGCGCCGTGTTAAACACATTGAGCGAAGTGTTTTCCATCGCCCCCATATTAAAGTCACTGACCGCAACGATATTAAACAGGTCGAGTTGATACTCGCGGCCATAGACCTCTTCGTCCCACTGCATCGACTTTTTCAGTGACGCCATGGCATGACTGCATTGGCCTTCATCGCCGGCGCGCACATAAATATGCAAATCTACTTTGCGCCCCGTCATTGTAGTAAATGTATCTGCCACCCGCTCCAAGTCGCCCGCTACCAACGCAAACAAATAACAAGGCTTGGGGAAAGGGTCATGCCAAACTCGAAAATGACGGCCGTCTGCCAGCATCCCCTCTTCCTGCAAATTACCATTCGAAAGCATCACCGGATACGCCAGCGCATCCGCCTCAATGCGAACAGTAAACACGCTCAATACATCCGGTCTATCTTGATAGTAAGTAATGCGTCTAAAGCCCTCGGCCTCGCACTGTGTGCAGTAGTTGCCTTGCGATTGATATAAGCCCTCCAGCGCCGTATTGGCTTCAGGGTGAATCTCGCTGACGATGGTTAAACTAAACGCATGTCCCGGATTCACAATAGTCATCTGCCCATCGGCGATGGTGTAATCCTCAAACGGCTGACCATTCAACGCGACAGAAATAACGGTTTGATCCTCACCATCCAACACCAAATCACTCGACACACCCGCTGGGTTTTTCACATAGTCAACGCTAGAGGTCACGATGGTTTTGCCCGGCAACAGGTTAAAACTCAAATTCACCTGTTTCGCCAGATAAGGGGCGGGGGTGTAGTCTTTGAGATAAATGGTTTTGGGTGCTACAGCGTTTTCGGTTCGCATGAGGATGACCTGAAATTGAAAGAGTTAATGAGGGATTATATTTGAGAGTGACGCAAAGAGAATTGGTTTAATTTGCTTAGCTACGGTTTTCCATGAAATCAATCTAGATGGATGCCATAGTTTTCTCACAAATCATGCTATTTAGGCATCAAGCTATCCAACACAAGCTTACCAATCCGTTGTGCACGATACGAACTGACCAGCCCTTCTCGATCGCTTGCATGGTGAGCGAAAAAACTACATTTCAACGCAATCATGACAGGCAATGCACTCTCAGAAGCCACTGATGCGCAAGGGGTCAGCTTGGTGTGCTATGGCCTGCGTTTTTTCCAGCCGTAAGGTTCACCGGAGGGAAGTTTGCCATTTTCCACGCCATCAACGCCAAATCCACCGACAATGCTATCTTCATTGATTGCAGTTGCAATCAAACGCACCAGTGGATTTTTGCGCAGCGTATGCGTGAACTTGAGTGACGCCACCACGTCATCAAAATCCTGATGTTTAATCTGACCTTCTTCGGTCCAATAAACGCGGTTAATCATATGGGCTCCATGTCAGTGGTCGTCAGGCTTGTGGCTGAAAATGCGAAAGCGGAATGGCGTGCATCAGCGTTGCCAATTGACCGTTTACGCTAGGCCATTCAGACAGCATCTTGAACGGTGATGCTGTTGCAGAGCGCGCCATTATTATTTAAACAAACTTTTTAAGGTGTTTTTTATAAACTGGTTTTTGTAATGCCTGTCGCGCCTGGATTTTTTCTCCTGACTGCGTTTTCCGTTGCGTTTATCAAACACAATCTCATCAATATTCGTCAAATCATCCAGTGATTGAATATCTTTGGGGGAGTTTCTTTTGGTCATGGGCATTGGGTAATTGCGCTATATGGACTCATGACCATGCCGCCCGGGTTTAAGTTTTATTCATCAGTGCTTGCCAAAGTAAATTTCGTTTATAGGTGGCCTTTTTCTTTGCTACGCCGGATGTTAGCGCGAATATGGTTGGGTTTATCACCAACCCATGCAACAAACTTGGCAATTTCAGGGTGGGCTTTCAGCGCCTCAACGGTTGAATAGTGCCGCGCCAACTGGGTTTCGGTAAACAAGGCATGAATCTGCCGATGGCAAAGCCGGTGCAGAATGACAGTTTCTACGCCGCCCCGGGATTTGGGTATCAGATGATGCGCATCCCGCTGCGCTTTTGGAACTGGCCGCATGCAGAGCGGACAAACCCTCTCCTCTGCAACTAAATTAGCGTGATATGACTCACTCATTGTTGCAATTTGCTTCTTTTTTACGCGTCCACTCATGATTTGTTTTATTTAGATGGTTTGTGTTATTAAATGCCACGATTCATCAATATTCAAAATTCATCGCCAAGCGCTAGCCCACCGATGGGCGATAAGCAAAGCGTGCACGATGGCCTCGTACGCCAGTCAAAGTTCATTGATTGCCTAGAGACACACACATGAAAACCAAAATCTGCCATACCTGTAGAAAAGAATTCAGCGTGCTATATCGTGTACAACTAAAAAAGGGAAAAGTTTGGGTGTTTGTGTGCGGAACATGCGCTTTGTTTGCACAAAAGCTACCGGCGTATCGATACGGCGGGACTTGGAAGGGATAATTAGAAAAGGGGGTGGGTTCGCTGACGCCACAATCACCCGCTCAAATAAGGCACTTGATCAATCTGTCTCAACCAGTACCGCTTTACTTGAGCGCCGTTGATTGAGCGTTGGTTTATTTTAGCAACCGAGCTAAGCCTTTTTCACAAACTCCGACTTCAACTTCATCGCGCCAAAGCCTTCGATTTTACAGTCGATATCATGGTCACCCTCCACCAGGCGGATGTTTTTCACTTTAGTGCCGACTTTGACGACTGACGAAGAGCCTTTAACTTTAAGGTCTTTGATCACGGTGATGGTGTCACCATCTTGTAGCACATTGCCGTTGGCATCACGCACCACTTTCGTTTCATCAGACTCAGTTGCGGCTAGTTTGCTCCACTCGTGAGCGCATTCGGGGCAGACGTAGTTGTCACCGTCCTCGTAAGTATATTCAGATTGGCATTTGGGGCAGGCGGGTAATGACATAAGGACTTTCTTGGGACACACAATAAAACCATATATTTTACAGGGTTATTATTGAATAGCGTGTTGAATCCTCTATTTTGTCTAGATTGGCTGAAACTAAATGACGAAAAAAAACCGCCAAGCGAAAAGGCGGGTTTTTGTTGCGATCTGCACGGTGCGTCGCATAGACTTTTTTAAAACCGTTTGGGCTTAGGCAGCGCTGCTTTTGCTTCCGCCAAGCGCATTTGCTTTTTGGCTTCATCATCGCGCACGGCATCAATCACGCGCACCACGCTTTTTAAATCTACCGGCTTGTTATCTTGTTTGAATTGGCCGGTGAGTACTGTTTCAGGCGTCAGCGCGCCATGTGCATATAGTGCCCAAATCTCTTTACCGTATTGCGTGCTCAATAGCTCAGGGGCAAACTGACCGAAAAAATCGGCCAAATTGCGCACATCACGCTCGAGCATGCTCATGGCATGGTTGTTTCCTGCCGCGTCGACCGCTTGGGGTAAGTCGATGATGATGGGGCCATGGGCACTGAGCAAAATATTGAATTCAGACAAATCGCCATGAACGATACCAGCGCAAAGCATACGCACCACCTCTTTGAGGAGGGATTGATGATGCTGGCGAGCCTCTTCTGCCGTGAATACCACATCATTGAGTCTAGGCGCAGCGTTGCCGGCGGCATCGGTGACTAAATCCATGATTAATACACCCTCATAAAATTGATAGGGTGTTGGCACGCTCACGCCAGCTGCAGCAAGCCGATATAAGGCATCTACTTCTGCGCTTTGCCATGCCTCTTCTTGCGCTTGTTTACCGTACTTAGAGCCTTTCGCCATGGCGCGGGCTTGGCGGCTGCTTTTGACTTTTCGGCCTTCGGTGTAATCGACACTTTGACGAAAGCTGCGTTTATTGGCTTCTTTATACACTTTGGCACAGCGTATTTCTTCGCCGCAACGCACGACATAAACGGTGGCCTCTTTGCCGCTCATTAACTGGCGGATGACTTCATCGACAATGCCATCTTCAATCAGCGGCGCTAATCTGGTAGGGGTTTTCATAATGCGGATTAAACTTAAATGTGTTCAGACTATCATTAAATGCAAAAAAACGGGGCAAGTCTTGTCGCTTACCCGTACTTTTGAATGCATTATGCGCAAGATTGCAGTCATCTCTCGTTTCATACGCGCGAAGCGGGCAGTTCATTTATGCTGGCGCACGTATGGGAATGCGCGGATTAGATACATTTAAGTAAATACTATACCCGGTGTTTATCAAAGCAAGCTAGAATGGAACTGAATACACCACATAAGGAGTTCGCATGTGGCTATGCACTGAATGTGACATCACGTTTAATGTCAGTATCCCAACCCCATTTATCCTAATGTTGCGCCCGCGTAGCGGCGAACAGCAATGGGTAGCGCGGCAATCTTATACGCTAAGCCCTAGCGTGCCTGTGTTTGAGTATACCGACACTTATGGCAACCTTTGCCAGCGTCTGGTCGCGCCTGTGGGCAAGTTTTGTATCAGCACTTCGGCAGATATTTTAACAGCCGATGGGATTGATACCGCACCCGGTGCGCCTTTTGACGATGTGCAATATCTGCCAGACGATGTGCTCACTTATCTATTGCCTTCGCGCTATTGCGAATCGGACAAGTTACTTGATTTGGGCCAGCAGATCGTGACCAATGTGAGGCCTGGCTATGACCAAGTGACGGCCATTGAGCAATGGATTCGGGAAAATATCAGCTACAACACCAACTCCACGCACTTTCAGCTCTCTGCTGTTGAGGTCAACCAAGAGCGCGAAGGCGTGTGCCGGGAACTGGCGCACTTGGGCATCGCTTTGTGTCGGGGCTTATGTATTCCTGCCCGGATGGTCGTGGGATTTTTACATGAACTACAACCAATGGACTTCCATGCTTGGTTTGAGGCTTATGTGAATGGCAGATGGTATACCTTTGACCCGACTCAACCTTTTCCTCGTGGCGGGCGAGTGACCGTCGCCTATGGGCACGATGCCGCCGATGTGGCCATTTTTAATCAGTTTGGTCCGGCATTGCATCCTGAAGAGATGCGTGTCCGCGTGACCCAACTCCCAGGCGCTCCTGGTTAACCGGGCGTGATGCAGACACCATGAAGCGTATTAAAATCAAACATCTGACGGAGTATGCTTTCTCATCCCCGGTGACGCTGCAACAACATTGCTTGCTGATACGGCCGCGTGAAGGCCACGATTTACGTATCGAATCCTCTCTCCTGAACATCTCACCCGCTTATGAGATCCGCTGGTCGCGGGATGTGTTTGATAACTCGTTGGCGATGGTCAACTTTTTGCAGACAAGTGACAGGCTGACCATCGCCAGCGAAGTGGTGATTCAACATTATGCAGAGGCGCCACTGGATTTCTGGATGGATGCCTATGCGGTCAATTATCCGTTTAGTTATGCGCAAGCCGAATGGGCTGACCTGGCCGCTTTTCAGCGCCCGGTTTTTGCACAGGACGAAACTCAGGTGCATCAATGGCTGCAGCAACTTGGTTTACTCAATGGCCAGCACAATACGTTTGCGTTGCTAACGACCTTGAATCAGGCCATTTATACCCAATTCCGTTATCAGGCACGTGAAGCAGCAGGCGTACAATCTCCCGCTACCACCCTGCAGTATGGCAGCGGTTCCTGCCGTGATTATGCCACGCTGTTTATTGAGGCTTGCCGCAATCTAGGGCTTGCCAGCCGCTTTGTCAGTGGTTATCTACATGCGCCGGCCACCGAGGTAGGCAATGCGACCACTCACGCCTGGGCTGAAGTGTATTTGCCGGGCACCGGCTGGAAAGGCTTTGACCCAACGTCGGGACAAGTCACGGGGACGCATCATATCGCCGTGGCGGTCGCTCGCGATCCAGAAGCGGTTCCTCCGGTTGCTGGCAGTTTTATCGGGCCCAATGTGGCGCCTATATTGCAGGTCAATGTGCAGGTGAATTTACTCTGATCAAAGACGCGTGCTTGCCGACTTGCTCTCAACCCGCTGCAATGACCAAGTCCTGATGGCCTCAAGGGGCATAAAAAAACCGCCCCACAAGGAGGCGGTTTTTATTTCGATCAATCTGTCTTTAATTACAGAACAGATTTAACAGTAGCTACAACGTTCTCTACCGTGAAACCGAAGTGCTTCATCAGTGCGCCGCCAGGAGCAGACTCACCGAAGGTGTCGATACCGACCACAGCACCCTCTAAACCAACATACTTACGCCAGAAATCTGGGTGAGCAGCTTCAACAGCCACGCGAACAACGCCTGGAGTCAATACGCTGTCTTTGTAAGCTTTGTCTTGACGGTCAAATACGTTAGTGGATGGCATTGAAACCACGCGCACTTTAGTACCAGCAGCGGTTAACTCAGCAGCGGCTTTCACTGCCAAATCTAATTCTGAACCGTTAGCGATGATGATCACATCTGCTTTACCAGCCGCGTCGGAGAACACATAACCACCTTTACGGATGGCTTCGAGTTGTGACGCTTCGTGTTTGATACCAGCCAAATTCTGACGGCTCAATACCAAGCTGGTTGGGCCTTCTGCACGCTCAACAGCAGCAACCCATGCAACCGTTGTTTCAGTCGCTGAACCTGGACGCCATACATCCATACGTGGGATGTAACGCAAGCCAGAAGTGTTTTCAACGGGCTGGTGCGTTGGACCATCTTCACCTTGACCGATAGAGTCATGGGTCAGCACGTAAACCACACGTTGATGCATCAACGCTGACATACGCATGCCGTTTTTCATGTAATCAGAGAACATGTGGAAAGTACCGCCGAATGGCAACAAGCCACCGTGCAATGCCACACCGTTCATGATCGCAGCCATACCGAATTCACGTACACCGTAAGAGATGTAGTTACCTGGTTTTTTCGCATCTACGTGCACGAAGCTACCAGTTGAAGTCAGGTTAGAACCAGTCAAATCAGCTGAACCGCCTAAGAACTCAGGCAATAATGGCGCCAAAGCACCAATCGCGTTTTGTGACGCTTTACGGGAAGCATTGCCTTCCGCTTTTTCGTTCACTGCAGCGATGATCTTGTCTGTTTCTGCTTTCCAGTTTGCTGGCAAGTCACCGGCCATACGGCGTTTGAACTCAGCAGCTTCTGCTGGGAATGCTTTTTCGTAAGCCGCAAACTTGTCGTTCCAAGCAGCTTCACGTGCAGCGCCTTTGGCTTTTTGATCCCAACCTTCGTAAACGTCAGCAGGAATCACGAATGGCTCATGTGGCCAGCCGATTTCAGCACGGGTAGCAGCCACTTCGGCGTCACCTAATGCAGAACCGTGACAGTCGTGTGAACCAGATTTGTTTGGTGAGCCTTTACCGATGATGGTTTTGCAGCAGATCAGTGATGGTTTATCAGTCACAGATTTCGCTTCGTCTACAGCTTTTTGGATCGCCGCTTGGTCATGGCCATCGACAGAAACAACGTGCCAGCCATATGCCTTGAAACGGCCTGCGGTGTCGTCTGTGTACCAACCTTCGATGTGACCGTCGATCGAGATACCGTTGTCATCCCAGAAAGCGACCAACTTGCCTAAGCCCCAAGTACCAGCCAGTGCACATGCTTCGTGAGAAACGCCTTCCATCATGCAACCGTCGCCCAAGAACACGTATGTGTAGTGGTCAACAATGTCGTGGCCTGGCTTGTTAAACTGGTTGGCCAACAATTTTTCAGCCATCGCGAAACCAACGCCGTTCGCAATCCCTTGACCCAATGGGCCAGTCGTGGTTTCAACGCCTGGTGCGTAGCTATACTCAGGGTGACCAGCACACTTGGAGTGCAATTGACGGAACGTTTTGATGTCATCGATAGACACATCGTAACCGGTCAGGTGCAGCAAGGAGTAAATCAGCATAGAGCCATGGCCGTTTGACAACACGAAGCGGTCACGGTTAGCCCATTGTGGGTTAGTTGGGTTGTGGCTCAGATTGTGGTTCCACAATACTTCAGCAATTTCAGCCATGCCCATAGGTGCGCCTGGGTGACCGGAGTTTGCTTTTTGTACAGCGTCCATGCTCAGAGCACGGATGGCGTTGCACAAGTCGACACGAGTTGCCATTGTTTTCTCCCTAGAGTGAAAGTGAGCGGTCTTACACAAAATGCTGCAAAACCTTGATTGAATTCTTTAAAAAGGCCAGAAAAGCCGCCTTTTACGGAAAGGCTAGATTATTCACTAGAACCCGGTTTTCTTCAAGCGTTAATCACCTTTTTCTGGTTGTGGGCTTGCGATAAAAAGGCCAGTCTGCAAGGTTCATGGGTAGCTTTCGGTCCAGGTTTCCCCTACCATGTGAAACACATTGATTGTAAAGGAATCCAGATGTCTGACGAACGAATTATCATGCGCGTGGGTGAAGCCTTGGTCGCAGGCGGCCCGCCGGGCACCGCAGCTGAACCAGAAGTGGCGATTGGCGAAATGAACGGCCCGATGGGAACGGCATTTGCCAACTTACTCGGCGACCAAGTGAAAGGGCATACCCGCGTTCTCGCGATTATGAACACCGACATCATGGTGCGCCCTGCCACCCTAATGGTGAGCAAAGTCACGGTTAAAGATCCTCGTTATACCAATATTTTGATGGGCACGGTACAAGGCGCGATTGCCAATGGCGTACTGGATGCGGTGCGCAGTGGTGACATCCCCAAGGAAAAAGCCAATGACTTAGGCATTATCGTCTCGGTATGGCTCAGCCCGGCAATTCTTGAACAAGAGAAAATCGACCACAAAGCGCTGTTTGACATCCACCGAGAGGCCACTTTTAAAGCGATTCAAAAAGCTTTGCGAAATGAACCGAGCATTGATTGGTTACTTGAAAATCAAGAAAAAATCGTACACAAATACTACCAAATGGGCTTAGACGGCAAGCTTTAAGCCACAAAAGCGCACAAAAAAAGGATGCCTTGGCATCCTTTTTTATTTAAACCTAATCATCGTTTTAATGCAGCGATGACTGCTTCAATCGCTTTGCAATTGCCGCGGGCATCGTCAAATGTCAGCAACGGGGCTTTGCCGTAAAGCACGCAATCGCTAAAGTGCTCGATTTCGAGGTTGAAGTGGTTGGCTGTTGGCAACACAATGGTCTCGGACTGACCAGCGGCCTCCCAGCTAATGACCGGGGCATCCCCGGGATAGGCCCACATGTTGTGGCATTTGATCCAGCCTTTGTCGCCGATGATTTCATATTCGGCCTTCCGGCCGCGCTCAAAGCTAACATCAAAGTGACCGAATCGGGCGCGGCCTTGTGCATCTGCGCCAAAGTCGAACACGCCGCTGGCCACCACATCGGCACCATGGCTGTTGAGTTTGCCGTAAGCAACGACGTGCTCTGGCTCAGCAGGCACATTATCTTTGCCAAAACACCAGCGCAAGGCATGGATGGCGTAAGGGCCGATATCCCACATGGCACCGCCGCCATGGGCCATATCACGACTGATGCGATACATGCGCGCGGGGGCCATTAAGAAGGAAAAACTGGCGCGACAAGACAGCACGTCACCTATGAGGCCAGAGGCGATGAGTTCAGCCACTTTGGCATGCTGTGGATGAAAACGGTACATAAAGCCTTCCATCACCGTCACCCCTTTGGTTTTTGCCGCAGACTCAATGGTGTCGATGTCCGCCAAATGCGTCGTCATTGGCTTTTCGATGAGCACATGCTTACCGGCCTGAATCGCTTTCAATGCCCACTCGGCATGCTCCTCGTTGGCCATCGGACAATACACTGCTTCCACCTGTTCATCTGCAATCAATGCCTCTAAATCATCATAACAAGTCACGCCATTGTAGCCAGGGGCGTATTTATCGAGGGTGGATTGTGCCGCGCCTGCACGGCGACTGGCGATCGCTACCAGCTGCGCATTATTGGCCGCGATGATGGCCGGAAGTAAGCGCTCATTGACACGGGCCGCCCCTAAAATTCCCCACTTCAGCCTTTGTTTGCTCATCTTTCCATCCCATCCATTAAACGAGCTTTATTATACCCCGCACCCATACAAAAAAAGGCTGGATATCCAGCCTTTCAATCACACCACCAATAAAGCATCAAACCGACAACTGGCGGCGTCGCAACAGCGCACCCAACACCGGCAAGCCCATCGCAAACAGCCAAATGGCGGCTGGGGCCGGGACAGGACTAATCGCACTAGGGGCAATCCCGTTGACGCTGACGCTGAAGTTATCCACGGCAACTTTTGCGTTAAAGCCATCACAAGATACATAACATAGGTTGTAAGCTACATAACCAACGCCAAAACGCAACATTCCGCTGGTGAAATCAGGTCGGTCAGTGCTAAAAATCCCCTGACTAGCAAAGTCAGCATTTAAACTCTGCCAGTCGTTGCTTGCCACAGTATTAAAACCAAAGTTTTGCCAGTTGCTATTCGTGACAGAGGTTAAATTGTCCCACAAATGATAGATGCGACCGTTTTGTTCGATTGCCGCGGTTAAAAAACCCGCACTGTTGTTTGAGTAGCTTGACTCCAGCGTCTTTGCGTCAAAACGGATATCGAGGCTGGTCAGCACACCGTCAGTGGCGGGGTTCCAAGAGGCGAATTGATAGATCATAGCGATTGTGACACCGGGCGTGTATCTCTTACCGTCGGATGCAATTGGACTATCGTAGTCTGATTTTGACACGCCCATTTGCAAGTGACTACCAGGATTTCCCCCGCTGGCAACCACCGTTTTGAGCTCTGTGGATGCATTGGTATTATTGACTGTAATGGCATGCCAATCGATGTCTGTCATATCCCCCACGACCAGACTGGTCGCCTGGGCATTACCAGCTAGATGAAAAAAACAGAGTGCGAGCGTGGCCGCGGACTTTTGATGTTGAACAGCGTAACGAAGTAATCCAAGCATAGAATCAACCTTTCGATGAAGTGAACCTTGAAAAGAGCAAACACGATATCTAAAGGACTCTAGCGCATAAAGATCAACAAAAACACCCCGCAAACAGGGGGGGCTGACTGCATGGAAGTCGCCCGCCTCTGTATCCAATTGCCTTTCAAATCTTTGATGCGGACTAAATTAAACCCATTTTTTGCGCGCTGATGGCCGCCTCTGCCCGGGAGGAAACGTTCAATTTTCGATAGATTTCTTTCACATAGCCGGCAATGGTGTTGCGCTTGAGGCCAAGCATATTGGCAGTCTCGACCATGGTCATGCCTTTGGCAATGATAGACAGCACCTCTTTCTCACGCTCGGTGAGTAATGCTTGCGCGTGCAGCTCGGGCAAAGGCTCATGAAAATGGCGCAATAACTTTCTGGCAATGGCTGGCGACAAAGGAGGTTGCCCGGTGACGATGCCGTTGAGCGCCTGCACGATCGCCGCCTGTGGCTGATCTTTGAGTAAATAGCCATGCGCACCGGCGCGTAATGCAGGAAAAATATGATTATCATCGTCAAAAATGCTGGCTACGACACAAATCGTGTGCAATGAGTGGCGATTGAACCACTCAATGACGCTGACACCGCTGCCGTCGGGCAAGCTCAGGTCAATCAGGGCGATGTCCTGCGCGGGCAGGGTAGGCAATAATGCCAGTGCTTGCTCAATCGTATTGGCTGATTGAATATGAATAGCAGGAAAGCTTTGGCGCAACACCTCTGACAGCCATACTTGCGACTCCGGGGTATCTTCAAGAATGAAAGCTGTTTTCATGGCAACGCTGACCAGTTTGATTGATTGCAAATAAATTAAGTTAGAGTGACTATATACGAAATTCTAGGTAGCACACCCCCGCAAACAGGGGGCTCCCATTTAAAATAATTAGAATACACTCATGGCCAATACAACACTTTGCCTGCGCACTTTGTCTGCTAAACCGTATTTTTTCGTATTGAGTATGTGTGCCATGGCGCCTGCATCCGCACAAGAAGCCTTACCCACCTCAGCTTATTTTGGCTTAGAAACGATGGCGCCTGCAGGGGGTTGGGGGATTCGATTCGAGCAACGCAGTAATCATTTTGACCACCGTTTTGATGACAACGGCCGCTTGCGTGATCTGGGGGCAAAATTCGATGCCATCGATTTAAATGCCAATGTGTTTCCGGCTTTATCGGCATTAGGCGCAAGTGCCTCATTGGGAAACACGCGCTTTAAAAGCGAAACCAACAACCAGATCAGTATTCTCACGCTCGGCTACGGCCTCACGCAGGACATCACCTTCGGCGCCATCATTCCTTATGCCATGTCACAAACGAAGATCCAGTTTGCCGTGGACGGCGGCAATGTCGGCGCAAACCCTTCTTTTGATGCTAACCAGCCGCTGGGGGCAGCAAACTTTCCGTTTGCCCCAGCAGGCGGGGGTATCGCGCCGATGGGCACCAACGGTGTGCAAAATGTGCTCAGCAACCCCGCCTTTGGTTATCAGTATAAAGCCCTACAGAATACGCGCACTGAGGGGCTAGGCGATCCCACCCTTGGCGTGTTGTGGCGCGCATACAAAGCGCCGGGAGAGAGCCTGATTATCGGGCTGGGCCTGCGATTAGGGCTAGCAAAAAAAGATGACCCAGATAACTTGTTGGACACCCCGCTAGGCGACGGCAGTCAAGACGTTCGCACACGTTTTGAGTATTTTCGTGACCTTGGCGCCAATCTCGACTTGCACCTGCTGGCGGATTACAACTGGCAAACCGCTGACAAGGCCACCATGCGCATTCCCGAGCCAGGTCAAGTATTAGCCCTGGCCAGTAGCAAACAACGTTTACGACGTGACCTAGGAGACTACTACGAAACGGACATTGAACTTGGCTACCGCTGGTCGAATTGGCGGGTATCGACCACTTGGCACCGCTACGAAAAAAAATCAGACACCTATCGCTCGAGCTTAGGCACGGACACCGCTAGCCTGCAACAAAACACCTTCACACGCGCCGACCAGTACCGCATCAGCGCCTCATGGAGCGGCATTCAGGCCTGGCAGCAAGGCAAACTGCCACTGCCCATCATTGTAAAACTAGAGCTACAAGAAACCTTTGCTGGCCGTAATTTTGTCGATGTGAGCGATATTTACCTCCAAGTGATCACCCTATTTAAATGATCGTTGACACCCACTCAAGACGCTTTGCTTATTTTGCACGCCAGCGGTGGTTGCGCGGCATACTCTGCTTGCTGTTGGTGTGTGCGCCCTTTCCTACCATGGCTGCAATTGCCAGTGGCGTCAATCTGACCCAGGGCTGGTTCACGCCCAATGCACAAACCACGCCGCCCAATGCGCAAGCAGCTTGGCAAGCGGTGAATATGCCTGATCTGTGGAAGATTCAACATCCACAAGCCGATGGCCACGGCTGGTATCGATTTGAATTTGACTACCCCGGGCTAGACCCGCAACAGCTTTATGCACTTTATCTTTCACGACTAAGCCTCAATGGCGAGGCCTATTTGAACGGTCACAAAGTGGGCTCAGGGGGTGCATTCAGCGAGCCAGTCGCCCGCTACTGGAACCGTCCGCTGTTGTTTAACATCGCGCCCGGCGTGCTACAAACAAAACACAACACGCTCTATATTCGAATATTGGCACCACGCCATTCACAGGGCATGCTCTATGCGCCAGAGATCAACCTGCTGCAGAACCTGCAGCCTCGTTATGAGCAGGCAAAGTTTATTCGCATCACCCTTAATCAAACCTCAAGCTTGCTGATTATCGGTATCGGCTTGTTAATGCTGAGCTTGTGGTGGCGACGCCGACAAGACACAGCATATGGCTTGTTTGGTTTGGCCGCTTTTATCTGGGCGTTGCAATCACTCAATTTTTATATCATCACGGCACCGCTGCCTACCCCGCAGTGGGAGCTATTGGTCAATGCCAGCTTTCAAGCCATTGCGACTTTGTGGCTCATTTCGTTGCTGGATTTTGTCGGTATTCGTCTGCAGCGGTTTAACCGCCTGCTATGGGCCATGTTAGTGCTTTCACCGATCAGCTTGTGGTGTATGCCCGCGGCTTATTTCACCCTAGCGACGGATTTCTGGCATCTGTTGACCATGGCAGTGGTGGTGTTTGGCCTCACGCTGCTGGCCAGAGAAGGCTTTGTGCATCGTAATAAAGACGCAAATTTACTGCTACTGACACTGAGTCTGATTTTGCTGTTTGCTTTTCATGACTGGCTGATCCATACCAACATTGCAGGACTCAACCAATGGATGACTGGGGAAGAATATCTGATGCAGTTTTCTGCCCCCGTGCTATTTCTGATCGTGGGCCTGATGATGACCTCGCGCTACGTGGGCGCACTCAATAACTACGAGCAACTCAACTTGCAACTTGAACAACGGGTCATTTCAAAACACCAAGAACTCAACCAAAACTTTCAACAATTACAATCGATTCTCAAAGAGCAGGCCACGCTTGAAGAACGCGAGCGCATCTATCAGGATTTGCATGACGATCTTGGTGCGAAGTTGCTCACGCTGGTGTATCGGGCGCAAACACCGCACAACGCCGAGCTGGCCCGATCTGCGTTGCAAGACTTGCGCGATGTGGTCTCGCGTGCCGGCGCAGAGAGTGTACCCGTCACTTATGCCATGGCAGATTACCGCATTGAATGCGAAAAACGGCTAAGTGATGTGCATATTCAGCTGATTTGGGATAACCAAATTTGTGAGGAGCACCTGCACCTAACACAACCGCAAGTGCTCAATCTAGGCCGGATTATTCGCGAAGCCGTCTCCAACGTCATTCGGCATGCCCAGGCTACGCGTGTGAGCATCCGTTTGTGTGCAAATCATGCCTACTTGCAACTAGATATCTGCGATGACGGCATCGGCTTGCCCAACACTCACGACAATACCAAAGGACGTGGTTTAAGCAATATCCAAAAACGGGCCGCGCTATTGGGCGGAGAAATCCACTTTGCGTCCGCTGACAACGGCGGACTTCGACTGAGCCTCCGCCTGCCCCGGCAACATTTACAAGTCAAACAGACCTGACCCTAGTCGCTTGCTTTACCCTGTTCTGCCCCCCTGTTCAGGGGGTGCACTTAGCACACAAAACTCACTAGTATTGGATCGTATTAATTTAGCCATCCATTCACAGGAGATGTTTATGAGTTCATGCAAAAAGTACCTAAGCCGGATTGTTGTGGCAGCATTATTCGCAAGTAGCTTCACTGCCGCACAAGCTGCAACTTCAACGGCAATCTTCTGGGGGCCAAGCGCTTACCTTTCCGCAAATGATATTCCTGTCGGTTTTTATGCCGGCGGCAGCCCACAGCTGCTAGACACGCTTGAGGATGGTTCGTTGGATGCCTCTCTGAGCGCAAATAATGGCGCTGTGTATGGCCCTACTGGCATTGCAGATTCGGTAGATTCGGATGATGGCAACATTGACGGCTTCGGGACCGCCGGGCGCAGTTGGTTTTCCGGCACAGTGACGTTTACCTTTGTTGGCAACGGCCCCTTGCCAACCGCCTTTGGTCTCGTCTGGACCGATGGCTCAGGCACAATTACCTTTAGTGCCCAAGATGCCAATGGTCAATCGCTTGGCTCTAACGCATTTAATGGGATTCCAGACAACACTTTTGGCGGCACCACCGGCGATGACCGTTTTTTTGGAGTGCAATTTGCAGGTGGGATTAAATCGATCACGATCGGCACAGGCGGTGGCATTGAAGTAGATCATATCCAGTATGGACAAATGGTGAGCAGCGTGCCGGAGCCATCTTTAGCCCTAATGTTAAGCCTGGGCTTGATGAGTCTAATTAATCTGCGTCGTAAAAACGATACCACTACTTAAAAATGACGGCCTGATTGATTCATATTTTTGCAATAGGGAGAACCGCATGTATCGTCTAATCACTCAGGTCATCGCTATTTGCTTTGCCAGTACGATGGCCGCCCCGGCTTCTGCTGCATTCACGGTTTACAGCGATCAAGCAAGTTTTTTAGCCGCAGCAGGCACACTCAGCACCGAAACCTTTAACAATGTGAGTGCTGATATTGCCGCCAGCAGCGCAGGGGCGGCGATCGCCGATTTCACCGTCAATGGGAATGCGATAGTTGACGCGCCGTCAACCTCGATAGACATCAACGGCACAGGCAACCTTTACCTCAACATCTCTTACGGTGGCTGGGCGGACTTGATATTTAATCAGCCGATCACCGCATTTGGCATGAAGATGAACAATAGTCGCCTGCAGTTACTATCTATCAATATTGACCGTATTGGGACCGGCACGGGTGAATATCATCACATTGCTTCGTATGCAGCGCCCGACCCTTATGTCAATGATCAATCTTTCAACGGGTTTCTCGGCTTCACCTCTGATATGGCATTTAACCGTATTGTATTTTCAGGGACCGGATGTTGTGCCAGTACATTTGCTGTGGATGATGTGGTCTACGCCACGACCCTCGCCAACCCGGTGCCTGAGCCACTTAATCGAAGCTTGCTAGGCAGTGGTTTGGTCACCTTGCTTATACTTAGCAGAAAAAACGCGGTGATTCAGCTTGCCTTGGCACTTGCTGGTGCACATACCGCGCATAGTGCCAACGCAAATGCTAGCGCATCAACTTCACTTAGGCATCTTTCCACTTAATAGAGCAGCCGATGCTGGCAATCTGCTCGCGCGGACCTGCACCAGTCTCGGCCACCTGCTGCATGGCCTTAAATAACTCTCGTGTGCTCTCGGGGGCGGTCTCTTTACGGCTTTCATCAAAACGACCGCGGTACTGTAAGGCGAAATCTTTGTTAAAGCCAAAAAAATCTGGGGTGCACACCGCATCATAAGCTTTCGCGACCTGCTGGGTTTCATCCAGTAAATAGGCGAAGGGTAACGCGAGTGCCTCAAACAATTTTTTCATCTCGCTAGGGCTGTCTTCAGGATAATCCGAGGGATCATTGGACATGATAGCCACCGTATTCACACCCAGTGCTTTTAATGCGGTGACGTCAGCGATCAAGCGCGGCAGAATTGCCTTCACATATGGGCAATGGTTACAGATAAACATTACCAGCAGGCCACGCGGGCCCATACTGTCAGCAAGGCTGACCATACTGCCATAGACATCGGGCAGGTTGAATTCGGGGGCTTTCCAGCCAAAATCGCACACGGGTGGGCTAATGCTTGCCATTAAAATGACTCCTGCTGATCATTGAAACCACTATGGTACGTGATTCAGTCGGTGAGGTGAATCTTGCTTTGATGCCGTGCCCGCTTTAGCCATTTTGGTTACAATGACAAGCATGAGTAATTTACGATTTCATCATCCGTCAGCATTAACCATCGGCACACACACGGCCTTAAGCGAGAACGCCATGGCGCATGCCGTGCGGGTAATGCGTTTAAAAGTAGGGGATACGCTACATCTATTTTGCGGCGATGGGTTTGATTATGCCTGCGCCCTCACCAGCATTGAAAAAAAGTCTGCGCAGGTTGAGGTGCTCAGCCGCAAAGCCATTGAGTGTGAATCGCCGCTGTCGATCCGGCTGTTGCAGGGCATCTCCAGTGGGGATCGCATGGACTTCACCATTCAAAAAGCGGTTGAACTGGGTGTCACCGAGATTTATCCGTTGAGTACTGAGCGTTGTGTGACCAAGCTCAGTGGCGACCGTGCCGAAAAACGGACTGAACATTGGCAAGGGGTCGCCATCGCCGCCTGTGAGCAAAGTGGACGCGCCATTGTGCCCACCGTCCATGCCCCGCTCAGCTTAGTGCAATGCCTGGGCCAGCATGCCTCGCCAGAGACGCTCAACCTGATACTAGACCCCGTTGGCGCGCAGCGACTAGCCAGCTTTAGCAAGCCTCAACAAATGATTCAGTTATTGATCGGCCCCGAGGGCGGCTTAAGTGCGGCCGAAATTGCACTTGCCAGACAACACCACTTTCAATCGATCGTGATTGGCCCCCGCATCTTACGCACCGAAACCGCGGCACTCACTGCGATCGCGAGCATGCAGGCGCTATGGGGCGACTTTTAGCACCTAAGGAACCGATGCATCATGTTTCATGATCAAGCAACACTGGCGTGGATGGCTCGCGCCCCAATCCACACCCACGGCTTTCTCAAGAGGCGTTGCGCATGCTCGCAGTAATGTTGCAGATGGCGCTGCTGATCGCCACCGGCATCCTCTGGCAACGGTTCGCTCCTCAGCATATCTCCGGGCTATCACACAGACGGGCACTAACGGATCTGGTATTTTGTATTTTGTTACCGGCTCTGGTGTTGGATATTTTATGGCGAGCGCCCTTTGATGCGACCACGCTCAGCTTCGCGCTGACAGCCCTGAGTCGTCTGACCGTGGCAGCGGTGTGCATGTGGCTAACGCTACAACTGTTGCAGCGACTGATGCCCATTTCGCGCGCCCAGCAAGGTGCGCTGATGTTGGCGGCGATCTTCCCCAATGCGACCTACTTGGGGCTACCAGTCACCAGTGAGGTACTGGGCGACTGGACACACGAAATTGTGCTTAAATTTGACCTTTTCGCCTGTACACCTGTGTTACTCACGCTCGGCATGCTGCTCGCGCAAAGCTACGGCCAAACCGAACAAAAATCCCATCCCTTACGTGCGCTATTGACCGTACCGCCACTGTGGGCGTTGTTGCTAGCAACCGTGCTCAATCTCTGGCAAGTGCCGCAACCGGTCATGATCGCGCATGCCCTACACACCTTGGCAGGTGGCGTGGTGCCATTGATGCTGATTGCCCTAGGCATGAGCATCCGCTGGGATACTTTTAAACTCAGACTCATCCCTTTGCTATTGCCTGTATGCCTCATCGGATTATGTATTGCCCCCATCGCAGCATGGTGGGTGGCTAAAGCGCTTGGACTACACGGCGAGCAACTCACTGCCTGCGTGCTACTGGCGGCCATGCCAACCATGGTGTTCGGGATCGTGATTTGTGAGCGATATCGTCTTGATGGCGCCTTGTACGCTGCTGCGGTGTTTATGAGCACCCTACTCAGCATCGGTAGCCTTTCAGTCTGGTTTACGGTGTTGCAATCCCCAGCTGCGGGCACTTGAGCAAACAACCGGCACAGCACCCTCCTACGTCATATGACGTGTTGCCTCGCCCCCTCACCCTTTTTATGATGTGAGCTATTCGGTGCGTGTTTGATACAACACGCATTCAGCACCGCCCAAATGATGTGGTCACATGGTTGCCAGGTTGAAAAAAATATGGCTAAGCGACCAGCCGAACCACAAATGCGTTGGGATGCAAGGTTTTACCGGATGCGAAAATAGGAAGAACGCTGGTTTTAGCTTATTTTCGCCCCCGGAATGGGCAACGCTGACAACAGGTATTGAGCAAACGGCCGAGCAACCGTGTTCATCGTTCAATGTGCCTGACGCCAGTGAGTTGATGTTGACGTAGTCTCTCTGTTCTTGACCTCATATGACGGCTTATGCCGTCATTTTTTTCATCTTTATCCGCTATAAATTTGCATTTAAAGCTATATCAAATTACTATTTTGCAAAACAACCTCTTTATTTGCAAATATGATTGGCAATAACATTAGGAATTTGCGTAAATCGCAAAATCTAACCTTACAACAACTCGCCGCCCGCATGGGCACAGATGCGAGTAACTTGTCGCGCATTGAACGCGGCGAGATCGGCATTTCAGAAGCGTTGTTACGTGCGGCTGCACAAGCACTCAACACCACGCCGGGGCGCTTGTACGATGCCGACCTCACGCCAGTCTCACTCACCAATACACCGCCTGCGATCCTATCCCAGGCCAACAGCAAAGACTTTGTGCATTGGTTTCGCTCGGCAGCGCCTTATATTCATGCCTTTGGCGGCAGCACCTTTGTGATTGCCTTTGGGGGTGAAGTGGTCAGCGAGCAACAATTCATTGCACTCTCACACGACCTGAACCTGCTCGCCAGTCTAGAGGTTCGGTTGGTACTGGTGCATGGCGCACGTCCACAAATTGAGCACCGCCTCAAACGCGACAACCTCACCCCTAAACTCCACAATGGTTTACGGATTACCGATGATGCCGCGATGCAAGCGGTAAAAGAGGCCAATGGCGCCATTCGCGTCGAGATTGAATCACTACTTTCAATGGGGATTGCCAATTCCCCCATGGCAGGAAGCGATATCCGCGTCGCCAGCGGCAACTTTGTGACGGCGAAACCGCTGGGAGTGCGCGACGGCGTTGACCTGCAACACACCGGTGAGGTGCGTAAAATTGATGCGATTGGGATTCAAAAACGGCTTGATGACGGTGAATTGGTGTTGTTGTCCCCCATGGGTTACTCGCCCACAGGCGAGACCTTTAACTTATCCCTTGAAGACGTTGCGGTGAGTGCCGCCGTTGCACTAGATGCCGAAAAACTGATTTTTTTGATGGACTCCGCTGGGGTGCATAATCTACGCGGTGAACTACTGCGTGAGATGACTTCGGCCAAGGCCAAAAACCTGCTGCGCAACGTGCAGGAAAGCGATGTGCCTATCCACTACTCAGAAGACGTCAATTACTATTTGCCTGCCGCTGTCCGCGCCTGCGAACATGGCGTAACCAGAACGCACCTAATTTCTCGTCATATTGACGGAGCCATTGTGCAGGAACTGTTTACCCGGCAAGGCATCGGCACCATGGTGACCGAACTGCCGTTAGAAACCATGCGCCAAGCGAATATTGACGATGTGGGCGGCATTCTGATGTTGATTGAACCGCTCGAAAATGAAGGCATTTTGGTGCGTCGCGGGCGCGAACGGATCGAAATGGAGATCAATTATTTTTACGTGATGGAACATGACAACCGGGTCATCGGTTGCGCCGCGCTCTATCCGTTCGCACAAGAGAAAATGGTGGAGTTTGCCTGCCTAGCGATTGACCCAAGTTATCGCGGAGGCGGCCGTGGCGACAAACTATTCAATTATTGTCAGGCACAAGCCAGTCAAAAGGGTTTTAAACGGTTATTCTGCCTGACCACGCGCACTGAGCACTGGTTTCTCGAGCGCGGCTTTACTGAGCAAAATATTGATCAGCTGCCTGATGAAAAACAAAAACTTTACAATTTTCAAAGAAAATCCAAAGTTTTCATCAAACCCTTATGAGTTTTTAGCTAAAATTCAGGCTGACGCTGATTAAACCTAATCGCCTGAAGATTGAATGAAAGTCTGACCCATGCATAACGCTACCGCCAACCAAAAAGCGCAAACCCTGTCCGAGGCATTGCCATACATTAAACGGTTTTTTGATAAAACCATTGTCATTAAATACGGCGGCAACGCGATGACTGACGAACACCTCAAAGAGTGTTTCGCGCAAGATGTGGTGTTACTCAAACTGGTAGGGATGAACCCAGTAGTGGTGCACGGTGGCGGACCGCAAATTAATGAAATGCTGGATAAACTTGGCAAAAAAGGGGAGTTTATTCAAGGCATGCGCGTCACGGACGCCGAAACCATGGACGTGGTTGAAATGGTGCTCGGTGGGCAGGTCAATAAGGAAATCGTCAACCTGATCAACCGCCATGGCGGCAAAGCTGTGGGCCTGACCGGTCAAGATGGCAATTTTATTCATGCGCACAAATTGCTGATGGAGGACCTCAAAGACCCTACTAAGATGATTGATGTTGGTCAGGTGGGCGAAATTTCAGCCATTGACCCGAGTATTATTAATTTTCTCGATAGCGGCGACTTTATTCCAGTGGTCGCGCCGATTGGGGTTGGTCGTGACGGCGAGACCTACAACATTAATGCAGACGTAGTCGCTGGTAAATTGGCCGAGATCCTCAATGCTGAAAAACTGATTTTGCTCACCAACACGCCTGGCGTGCTGGATAAAAATGGACAATTGCTCACAGGCCTCACACCCAAACAGATTGATGATCTCGTTGAGGATGGCACGCTCAGTGGCGGCATGCTGCCTAAGATTGGCTCTGCACTTGATGCCGCACGTTCTGGGGTTAAGTCTGTGCATATTATTGATGGTCGCGTCGAACATGCCCTGTTACTCGAAGTGCTCACCGACGAGGGCGTCGGCACACTGATTAAGGCGAAATAAGCCAAACCTCAGCGGCTGATATCGACATGGCGGAGATCATCCTCTACAGCAATAAACTTTCTCGCGGCCGCGCGGTGCATTGGTTGCTGGAGGAGTTGCAGGTACCTTATCGCATAGAACACCTGGCGTTTGGGGAGGCGATGAAAGTCAGCCAATTCCGCGCCATCAACCCGATGGGCAAGGTCCCCGCGCTGACGCACGGTGACGCCGTGGTGACTGAGACGCCGGCCATACTGACTTATCTGGCAGAGCACTTTGCCGAAAAAGGGCTCATCCCTCCTGCTGGCAGCTCGGCGCGCGCCGCGTTCTATCGCTGGATGTTTTTTATCGCTGGCCCACTGGAGGCAGCAACCTCGGCCACCTTTCTTGGTTGGCAAGCCCCCGAGCGCACGCCGCTGGGTACCTCCTGCCAAGGTTTTTTAGGCTATGGCTCATTGGACCTGACTCTCGATACGCTAGATGACTTGCTGCAGCAGTCTGCATACGTCTGCGGCAACACATTCACCGCGGCAGATATCTATCTGGCCTCACATTTGGCATTTGGTATGCGCTACACGCAGGCTTATCCACCGCGGCCATCTTTTACCGCTTATCTCGATCGTTTATTGCAACGCCCAGCCAAACTGCGTGCGGATGCCGCCTGACGCAACGCCTAGTAGCATGTCCTCGCCGGTATGGATTTTCGATCTAGACGATACCTTACATGATGCCTCAACGCATATTTTTCCTGTCATGAACCAATCCATGACGCAGTATATGATGCGAACGCTGGCGTTAAATGAGATGGAGGCGCACCATCTTCGTCAGCATTATTGGCGCGTCTATGGCGCTACCCTCAAAGGACTCATGCGCCACCACGGCGTTAATCCGCACCACTTTCTCGCTGAAACCCATGCCTTTCTGACCGACGATATGGTGCAAGTCACCAAACAATTGCGCCAGCTGCTGCAACGCTTACCCGGACGAAAATGTATCTTCACCAATGCGCCGCGAGACTATGCAATGCGCGTATTGCAAGTGCTGGGCATTGCAGACTGTTTCAGCTTGGTATTCAGTGTGGAGTCCAGCCGTTTTCATGCCAAGCCCAGTGTGCGCGGTTTTCAGGTGTTGTTGCGCCAGTTGCGTTGCCGTGCGGCGGATTGCACCCTGTTCGAAGATAGTCTACCCGCTTTGATGACAGCGAAGAGATTGGGCATGCGCACCGTATGGATTAGCCGACGGTTGCATAAACCAAACTATGTGCAATATAGGTTATCGCATATGTTGGCGCTCACTCACAGCCCGTTGAAAAAAGTCTCTAATTCGTTCACGCACTGACAGAATGCGGTTAAAATACTGCATAAAATAATGAACCCTCATCGGGACGGATCCGGAAATATCACCATGGCCACCATCAACAAAGAAGCGCGGGCGAACCGTAAACAGCAAATTTTAGAAACGCTTGCGGGCATGCTGCAGACGCCTAAAGGTGAAAAAATCACCACCGCGGCGCTGGCAGCCAAGCTAGACGTCTCCGAGGCCGCGTTGTATCGGCACTTTGCCAACAAAGCCAAAATGTTTGAAGGCCTGATCGAATTTATCGAAGGCGCTTTGTTTGGCGTCATGAATAAAATCACCACCGATGAAACAGATGGCCTCAAACAGGTGCAACTCATGTTGCAAACTATGCTCAAGTTTGCTGAACGCAATCCTGGTATGTCTCGCGTACTGATTGGCGATGCGCTGGTCAATGAAGACGACGCGTTGCAAGCACGCATTAACCAACTGCTGGATCGTCTCGAAGCCAGCCTGAAACAATCTTTGCGTATTGCCGAGGCACAGGGTCACAAATTGCACGATGCCGGCACTGCTGCCAATACCATGATTAGCTTTGTGTTGGGCCGCTGGCACACCTTTGCCAAAAGTGGATTTAAGCGCAAACCGAGCGACAACTTGGAACAACACGTCACACAATTGATCACAGGTTGTTTGCAATAAGCAGCCTCAGAAAGTTTTAAAGCATGGAAACCACCGTTTTTGGCATGAATGAAGCTCAGCTGACAGAGTTCGGCATGAGCTGGGGCCTAGCCGCCCTGATGCTGTTTATTGTATTTATCGTCGGTAATTTAGCTTGGAAATCCAAAGCGGGTAAGACCGGCACGTTTGCGCTTTTTCTGGCACTTACCTTAGGCTTAGTAGGCTTTTTAGCCAAATTCGCCATTCAGCATTATCTCAATATTCAGTAATAGCCTGATGTTTAAACCCAGTCAGACTGGGGGCATGTTAACAACAAACTGATCACGCTTGACTGCACTTGCACTGGCGTGCCAAGGCTATTTTCCCGCGCGCGCATAGTCTATTTTTAGTTAGATAATAAGGCCTCGAATGGGCGGCAACCTGGTGTCACACATCCACCCAGCCATCATGAATGGGCTCACCCCACGTAAATTAACGCACTCTTACGCGAATCGTACAAAAGGGCTATTGCAGGCAAAGCCCGAGTCCATTAGTCTGGTAATTAAATTATTACCAATATTTGCCGTATGGATCATTCACTCCCTAACGACGAAAACATCTACAAAACCCTACTCGAATCCACGCAGGCGATTCCTTGGAAAATCGACTGGGCCACCAAGCAATTTACCTACATTGGCCCACAGATTGAATCATTGTTGGGTTGGGCCCCTTCTACTTGGCAAACGGTGGATGATTGGGTGTCGCGGATCCATGAAGAGGATAGAGCGCGTATTCTCAATTTTTGCGTAGAGCAATCACTCCTCGGTTTAGATCATGAAGCAGACTATCGCGCGCTCACCGCAGATGGCAATTTTGTCTGGATTCGTGACGTAGTGCATGTGATCAGAGCCAGCAATGGTGAGCCTGAAGCCTTGGTTGGTTTTATGTTTGATATTAGTGAACGTAAAAAAACGGATGAAAAATTGCAACTCTTGCAAATGCAGCTCGAAGAGTTCTCTTATCAAGACGGTCTGACTGGTGTGGCCAATCGCAGAATGCTTGACCGAATATTAGAGCGGGAATGGTTAAATGCAAAACAGCGGCAACAACCGCTTGCACTGATCATGATGGATATTGACTACTTCAAACAGTTTAACGACTTTTATGGGCATTTGCGGGGGGATGAAGTACTCAAACAAGTGGCAGAAATTTTGTCGCATACCGGTGTGCGCGGCAGAGATTTTTTTGCGCGTTTTGGCGGCGAAGAATTTGTATTGGTGTTACCTGAGGCGCCACTCAATGCCGCGCGCAGGATTGCCGAACGTTGCAGACAATTGATTTTTAAAGCCCAAATACCGCATGAACAATCCGAGATCAGCCACATATTAACCATCAGCATGGGTGTCGGCAGCATCATCCCTAACGCCTCCGATGACTTGCAACACTTCATCGATTCAGTGGATCAGCTCATGTATGAGGCCAAACATCAAGGCCGAAACCGCATCGCTAGCCCATCGGCGCAACGCGCAAACTAAATAAAAAAAGGGGCACAATTGTGCCCCAATGACCTGCTGGCCCAGCAGGTGAGTAGAAGTAATTTACCCCCACAGAAAAGGCATCTACTTCTTTTATAAAACAGTGCTGCCGGGGAATCTTGTTTCTCACCCAAAGCTGCAAAATCAGTTAGATGATACCACATTGTTAATAAATGTTAATTATTTAAGTGGCGCTGATGCAGTATTAAGTGATTTAGTGAATGAATACTTGATGGACGAAATGAAGTGGATGGCGGGCGCCCTCTATCTTATTAATGCGTCAAAGATAGCGCTTCGGCAATCGCTTGTTGGCGGGCAGCGAAAATGGCAGATTTGATATGCGTAGGGCCGTCACAGGTGCGTGCAATCGCCCCAGCATCCACCGTCAAGGCCGCTAGCAGGGCACGGGACAGATGATCTGCGTCATCGAGAGGGCATTGCTCTAATCCTAGGCGACCCCGGCTATCACATTCACATGCCAGCAAAAAATCATCGAAACGGGCACGCTGACGGAAAGCATCGAGCGCTTCTAAAAACTGTAATAGCGTGCTGGCCTTCATCTGCCGCACCGCATGTAATTTGCCATGATACTTGGCGACGACTAAGGCGAGGTCTTTGCAGTCATTCGGGACTTTGAGTTTGCTGACGACCTCGTGAATCAGCGCAACACTGCGCAATTCATGGCCGATATGGCGTGGCAACACGTCGGCTGGGGTGGTGCCCTTACCCAAATCATGCGTGAGAGCGGCAAAGCGCACTGGCAAGCTGAAGCCCTGTTTGGCGGCATAATCAATCACCATCATCACATGCACACCCGTATCGATTTCAGGGTGATAGAGCGCAGTTTGTGGTACGCCCCACAAGGCATTCAGCGCGGGTAAAATCTTGTGCAGTGCGCCGCAGGCGCGTAGCGTTTCAAACATACGGCTGGGTTGTTGCTCCATCAGCCCTTTGGCAAGTTCTTGCCAAACCCGCTCTGGCACCAGTGCATCCACCTCACCAGCAGCGACCATCTCACGCATCAGCGCAAGCGTCTCAGGCGCGATGGTAAATTCGGTAAACCGCGCCAAAAACCTCGCCGCGCGCAGGATGCGTACTGGATCTTCAGCGAATGCATCCGTGACATGGCGTAATGTTTTTTGCTGAATATCGATTTGTCCGTGAAACGGATCAATCAGCTGCCCGTCGTCCGTTTGGGCGATGGCATTAATGGTGAAGTCACGTCGTGCGAGGTCTTGTTCAAGCGTGACTGCTGAATCGGCATAGACACTAAACCCTTTGTAGCCTTTGCCGGTCTTGCGCTCAGTGCGCGCGAGTGCATACTCCTGATGGGTGTCTGGATGCAAAAAAACCGGAAAATCTTTTCCAACCGGGCGATACCCTGCGGCGATCATTTGATCCGGTGTGGCGCCAACCACGACATAATCGCTGTCTTTCACCGCTAAACCGAGTAATCGGTCGCGGACTGCGCCTCCAACCAGATAAATCTGCATGACTCGCCCTAAAATGCTGCCCTAGCGCCTAGCGCCTAGCGTTAATGACGCGCCCTGCCGCAGCCCGAAACTGGTCATAGGCGCCACGTGGATTGTTTTTGACCAAATAGCCAGAAATCACCGCAAACATATCGGTGGGCACCACGCACAATTCATTTGCCATCGGCTGTTGGCAGACATTATCAACTTGCATCGATTTTACGTTGTCGCGCGAGAGTAGTTTAATCGGCAACTTCTGCATGAAACTGCCTTGCATCAAAGACATTTTCAGATTCAGACCTAGAATCGGGCGTTGCACATGGATGGTATTCATCACTGCCTCAATGATTTGTTGCAGGGTCATGATCGCAGGCCCGCCCAGCTCATAAGTTTTACCATAGGTCGCTGATTCTTCTACCGAATTGACCATGGCCGCAGCGACATCTTCCACCCAAATCGGCTGAAACTTGGCTTGCGGCATGGCCAGAGCCAACACCGGCACTACTTGGATCAGCTTAGCGAACAGATTGATAAAACGATCGCGGGTACCAAAAATGACTGAAGGTCTAAAAATAGTGACATGCAGTTTTTTACTGAATTCCATCACCGCCAAATCCCCAGCCGCTTTACTACGTAAGTATTCACTCGGCCCATTGACGGAGGCTTGCAGTGCGCTCATGTGGAGCAAACGCGGAATATGCAGCTCATCACATAATTGCGCGACGCGACGCGGAAACTGATGGTGCATTTTTTCAAAGCCGTTATCACGGGTTTGATGCAGAATGCCGATCAGATTAATGACCACATCACTGCCTTGCAACTGCGCTTTGAGGGCCGCGGGCTCGTGGATATTGGCCTCCACCACTTGCACATTAGGCAATAAAATCAAGTGTTTGGCTTGTTCACGTCGGCGCGTCAGCACTTTGACTTGATAGCCGGCCTGATCCAACCGGGCAATGACACTACTGCCGACAAAACCGCTACCACCTAATACAGTCACTTTCTTCATCATACTTATTCCTGATACGTCATGCGATGGATGATATTGTACCGAAAAACAACAGGCACACTTACTCTTGCTCTGAAATGCTAATGGTCGTTGTCACACTTTCAATCTCCCCTGTGCTGCGGGCTGGAATCGTGCCAAGTCGCTTTTTCAGCGTCAACATTGGTAACCCTAGTCTAGGCGCATACATATGCGCATTGGCTAAGACTTTTTTCACATAATTGCGTGTTTCACTAAAGGGGATCGTTTCCGCATAAATGGCGCCCTCGAGCGGCGTATTCGCCGCCCAGCGTCTAGCCCGGCTAGGCCCTGCGTTATAGGCAGCCGTCGCCATCACTTCCTGACCGTTAAAGGTATCCAAGGTATACCGCATATAAAACGTGCCCAAATTCACGTTGGTATCAATGTCATGCAACATGCCGTCATGGTAACTGCTCCAGCCGAGTTTTTTCGCGATCCACTTGGCGGTGGTTGGCATGACTTGCATTAAGCCGCCAGCGCCCACAGAGGATTTTGCATAATGCATAAAGCGGCTTTCCTGACGAATAATGCCATACACCCAGGCCTCATCAATGGCGCGACTACGTGAAGCTTTTTGCAGGTAATCCCGATAAGGCGTCGGGTAGCGCAACTCAAAGTTATGGGTCCGCGTGGTCTTGTCCGCCGCCAACACCGCAAGATCATACCAGCCCTTTAACATGCCATATTGCGCTGCAACCAACCGGCTAGCGTCATCTAACCCATCTTGCAAATACATCCACTCAAGCCTCGCTTCATAGCGCGCCTCCACCTCAAACAAAGCTTCCATGCGTTTGACCGCGGGTAGTTTTGAAAATTGCCGCACCTCTTCGTCGGTAGGTTGGTAGGTGGCCATGGGCTCCCCGGCGACAGGGCCTAAGTCTTCAGCCGCAAGCCAGCCGTAAAAATGGCGCTCTTGAGAGAGCTTGGCCAACATCTGATTTGCATCTGCCTGCTGCCCTTTTACAATCAAGGCCCGCGCCCTCCAATAGCGCCATGTAGACTCTTCAGCCAGTGCCGCAGGCATGTCATTAATTACTTTCAGCACCATGCCCCAATCCTGTTGACGCAAGGCACTTCTGGCATACCACTCCCATTGCTCGCTACTGAGGGTGGCCGTATTCACTTTTGCAAAAGCCGATAGCGCTTCTGGCTCATGCTTGCGCGCCGATTCAAGGGCCATATAGGCTTGCGCAAGTTGCTTTTCATCGTGATCCAATAGTCCGCTGTATTTCTGATAAGTGGCTTTGGCCAACGTCAGGTCGGCTTTGGCCTGACGGTGAATCGCATACAAATACAAAGCGCGGGCATAGGGTGAACGCTCTTGAATACCGCCTTTTTTCAAGGCTAACGCGGGATTTTGCGCCATGTCATCAATCTGTTTCAACAAACCACTATCCGTTTTTTGACTGCGCTTTGCCAGCACTTTTGCCAAGCCTGTTTTATTGGTGAATAAGGCGTCACGATAAAGGGTCAGCAATAACTTCTCATCCAGCACCCCGACTTGCTGCAACGCTTCGAGCATGCCCTGACAATCGGCGGGTAAATCCTTGCCCGCCAATAATAGCTTTTTGCCTTCTTCGTAAGCGTTTGGGTCATCCAGCGCAATCCCGGCCTGCACCTGATAACATTGATTGCCCACATCATTGAGGCTGTAATACATGGGCATTTGACCACGCATTTCGACAAACTGATCCCAAAACTGTACGCGTCCAAGTCTTTTCAACCAAAGCTCTCGAACGCGTTGCGATATCAGCGATTCGCTGTTTTCTTGCAAGAATGCTTGCACCTGATCATAAGAGAGTTGATCCACCGTTAGAATCATTTGCCAATATTGCAAATAAGGTAGCAAGGGAGAGCGGCGTTGCTTCAGCGTCTCCGTGGCTTCTAGCAGCATAGGCAGATTGCGCGTTTGGTAGGCCTGTTTGGCTTGCAAGTAAACATCGCTATCACCAGCAAAGACAGACTTGGCAAAACCGAGCAGGCATAGGCCAACAAAAAGGAGGGAAGTAAGTCTAGTCTTCATATGTCACAAATCGCGTGCTTGACGCGATGACAATTAAATTCTGGCCAGGCGACTCAGAAAGAAAAATAGCAGTAGCAGCAGCAATACCACAAAGCCACCCCGCCAAACGATTTTCAACCAGCGCCAGTAGCGTGGTTGCCCGGTTTGCCAGCCTAACAGCACCAGTATCAGCGTACTGATCACCAGCACTGTAAATAATATTCGTATCCACCACATATCAGTCGTCGCTTAGCTGCATCAGGCAGGTAACAAAGGCGCGGGACTAAAATAGTCGCGTTGCTTGACGAAGCCGACCGGCGCATGTGCATCATTCTCAAAAGTGCAATATTCCCAAGCACTGTCATCTGCTAGCAAGGCGCGTAACAGTTGATTATTCAAGGCGTGGCCCGATTTGAAAGCGGTAAATTGACCAATAATGGGATAACCCAAAATGTATAAGTCACCGATCGCATCCAGCACTTTATGCTTGGCAAATTCGTCTTCGTAACGCAACCCACCACCATTCAGCACTTTATATTCGTCTAGCACAATCGCATTGTCTAGACTGCCGCCCTTGGCTAAACCATTGGCACGCAGATACTCCACCTCATGCATAAAGCCAAAGGTGCGTGCACGACTGATTTCATCCACATAGCTTTGGCTATCGTAATCAATGGTGACTGTTTTGCCTGAGTACTCGAACACAGGATGCGCAAAATCAATCGTAAACTCGGCTTTAAAGCCATGGTGCGGCGTAAACTTTGCCCATTTATCGCCATCTATCACTTCTACCGGCTTGAGAATACGCACAAACTTCTTCGGCACCTCGAGCTCGGCCAACCCGGCTGTTTGCAATAAATAGATAAACGGCCCCGAGCTCCCATCCATGATGGGCACCTCGGCTGCCGTCAACTCTATCAACACATTGTCTACGCCCAAACCGGCAAGGGCAGACATTAAATGCTCCACAGTAGCAACGCGCGCACCTGAAAACTCTAGGGCGGAGCTCAGGCGAGTATCATTCACTGCCGTCGGGTCAACCCGCATGGCAGGCGTGTCGGGCAAATCGACACGCTTGAATACCACTCCATGATCAGCGGGCGCAGGTTTGAGCGTCAGGGTGACTTTTTCACCGCTGTGAAGCCCAACGCCGGTGGCGCTGATCGATTGTTTAAGCGTGCGTTGCTTTAACATGGTTTTCTCTGTATGAATGGATAAGCTCATTATAAGCCAATCCAACCTGCATCACTAATCAGCCTGCTTACGCAAGAACGCTGGAATATCATATTCTTCAATGCCAGAATTCTTCATTGCTTCCACTTGGGCACGGCGACTGTTGCTGGTAAATACCGCTGGCTCATCTTCTTCAACCGTATTGAAAATCGGTTGATTCGTCGTACCATCACGCAAGGTAGTCATCACCTTCAGTTCAGGTTTGGCCTGACGTTTTCCAACAGAGCCGTTCAAACCTGTAGCGACCATGGTCACGCGCAGATTGTCACCCATGCTTTCGTCCATGACATTGCCGACAATGACAGTCGCATCTTCTGCAGTGAATTCTTTGATGGTATTCATCACATCATAGTATTCACGCATTTTGAAGCTCGCGCTGGCACTGATGTTCACCAACACGCCACGTGCATTTGCCAAGTTGACATCTTCGAGCAATGGGCTGGCCACCGCTTGTTCAGCTGCAATGCGTGCACGGTTTGGGCCGCTCGCTTCGGCAGAGCCCATCATTGCCATGCCCATTTCGGACATCACGGTGCGTACGTCAGCAAAGTCGACGTTGACCATGCCTGGGCAATTAATGATTTCAGCAATGCCTGACACGGCGTTGTGCAATACATCATTGGCGGCGCGGTATGCTTCAACCACGGTCACATCTTCACCCAATACATCCATTAACTTTTCGTTTGGGATAACGATAAGAGAGTCTACGTATTGCGAAAGTTCTTCGAGGCCTTCTTGCGCCACTTTGGCACGCTTGCCTTCAAAGGCGAACGGCTTGGTGACCACGGCAACCGTCAAAATACCCATTTCACGTGCCACTTCGGCAATGATAGGCGCTGCACCTGTGCCGGTGCCGCCACCCATGCCTGCGGTAATAAACAGCATGTCAGCACCGTCAATGGTTTCCGCGATGCTATCGCGATCTTCGAGCGCAGCTTCACGGCCAATTTCAGGTTTTGCCCCTGCGCCCAAGCCTTTGGTAATGTCAGAACCAATTTGCAGCACGACTTTTGCATGGCTCTTTTTCAACGCCTGCATGTCAGTGTTAGCGCAAATAAACTCTACGCCCGTCACGCTCTTGGTCATCATGTGTTCTACCGCGTTACCACCGCAGCCACCCACACCAATGACCTTGATTACCGCGCCGTCATTCTCTTTGTCAAAAATTTCAATCATACTAACCCTCCATTGCCTATTATTTGAGTGATTGGTTTGCCCCGCACACCCGCCCTAAAACATTAAAAAAACTACCCTCTAAAAATTGCCGGTAAACCAGCTTTTCATGCGCTCCAGCAATCTGCCCACTGACCCAGATTGCAAGTTACCCACCATTTGTTTTTCTACCTGTTGCTTGGCCATCAGCAACAAGCCTATGCCGGTGGCATAACGTGGATTACCCACTACTTCGGATAACCCTTCCACCCCTCTGGGCACGCCCAGACGGACCGGGGTGTGAAAAATCTCTTCGCCCAGCTCGACCATGCCGCGCATCTGCGCTGCACCGCCGGTGATCACAATGCCAGAGGCAATCATGGATTCCATGCCACTCCGGCGCAGCTCTTGCTGCACGAATTCGTAAATCTCTTCGACGCGGTCTTCAATCACCTCGGTCAGTGCCTGGCAAGACAATTGACGCGGTTCGCGACCATCGACTGCGGGCACCTCAACCACTTCGCGCGGATCGGCCAGCTGGCGCAAAGCGCAGCCGTGTTTAACTTTAATTTCTTCAGCCGATTGGGTCGGTGTGCGCAAGGCCACCGCGATGTCATTGGTGATCTGATCGCCCGCAATCGGAATCACAGCGGTATGCCGAATCGCGCCATTTTTAAATACCGCCAAATCGGTTGTACCGCCGCCAATATCCACCAAACACACACCCAGCTCTTTTTCGTCGTCAGTGAGCACCGACTCACTCGACGCTAGCGGCTGTAAAATTAGGTCGCTCACTTCTAGGCCACAGCGCTTGATGCACTTCACGATGTTTTGCGCAGCGGCAATCGCACCGGTCACAATATGCACACGAACTTCTAGGCGAATTCCGCTCATGCCCAATGGTTCACGCACATCTTCTTGACCGTCGATAATGAATTCTTGAGTCAGAATATGCAGAATCTGCTGGTCTGCCGGCAGGGCAATCGCACGCGCAGTTTCCACCACACGGTCAATATCCATTTGTGAGACTTCACTCTCTTTAATCTTCACCATACCGTGTGAGTTCAGGCTCTTGATATGGCTGCCGGCAATGCCTGAATACACGGTATTAATTTTGCAATCTGCCATCAGTTCGACTTCTTCAATCGCGCGTTGGATGGCTTGCATGGTGGAATCAATATTCACCACCACGCCTTTCTTCAAGCCGCGTGAAGCATGTTGACCCACACCGATAATTTTCAGCGTGCCCTCGGGCAAAATCTCGGCTGCAATGGCAACAATCTTCGAAGTGCCGATATCCAGCCCTACGATTAAATTCTTATCTTCTCTGACTCTACTCATTTATTTTCCTTGACCTACATTCTGGCAGTCTTATTTTCTTAGGCGCCACCGCGTGGCATGCGCAAGGCAAAGCCGTTCGGGTAACGCAAATCGGCATAACGCCAGTCACTTTCTGCGATATTGGCTTGCTGGCGGTACGCCGACACAAACTGTTGTAATCGCTGCCGGGCTGATTCACGTCCCAGCATCATTTGTCGACCATCGACCGTTTTAATTTCCCAAGCACGCCGCGAAGACAAACTCAACTGCTGAATCTGCAGTGAGGTTTGCGACAGCATCTGCGCAAAACTCGCATAGCCTTGGGCAACTTCTTTCACCGCATCGCCTGGCCCATAAAATGTGGGCAATTGCGCATCAGAGGCAGCCTGAAACAACTCACCATAGCGATTCACCAGTGCCACCCCGCCCCAACGCCCCAAGGCCTGATGCTCCTCAATCTGCACCACGATGGTGTCGGGCCATTGACGACGCACGCTCACTTTTCTTGCCCAGGGCAATTTCTCAAATGCCGCACGGGTGCGTTGTAAATCGAGCGTATAAAAATTGCCTTTGAGGTACTTGCTCACAATCAACTGAATCTGCTCGTGATTGACGTGATCGAGGTTGCCCTCAACCTGCACTTGCTTGACCGGAAAAATGGGCAAATGCAACACCACGAATAACAAGGCGTAGAGCAGCATCACCACCGCCAGCGAAAACAGCAGGTTAGCGATCCAGTTCAGCAATGTTGGTTTGTCCCACATCGTGCTTATGCGCTCCGTGCGTCCGTAGATAAGGTTTGTTGCAAAATGCGAATCACCAGCGCCTCAAAATCCAAGCCCGCCGCTTTGGCCGCCATCGGCACCAAACTATGGTCAGTCATCCCCGGACTCGTGTTCACCTCTAAAAAATAATGTTTACCCGCGGCATCCATTAAAAAATCGACGCGGCCCCAGCCTTGGCAACCCAGTACTTTAAAGGCTTGCAGGGCGTCGGCTTGAATCTGTTTTTCCTGCTCGGCAGCCAAGCCGCATGGGCACAAATACGCCGTGTCATCACGCAAGTATTTGGCTTCATAATCGTAATATTCGTTTTTAGGCACGATGCGCACGATAGGCAAAGCGGTCTCACCTAAAATGCCGACGGTGTACTCTCCGCCGCCAACAAATTGTTCTGCAATCACCAGTGGATCAGACTGTTTAGCCAGCGCATACGCCGCCATCACATCCCCGGCCTGTTTCACCTTGCTCACGCCGATGCTGGAGCCCTCATTGGCGGGTTTTATAAACAATGGCAAGCCAAGCGCTGTGACGACATTTTCAGCGTGGGTGCTGTCATCCATCAGTACATAGTTAGGCGTAGTCACGCCGGCGGCGGTCCATAACAGCTTGGTCCGCCACTTGTCCATACCCAGCGCAGAGGCCATCACCCCGCTACCGGTGTAAGGAATATCCATCAGTTCGAGTGCGCCCTGTATCGTGCCGTCCTCACCATAGCGACCATGTAAGGCAATAAACGCGCGGTCAAAGGCTTTCAGATCAGACAGCGGTTGGTTGGCGGGATCAAACGCGTGGGCATCTAACCCCTGACGTTGCAGGGCTGCCAGCACAGCGGCGCCGCTCTTGAGCGAAACAGCACGCTCGCCAGACCGGCCGCCAAATAACACAGCCACTTTGCCAAAAGATTTTTGATCAACACTCATACCGCTAAAACACCTTCCCCAATGACTTTTACTTCTTGGTGCAACGTCACACCCTGCTTTTCAAGCACGATTGCTTTCGCGTGCGCCATTAAATCTTCAATGTCAGCCGCACTGGCGTGCCCGAGATTGACAATAAAGTTGGCATGCTTTTCAGAGATCTGCGCGCCACCGATCACGGCACCCTTCAGACCTGATGCTTCAATCAATCTGGCAGCAAAGTCCCCTTCAGGATTTCTGAAAGTAGAGCCCGCACTCGGCATATTCAGTGGCTGGCTAGCCAAACGCTTGGCCAGCAATTGTTTAATCTGCGTTGCAGAAGCTTTGCCATCGCCAGACGGCATCGCAAACCAGCCGCCTAAAAACCATTCGTCTGCGGCAGGATGCGCCACTTGGCGGTAACTTGGCTGGTATTCATGGCGGCTGCGCACTTGCACCACGCCCGCCCGATTAATTGTTTTCACTTCATCGACCCATTGCCAAGTCTCGCCGCCATAACAACCGGCATTCATCGCCAATGCACCACCCACCGTGCCTGGAATGCCCGCCATAAACTCAGCGCCAACACGCCCTTGGCTTGCCGCAAAGCGCGCCAACTTTGCGCAAGTGACGCCAGCATCCGCGTATACGCGGTCACCCTCCATGGCTAACGCTTGCAAGGCTTGATGCATGACCACCACCGTGCCTCGCACGCCGCCATCACGCACCAACAGGTTGCTGCCCAAGCCGATAAAGGTCAGCGGCTCACTGGCGGGCAGTTGCTGCAAAAATTGCTGCAAATCCTCTACCCGCTGCGCCAATACCAGACGATCCGCCGGGCCGCCAACACGCCAACTGGTGTAGCGCGCTAATGGCTCGTGTTGCAACACTTGCAACCCTGTCTGATGGATGACTGACGCGCTCATAGGCTTGCCAGCTCCTTGGTTTTTGCAGCCACGCTACCAATACTGCCAGCGCCCATCACCACCACCACGTCACCCGGCTGCACGCTTTCTAAAATCGACGCAGGTAGCGCATCAGTGGTCTCAACAAAACGCGGTTCAACCTTACCGTTGACGCGGATCGCGCGAATCAGGCTACGTGTATCTGCAGCGACAATCGGTGCCTCACCAGCCGAATAGACCTCGGTGAGCAATAAGGCATCGACGGTTGACAGCACCTTGACGAAATCTTCAAAGCAGTCGCGCGTGCGGGTATAGCGGTGCGGCTGAAAAGCCAATACCAACCGTCTATCTGGGAAAGCGCCACGGGCGGCAGCAATCACTGCTTGCATTTCAATCGGGTGATGACCGTAATCATCTACCAAAGTAAAGTGGCCACCATGCACGGGGACCTCGCCGTAACGCTCAAAGCGACGACCCACGCCTCTAAATTCAGCCAAGGCTTTCACGATTGCCGCATCCGGCACATTGAGTTCGGTTGCAATGGCAATCGCCGCCAATGCGTTCAACACATAATGATGTCCAGGTAGGTTAAGTGTGATTTCATTGCGCAAAGTCACCCCATTTTTACGAATCAGCGTGAAATGCATTTTGCCGTGGTCAGCTACGATGTTTTCAGCGCGAATGGCGGCATCTTCATGGGTGCCATAGGTCGTCACCGGGCGGGTCACACGCGGTAAAATTTCACGCACATTGGCGTCGTCTATGCACAACACCGCCATGCCCCAAAACGGAATCTGCTGCAAAAACTCAACGAAAGCCGTTTTGAGTTTGTCAAAGCTGTGCTCGTAGGTATCCATGTGATCTTGGTCGATATTGGTCACCACCGCCAAAATCGGATTCAAATGTAAGAACGAGGCATCAGACTCATCGGCTTCGACCACGATCAGCTCCCCAGTGCCCAAGCGCGCATTGGCACTGGCGGCCTCTAACTTGCCACCAATCACAAACGTCGGGTCCATATCAGCTTCAGCCAAAATACTGGCGATCAAACTGGTGGTTGTGGTTTTGCCATGTGTGCCTGCCACGGCAATGCCTTGTTTGAATCGCATCAGTTCAGCCAGCATGACCGCACGCGGAATCACCGGCACCTTGCGGGCGCGGGCCGCGATAATTTCTGGGTTTTCTTCGTTAATTGCGCTCGAGACCACCACTACATCGGCATGATTGAGATGCTCAGTCGCATGGCCTTGAAACACCGTCGCCCCAAAACCTTGCAAACGTTTAGTGGTGGCATTGCTCGCCAAATCAGAGCCGCTGATTTCAAAGCCCAAGTTGAGCAATACTTCAGCAATGCCACTCATGCCTGAACCGCCGATGCCGATAAAGTGAATTTTTTTAACTTTATGTTTCATGCTGCACGTTGTTTCTTGTTGTAATGGTTGGAGGCCAATTGTTGGCAACATGCCGCAACCTCTTGGGTGGCTTGCGGCTTAGCCAGTGCACGCGCTTTCAACGCCATGGCCAAACAGCTTGCTCTATCCAGTGTTTGCAAGGTGGCGGCTAATTTCGCCACATCGAGATCGCGTTGCTGAATCAACAAAGCGGCCCCTGCTTGCTGTAGATAGGCGGCGTTAGTGGTCTGGTGGTCGTCTACGGCGAAAGGGAACGGCACTAAAATGCTGGCCGCGCCAACATTGGCGAGTTCAGCCACGGTTAATGCGCCTGCACGACAAATCACCAAATCGGCCCATGCGTAGACCTCTGCCATGTCGTGAATAAAGGCCCGGCAATCTGCCGCCACGCCAGCCTCGGCATAGGCTTTTTTCAAGGCCTCGAATTGTTTTTCACCGGCTTGATGAATAATCTGTGGCCGCGCTTGCACTGGTAGCGTTGCAAATGCCTGCGGGACTAAGGTATTTAACGCCACGGCACCCAAACTGCCGCCCACCACCAATATGCGTAAGGCCCCATGATGTGTAGCAAACCGCTGCTCAGGCACAGGTAACGTTGTAATCATCTCGCGGACTGGATTACCCACCATTTCACCGCGCACACCTAATGCGCCCGGAAAACCGGTCAATACCCGATCAGCCAGGCGGGCCAGCACTTTATTGGTCAGGCCAGCCACCGAGTTTTGCTCATGAATCACCAAAGGCAGGCCGGATAGTTTTGCCATCACACCCCCCGGAAAAGCCGCAAAACCGCCCATGCCTAGCACAACATCTGGTTGATGCTGCTTGATTGCAGCGCGGGCTTGTGCAAACGCGCGCGCCAATTTCACTGGCAATGTCAGCCAACCTAACCAGCCTTTACCGCGCACGCCTTGCATGGTCATCATGGCTTTGTCGTAGGGTTTGTTTGCAATTAAGCGATTTTCCATGCCGCCTTCAGTCGCCAGCCAGACGATCTTCCATCCTGCTGCCAGCAACGCATCGGCGACTGCCATGGCGGGGTAAACATGTCCACCGGTGCCGCCCGCCATCACCATTAATGTGTATTGTTGGCTCATGTTTGCAAACCCTTCTGCAAACGACGGTTCTCAAAATCAATGCGCAATAGCACTGACATCGCAATACAATTGGCCAGAATTCCGCTGCCACCATACGAGAGCAGTGGCAAAGTCAGGCCTTTGGTGGGTAGCAGCCCCATATTTACGCCCATATTGATGAAGCCCTGCACGCCCATCCAGACACCAATCCCCTGCGCCAGCAAAGCTGCGTAATAACGCTCATTCGCGACTGCTTCTTTGGCGATGCTAAACGCGCGAATGACCAACCATGCGAACAGCAAGACCACCACTAAAACCCCAATGTAGCCGAGCTCTTCGGCCACCACGGCCAGCAAGAAGTCGGTATGCGCCTCGGGCAAGTACAATAATTTCTCAACACTACCGCCGAGTCCTACGCCCCAAAATTCACCGCGACCAAACGCGATCAAGGCATGCGACAACTGATATCCGGTATCAAACGGATCATCAAACGGATTCAAAAAGCCTTTCATGCGCTCTAGGCGGTAGGGCTCCATCACCACGAGGCCGAACACCGCCAATGGCAACGCTCCTAGCATTGCGATAAACACTTTGAGATTGACGCCACCCAACCACATGATCGAAAACGCAATGGAGGCGGTCACGGCAAAGGCGCCAAAATCGGGCTCTTTTAACAGCAATACGCCCACAAACACCATCACCCCCAGCATGGGCAAAAAGCCCTTTTTAATGCTGTGCATATTGCTTGCTTTGCGGACAGCATAATCGGAGGCATACATGGCAATAAATAACTTCATTAACTCAGACGGTTGCAGGTTCATCACCAGCAATGAGATCCAGCGACGGCTACCATTAACGACTTTGCCGATACCGGGAATCAACACCATGATCAACAAGACGATGCCCAGAATGAACAAATAAGGCGACATTTTCTGCCACCACGCCATGGGCACTTGAAAGACGATGACCGCCGCCACCAAGCCAACGGCGATATACAAAGCCTGACGCAACAAAAAGTAGATGCTGTTATGGCCAAACATTTTGCTCGAATCCGCGTAGGCAATTGATGCCGAATACACCATGACCATGCCAAACGCCAGCAAAGACAACACCACCCACAGCAACGACATATCGTAGCTCGGCGAGTTATAACGCTCACGATTCATCATTAACGGGCCAAGCATGCGGCCTCCATGGCTTTGACAGCCTCGACAAAGACTTCGGCGCGGTGTTCATAGTTACGGAACATGTCAAAACTGGCGCAGGCCGGTGACAGCAAGACGGCATCGCCTGCTTCTGCCAATGTTTTCGCAATGTGCACCGCAGCTGGTAAATCAACGGCATCCACAATAGAGACGGGTAAGTTTTGCAAAGTATGCTGAATTTTTGGTGCATCGCGTCCGATCAACACCACCGCTCTGGCATGATGCAAGACAGCTTCACGCAAAGGTGTGAAATCCTGACCTTTGCCATCACCGCCCGCAATCAGCACGACCTTTTGTGGCTTGCCCTGCTTGAGCATGCCGCTGATGGCCGCACAAGTCGCGCCGACATTGGTGCCTTTGGAGTCGTCATAAAAATCGATCTGGTCAATGCTCGCCACCCACTCAACGCGATGTGGCAAGCCGCTAAAAGATTTCACGGTATTCAGAATCGACACCTTGTCGATGCCGATCGCCTGTGTCAGTGCAATCGCTGCCAGCGCGTTGGCAATATTATGCTTGCCACGAATTTGCAGGCTGTCCGCTTCAATATAATGCCGATGACCGGCACACAGGCAACCCGCTTCATTCAGGCCATAATCATTGATGGTCGGCGAAGGGTTCACGCCAAAAGATACT
Source organism: Methylophilus medardicus (assembly GCF_006363955.1). Lineage (GTDB taxonomy): Bacteria > Pseudomonadota > Gammaproteobacteria > Burkholderiales > Methylophilaceae > Methylophilus > Methylophilus medardensis. The sequence goes on from NZ_CP040948.1 coordinate 2,252,777, forward strand.
TGAGGCAACTGCCCTGCCAAAGCCGCACTGACGGGATCGTCACGATTCACCACCGCCAGCCGCGCATGCTTATAAATGCGTGCCTTGGCTTGGGCATACTCTTCCATGCTGTCATAACGATCCATGTGATCCTCAGACAGGTTAAGAATCGTTGCTGCATCCACTTGCAACTGATGCAGGGTCTCTAACTGAAAACTGGACAATTCCAACACATACACATCGGGGGCTGACATCTGCAATGTATCCAGCACGGGCAGCCCAATATTGCCAGCGACGATCGTGTTCAATCCGGCTTGTTTACAAATCTCGCCGACCAATGTGGTGACCGTGGTTTTACCGTTAGAACCGGTAATGGCAATCACCTTTGCATAAGGCGCACGAAAACGGGCAAACAACTCAACATCGCCCACCACATACTTGCCTTGCGCCATCAACTGCACCAGGCAGGGATCTTTAAGCGACACGCCAGGGCTGGCAACAATCAAATCCATCGTCGACAATAATGCGAAGTTAAATGGCCCGAGGTGGTACTCCACCTCAGGGAAGGCTTCTTGCAGATGATTCTGTCCTGCCGGGTGCAGCCGCGAATCGAACATCACCACTTCAGCGCCCATTTGGCGCAGCCAGCGCAAAGCAGAGAAGCCGGTGTCACCCAGTCCCAATACCGCGATCCGCTGTTTTTCAAAGTGTTTCTTCATGGTGATGCCTGATTCGTCTCTCTGTCTGTTACCGCAATTTCAAGGTGGACAAGCCCACCAGTACCAGCATCATGGTGATGATCCAGAATCGCACCACCACTTGCGTTTCTTTCCAGCCCTTTTGTTCATAGTGGTGGTGCAATGGCGCCATCAGAAAAATACGTTTCCCGGTCCCGGTCATTTTTTTGGTGTATTTGAAATAGAGCACTTGCGCAGCCACCGAGAAGGTTTCAATCACAAACACCCCGCCCATAATGAACAGGACAATTTCTTGGCGCACGATCACCGCGACGACGCCTAAGGCTGCCCCTAGCGCTAATGCGCCGACATCCCCCATGAACACTTCTGCCGGATAGGCGTTAAACCATAAAAATCCCAACCCCGCACCTGCCATGGCAGCGCAAAATACCATCAGCTCACTGGCGCCGGCAACATAAGGAATACCGAGATATTTTGAAAACACGGCATGACCGGCAACATAAGAAAAGATCGCCAAGGCGCTGCCGACCATGACTGTCGGTAAGGTTGCCAATCCATCCAGACCATCGGTCAAATTCACGGCATTACTGCTGCCGACAACCACCAAATAGGTCAGAGCAATAAAGCCAGCAGCGCTCAGTGGAAACACCAAATGCTTAAAGAACGGCACGATCAGTGTGGTTTCAACAGGTGTGGTAGCGGTGGCATATAAAAAAGCTGCGACGCCCAAACCCACCACACTTTGCCAAAAATATTTTTCTTTAGCAGATAAGCCTTTAGGATTTTTGTAGACTACTTTGCGGTAATCATCGACCCAGCCAACTGCACCAAAGCCGAGCGTGGTAATCAACACTACCCAAATAAAACGGTTATGTAGATTGCCCCACAGCAAGGTGGATACTGAAATGGCGACCAAGATCAAAGCGCCGCCCATGGTGGGCGTACCGGCCTTCACCAAGTGTGTTTGCGGGCCATCATCGCGTACCGCTTGGCCAACCTTATACTCCGTGAGCTTACGGATCATGGCTGGCCCAACCATGAAAGAAATGGCTAAGGCCGTGAGCGTGGCCAACACCGCACGAAAGGTGATGTAATTAAACACATGAAACCCATGCACATCCGTTGCCAGCCATTTTGTCAGTTCAAATAACATATGCTTTCCTATTCCGCCCCTATATCAGTGGTTTGCAACGCCACTAACGCATTTACTACGCGCTCCATTTGCATAAAGCGCGAGCCTTTTACCAACACCACGTCGTCGGCTTGCATTTCTGCCTGCAAAGCGGCTAACAACGTCTCCAACGTGGCAAAATGTTGCGCTGGCTGGCCGAATGCCTGCACCGCCGCTTGTGTGAACTTGCCCAATGCATATAACTTGTTCACCCCGCACGTTTTGGCATACCGGCCTATTTGTGCATGCATGTCTTCAGCATCAGCGCCAAGCTCCCCCATGTCGCCCATCACAAATAAGGTGTTCTGGCCCGCATTTTTCAGCACCTCTAGCGCCGCGCGCATGGAGTCAGGGTTGGCGTTGTAAGTGTCATCAATCACGACTGCACCATTGGCCGCAGTCTTTTTTTGTAAACGCCCGTTGACCCCGGCAAACTGTTGCAAACCCAGCCCCACGTCTGCCAGAGGCACGCCAGCTGCCAGACTGGTTGCCGCCGCAGCGAGTGCATTCATCACGTTATGCACACCGGGCACAGCCAATGTGACTTGCACAGCCTGATGTTGATAATGCAATGTAAAGCTAGACGCAGCATCCAACATCACGCCACGCACATCTGCATTTGCATCCAGCCCAAACGTCACCACCCGTCTAGCGGTATTCAAGCCGCGCCAGTAGTCAGCAAAAGCACTATCGGCATTGATTACCGCAACGCCATCACTGCGCAAGCCTGCGAAAATCTCGCCTTTGGCTTTGGCAATGTTTTCACGCGAACCCAGTTCCCCAATATGGGCAGTGCCTGCATTGTTGATGACAGCCACATCTGGGCAGGCCAGGCGCGTCAGGTAGTCAATCTCACCTAAATGATTCATGCCCATTTCGATCACGGCATGACGATGGGTGGGACGCAAACGCAACAACGTCAGCGGCATGCCGATGTCATTATTAAAATTACCGGCAGTGGCCAACACCGCGTCCGCGCGGCCACTATGCACTTGCAGAATGTCGGCAATCATTTCTTTGGTGGTGGTTTTGCCATTGCTGCCAGTCACTGCTATCAGCGGCAATGCCCACTGCTGACGCCACCAACTGGCCAACTGACCCAATGCCAATCGCGTATCTTTGACCAGCACGGTTGGCAGAGGACTATCTACCGGCCGACTCACCAAGGCAGCCACTGCGCCTTGCGTAGCCACTTGCGATAAAAAGTCATGTCCATCAAACTTTTCGCCCGGCAATGCGACAAACAATTGTCCGGGCTGCGCACGACGACTGTCTGTATCGACCGACGTCACCGTGACATCTTCACCCTGCAAAGTACCGTGCAACACTGTTGCGATGTCGGATAGCGCAATCATGCTTTCGCCCTCTTTTTCAGAGCGCTTTGTACCCAATCAGCATCGCTAAATGGATAGCGAATGCCTTGCATTTCCTGATAATCCTCATGGCCTTTGCCAGCGACCAATACCACATCACCTTTGCTTGCCTGACTCACGGCCAAGGCAATCGCTTTGGCGCGATCTATTTCAACTGTCGCTTCCTGTGTCATGCCTTCAGCGATCGCGGCGATAATTGCATAAGGGTTTTCACTGCGTGGATTATCATTGGTAAGCACGACGCTATCGGCCAGTGCATCAGCGATTCGGCCCATCTCGCTGCGTTTGCCACTATCGCGATCACCGCCACAGCCAAACACACAGCTCAACTTGCCACGGGCTTGAATACGTAGCGTCTGCAGCGCCTTCTCTAAGGCATCTGGTGTATGCGCATAATCGACCACCACCAAGGGCAAATCGCCACCGCCAAACATTTGCATGCGCCCAGCCACTGGTACCAATCCGGATACCGCTTGCAACGCAGCTGGCAATGCCACGTCATGTGCTAACAAGCAGGTCAATACCGCCAACGCGTTGTAAACATTAAATTGCCCAAGCGCATGTAACTGAATTTCTCCAGTGCCTTGTGCAGTACGCACCTGAATTTCAAAACCGGTGGCATGCATGGTGACGGCCGTTGCACAGACATCCGCCTCCTGATGCAGCCCATAACTCAATACTTTTTTGCCTTGCTTGCGCGTATCTTCGATGAGTGCCAAACCGAAGGCATCATCCGCATTAATCACCGCGGCCGTGAGCGTTTGCCAATCAAATAATTTGCGCTTGGCCGCCTGATAGGCCTCCATGGTCAGGTGGTAATCGAGATGATCACGCGTGATGTTGGTCAACACGGCGACGTCAAACGCCACCCCATTCACCCGCCCCTGATCGAGTCCATGTGAGGAAACTTCCATCGCCACAGTGCGCACTTGATCCAGCACAAAGGTGGCGAGCATTTTTTGCAGCTCTACGGGTCCCGGCGTGGTATTTTGCGTGGGCTGCAAATCGTCCAGTGCACCATTGCCCAACGTGCCGATCACAGCCGCTTTCTGCTGCAAAAATCGATAGGCCTGTGCCAACCAATGTGTCACCGTGGTTTTACCGTTCGTCCCGGTGACGCCGATGCACCACATTTGCTCAGAAGGCTCTTTGTAAAACTGGCTCGCAATGTGACCCACCTGCGATTTCAGGTCGGCAATGGCGATGTTATGTACTTGCCAAGCTGGATCCCAATCAAAGCCCTGATTATCCCAAATCACGGTATTTGCACCCTTGGCAATCGCGTCTTGAATAAAGTCGCGACCATCGCTGTGCTGACCGGGATAAGCCAAAAATAAGCCATGCTTTTCGACTTGGCGACTATCCGCTGTGATGCCGTGCACCGGGGCTGGAATAATGTATTTACTCACATCGCCTCCTTTACTTCGGCGGCATCCGCCGGTGGCGCGACCGGCAATGCGTTGCCGTCTTGTGGAATCACCAGCATACGCAATACGTCATTCATCACCGCACTGAATACGGGTGCCGCGACGCTGCCCCCGTAGTATTCGCCATTGCTGGGCTCATCAATCATCACAGCCATGATGAGGCGTGGATTCGAGGCCGGCACCATGCCAACAAACGAGCCCACATATTTGTCATGCTCATAGCCATGCTCGCCCAATTTGTGCGCAGTGCCCGTTTTACCTGCCACGCGATAACCAGTCACTTGCGCCTTCAAAGCCGTGCCCCCGGGTTGCACCACCAGTTCAAGCATGTCTTTAACCGCGTTTGCCACCTTGGCAGAAAACACTTGGCGCCCCACTGGCGGCTCGGAAAGCTTGGTTAATGTGACCGGCAATAACTCACCCTCATTGGCAAACACGGTATAGGCGCGCGCCAATTGCAACAGCGTTACGCTAATACCATGGCCATAGGACATGGTGGCCTGCTCAATCGGACGCCAAGTTTTGTAATCACGTACCTTGCCAGAAGCTTCGCCCGGGAAGCCAATCTTGGTTGTCGAGCCAAAGCCGAGTTGCACATAGGTGTTCCATAACTGCTCGCGGTTTAAATCGAGCGCCATTTTGGCCGAACCGACATTTGAAGACTTTTGGATCACCTGAGATACGGTTAACACTTGGTTAGGGTGCGCGTCATGAATGGTGGCGGTGCCAATGCGCAGATAACCGGGCGCTGTCTGAATTTTAGTATCGGGCTGGTAGGGGCCAAACTCCATCGCCGCCGCCGCCGTCACTGGCTTCATGGTCGAGCCAGGCTCAAAAATGTTGACGATGGCCGAGTTACGTAGCTTGCTGGCCACATTCACTGGATTATTCGGGTTGTAAGTCGGAATATTCACCAGCGCCAATACCTCGCCAGTTTTGGCATCAAGCACAACCGCTGCCGCCGCTTTGGCTTTATGTTTTTCAACGGCGCGAGACAACTCTCTGTGCACCACATATTGCACCGTACGGTCTATGCTCAGCACTAAGTCTTGCCCATCGTGCGGCAATTTGACGGCCACCAGGTCTTCCACCACATGGCCTTTGCGATCGCGCACAAAATCGCGTTTGCCAGCACTTCCTGACAACACGTGATTGCGGTAGAGCTCCATGCCCTCAACGCCGGTATCATCCACCCCGGTGAAACCGACGATATGCGCCGTCACTTCTGCCGCGGGGTAGAAGCGTTTGTATTCTTTTTGACTGAACACACCGGGTACCTTCATCGCCATCACCTGTTTTGCCACATCGGGCGCCACTCTCCGTTTAATAAAAACAAATTCTTTTTTCTTTTTTTGCAGCTTTTGTTGCAATTCTTTGGTCTGCATGTCGAGCAAGCTAGACATTTGCTTTAACTGCCCGACAGAAATCTGCACATCTGTCGGGTTAGCCCACACCGACTCCACCGGCAAACTAATCGCCAATGGTTTAAAGTTACGGTCATAAATCTTGCCGCGATGTGGCATCAACACCACTTTGCGCCGAGAAAATGCCTCGCCTTTTTTAATCAGGTAATCCTTGTGCAAGGTCTGCAGATAAAATCCGCGCCCCAGCAACAAGACAAAACTCAACAACATCAACACCAGCAGCATGCGACGGCGCCAGGCTGGCAACTTCACCAGCTTGTGTTGACTCTCTTTCAGTAACATAACCATGTATTCGCAGTGATTCCGGTTAGGGTGCTGAAGGCACATCCACCATGATCACCTGCGTCTGTTGCATGCTCGGGCTATGCATATGTAAACGCGTGGTTGCGAACTCCTCCAACCGTGAATGCATGGCCCAAGTACTCTGCTCAATTTGCAACTGGTCATATTCCGTCATGTATTGCTTGGTCAACACGGCCTGACGATCCAACTCAAAATACAATTTTCGCGCCTTGTATTGCGCGGTCACCACGCCTAGCGCTAAGACGATGGTTAATGCAAATAAAATCAAATTCAGCCGAATCATGAGGTGATCGTTTATTGCACCGTAGTACGTTCAGCCACACGCAACACTGCGCTACGTGATCGCACATTCGCCGCCACCTCAGCCGCGCTTGGCTTGCTGGCCCGACCAATCGCCTGCATGCGTGGCTGCGGCAATTCGCTAGCGCGCACCGGCAAGCCTGCAGGTAAGTTATCCCTATCCACTTCTGACTGAATAAAGCGTTTGACGATGCGATCTTCCAACGAGTGAAAGCTGATCACCGCTAGCCGCCCTTGCGGACGCAGCAGCTTTAAACAATCTGGCAGCACTAGCGAGAGCTCCTCAAGCTCTTGATTGACGAAAATCCGTAGAGCTTGAAATGTGCGCGTTGCAGGGTTCTGGCCCGGCTCAATCTTGGGGATGGCACCTGCCACGACCTTGGCAAGTTGCCCTGTAGTGGTGATGGCATGCCCATCTTCGCGCTCTTTAACAATCGCCCTTGCAACCTGCTTAGCAAACCGTTCTTCACCATAATCTCGAATCACCTCAACCAATTGTTTTTCAGTCAGCGTCGCCAACCACTCTGCCGCAGTTTTGCCACGACTTTGATCCATGCGCATATCCAAAGGCCCGTCGAAACGGAAACTGAACCCGCGCACCCCTTCATCAATCTGCGGCGATGAAATGCCCAAATCGAGCAAAATGCCATCCACCGCTCGCACGCCCATCTCATCAAGCACTGCGGCCATAGATGAAAAATGCGCATGCACCATACTAAAACGCGCATCGGCGATCGTCCGCCCATGCGCTACTGCCGCCAGATCACGGTCTAAGCCGATCAGGCGCCCTTGACTACCTAACTTGGAAAGTATGCGGCGGCTATGTCCACCACGACCAAAAGTACCATCGACATAGATGCCATCTGATTGCACGTTCAGCGCATCGACCGCCTCATGCAGCATCACGGTGATATGACTGGCGGCGACTGGTGACTCTGACGTTTCCGTCAAGGACGCGGGCGCTGACTTCGCGCCCGACGTCATAGCGAGAATCCTTCTAGCTCTTGCGGTATCTGCAACTGGTCGGTCGCCATCAGACTCTCCAATTGCTGATCCCATGCCGCCAGATCCCACAATTCAAAGTGACTGCCCTGCCCGACCATCATCACATCCTTATCGAGCTTGGCAAACTTGCGCAGTACGGCATTCACCAACAAACGGCCCGCCGAGTCCAGATGCATCACATCTGCCTGACCCACGATCATGCGTTGAATACCACTGGTTTGAGGATTAAAACTGGACAAACTGGTGAGCTTGGTCTCAATCGGTTCCCAAGCTGTTTTCGGATACAAAATCAGGCAGCGATGCGGATGCGCCGTGAGCACCACTTCGCCCTGCCCACCGGCGGTCAGGGCGTCACGATGCTTGGCCGGCACACTCAGCCGCCCCTTAGCATCCAAACTTATCTGTACCGCCCCGCGAAACATGAAATATGATCCCTAACCACTCGTTTTGATTAAAAGCAGGAGAAATTTCCCACAATTCAACACAAAATCACCCTTTTGCACACTATAGATAAAATAAAAGTGCTTGGCAAGCACTTTGGGCGAAAAAATCTCTTTTAAAGACAAAGACTTAGAGCATTTTAACAAAGCAATTTAAATCAAGAGATTGGCGCAATTAACACATAAAATTGTTTAATAAAAATAGCTATCCCATTGAAATTATTGAATAATAAAAAAATGTTATTTTTTAACCGCTTTTTTTGGATGAACAGTGGCTTTATCTAGTCAAACGCTGGGATCCCAAAGATGCCAGACCATTTACTGACAGCATGTCGAAAAAATTACAATTTTTATTGATTGGTGTAGGCATTTTAATTGCCATGGAATGGCGCGCCTGGGGCTATTACTTCATGCCGCCGCCGGACTACAGCCAAGGCGGCGTGGTCTTGTACGCCACAGACTGGTGCCCCTATTGCGAGAAGACCCGAGCCTTACTGCAGCAAAAGCACATCGCATATAAGGAGTTGAACATTGAAACCTCAGACACTGGTCGAGCGCAGTACCAACGTCTGGCAGGCAGAGGAGTGCCTGTATTGCTGGTGGCAGGTGAGGTAATCCGTGGCTACAACGAAACACGGATGCAGCAGGTTTTAGATACCTGGCAGGCGAATCAAGCCTTGCAGCAAGAGAAAGAAAATAAAGCCAACCGGTAAGCCGGGTTCTGTAATCACTTGCGTGACTGACAGTCATTCATCTAGGCGTGCAATTGCTCACACGCTCAAGCTATCTACCCGCTGGCAGCGCGAGCCACGCCTTATTACTTGCGTAAAATGCCAGCCTATTTGATATTGCTGCAGATGGAGGTTACCGCGTTTCACCCGTTTCGACGCAAGTTCGCAACAAGTTGCTCACTGGTCGAACCGACTCGTCTCTGTGGCCCTATTCCTCACCTTATACTGTTACCAGCTTTCAGCGTACGGCCGTTAGCCGTCATCCCGCTCTGTGCAGCCCGGACTTTCCTCCCCCTGTTTGCACAGGCGGCGACTGTCTGGTTGGCTTCATACGTATTTTACCACGTAAGCGGCTAGCCTCTATAATGCGCAAAAGTCTTTGTGAAGTGACCAAATATGCGCCCCCCAACAATCGCAGCGACCTTACCAGCCTCTTGGCAACCTGCGCTCGGCCGAGAATTGACCCAACCCTACATGCAGTCATTGCTGGCGTTTTTGCAGCAAGAAGAGGCGCAGGGCAAAACCATCTTTCCACCAGCGCCATTGATTTTTAATGCGTTTAAACACACGCCTTTTGAAAAAGTACGCGTCGTGATCATCGGGCAAGACCCGTATCACGGGCCCGGCCAAGCCCATGGCCTGAGTTTTTCGGTGCCGCCTGGCACGGCGTTGCCGCCATCACTGCGTAACATTTTCAAAGAGCTTGCGTCGGATTTAGACCTACCCATGCCTGGTAGTGGCGACTTAACGCCTTGGGCCAACCAAGGCGTGCTGTTGCTAAATGCAATCTTGACTGTAGAAATGGCGCAGGCCGGGGCACACCAGAACCGTGGTTGGGAGTTATTCACAGACGCAGCCATTGCCGCATTGAATACTGAAAAAACCGGGTTGGTATTTGTGTTATGGGGCAGCTATGCGCAAAAAAAGGGGGCCTTGATAGACCCCAGCCGACATCTGATTCTGCAATCCGCGCACCCGTCACCTTTGTCTGCGCATCGTGGCTTTTTCGGCTCGCGGCCGTTTTCTGCGATTAATGCCCATTTGCTACGCCAAGGGCAGATGCCGATTGAATGGGCGCTCTAAGGCAGCCCATTCGAGGCCCTGATTACACCAGCTTCCAAGCAATCGTTTGGCCTGCACGCAATGGCACCAAGACATCGTCAGCAAAAGGAATCGTCTCAGGCACCTGCCAAGCGGCCTTGCGCAATGTGATCTGTTCGCGATTTCTTGGCAAACCGTAAAAATCCGCACCAAATTCACTGGCAAAACCTTGCAACCGATCTAGCGCACCCGCTTCTTCAAACGCCTCCGCATACAGCTCAATCGCAGCATGCGCGGTATACATGCCCGCGCAGCCACAACTCGCCTCTTTAGCCGATTTGGGGTGGGGAGCGCTGTCTGTTCCCAGAAAAAACTTACCCGAGCCGGAAATCGCCGCCTGCACCAAGGCTAACCGATGGGTTTCGCGCTTGAGGACCGGCAAGCAATAATGATGTGGACGAATGCCGCCGGTGAACATGGCATTGCGGTTCATGAGCAAATGGTGCGCAGTAATGGTCGCCGCCAAATTGGCTGGACCCGCAGCGACAAACGTAGCAGCGTCTTGGGTAGTGATGTGTTCAAACACGACTTTTAAACCGGGAAAATCTTTGAGTAGCGGCTGCAAATGACGCTCAATAAACACCTTCTCGCGATCAAACACATCGACTTCGCCATCGGTGACTTCGCCGTGGATCAGCAAAGGCATGCCCTGCTTTTCCATCTCAGCCAGCGCGCCGGCACATTTGTGCAGACTGGTGACGCCTGAGTCACTATTAGTGGTTGCGCCTGCGGGATATAACTTGACCGCATGCACAACACCACTGGCACGGGCAGCAACAATTTCTTGCGCGGAGGTATTGTCAGTCAAATATAAAGTCATCAACGGCTCAAACGTAAGCCCAGCTGGCAGTGCTTGTTTGATGCGTTGATAATAAGCAAGCGCAGACGCTGCCGTCGTCACCGGCGGACGCAAGTTTGGCATCACGATAGCCCGCGCAAATTGTTTGGCGGTATCTGGCAAAACGGCTTTCAAGCCATCGCCATCTCGCAGGTGTAAATGCCAGTCATCTGGCCGAGTCAGGGTGAGTTCAGTGATCATGGTTCGTTACCTTGGGATTGTGGGCTTGCTGCTTTGAGCGCAAGCGCCGCTTCATACAATTCGTTTTTTTTCTGACCTGTAATATCGGTCGCCAGCGCCACCGCCTGCTTCAGCGGCAGCTCCTGCAATAGCCGCTTTAAAATTCTAAGCGTTTCTTCATCCAAGCCTTCAGGTTTTTCCTGCAGGTCAGGATGCACCAACAACACAAATTCGCCACGTTGTTGATTGAGGTCTGCATTTAACCAGTCTACCGCGTCTGTCAACAGGCAAGAGTGAATGGTTTCAAAGGTTTTTGTCAGCTCGCGCGCGAGGGTGAGTTGGCGTGCACCGCCCAATACATCCTGCATATCCTGCACACACTCGACAATACGATGCGGCGCCTCATAAAATACCAGCGTCGTCGGAATCGCCTTTAGCGATTGCAAGCGCTTACGACGCTGCGACCCACTCGCCGGCAAAAAGCCGTCAAAATAAAATCCCGATTGCACGATGCCTGCCGCCGACAAGGCCGCGATCACGGCACTAGCGCCCGGCACCGGCACCACTTTAATTCCAGCTTGGCGCACGGCTTGCACAACAACCGCGCCGGGATCACTCACCGCCGGCGTGCCTGCATCCGTCACCAGCGCGATAGACTCGCCTGCCTGCAATTTTTTGATCAGGCCTTGCGCCGACTGTTGTTCGTTGTGTTCATGTACGGCCAATAAGGGTTTGCTAATGCCAAAGTGCCTTAACAAGCCAACACTGTGGCGGGTATCTTCTGCGGCAATCGCATCCACTTTTTGCAACGTATCTAAGGCGCGCTGGCTAATGTCACCCAGATTGCCGATGGGGGTTGCGACCACATATAATGTTCCAATTTCATTCATGTAGACATTTTATGTCATCGCGCCAATTTCGCTAAGCATTGGTTTCGCGTGCCCGCACCGTGAACAGCGCACAATCATTCAAAAATACCGCACAACATGAAACTCAATCCAAACAATCAAGGGGGGGCTGCGGAACTTGCAGCGGCTAGGTTTTTGCAACAGCAGGGCCTAATGCTCCTAGCACAAAACTATAGCTGCCGTTTTGGGGAGATCGATCTCATCATGCGAGACAAACAGACGTTGGTGTTTGTGGAGGTACGGTTACGCAGCCATCAGGCGTTTGCAAGTGCGGCAGACAGTATCGACTATCGAAAGCAACAAAAACTCATACGCGTCGCCCAGTTTTATCTGCAATCGCACGACCTCAATCTTGCTTGCCGCTTCGACGCCGTGCTGTTTGATAACACCCAATACCGCTCGCCCGACTGGATTCGTAATGCAATAGACACATAAAAAGCGTAGAATTTTATGTGTAGTTAGCTGTCCCACCTTTCATCTTTAGGTTTTATCTCGTTGATCAAGGAAGTCTCATGACTCAAACAATATTCACCAGAACGCTCCCCGCGATTGCTTTGCTGTTGCTCAGTACACAACTAAGCGGATGCTTTCCCGCTGTGGTCGGTGGCGCAGCTGCCGGTGGCGCCATGGCCGCTGATCGTCGTACTTCTGGCATTTATGTAGAAGATGAAAACATCGAACTGAAAACGCTGAAACGGCTGTCGCAATACATGGACAAAGCCTCGCACATTAACGTCACCAGCTATAACCGCATTGTGCTGCTATCAGGCGAAGTGCCCAATGAGAGTCAGCTGAAACAAGCAGAAACCCTCACCCGTGAGATTTCCAATGTGCGCAACATTCACAACGGCCTCACGGTTGCACCCGCCTCTACGCTTGGCGACCGCAGCAACGACACCTATATCACCACCAAAGTCAAAACGCGCTTTGTGAGCGAACGCCTGTTCCCAGCCAACATCGTCAAAGTGGTGACCGAAGGCAGTGTGGTTTACTTGATGGGCATCGTCACTGAAAAAGAGGCCACGGATGCGGTCGAGATCGCCCGCACGACAGAGGGCGTCAGCAAAGTGGTGAAAGTGTTTGAATACTCCAAATAATTGTTAACTTCGTATTAAGGAATCTGCATGGAAAATCAGGAAATTATTATTCAGGGCATCACATTGGCTGGTAAGCCATTTCGCCCAAGCGACTGGGTGGATCGCATGTGTAGCACCTATGCCACTTTTGGCGATGACAAAAAACTGCGCTATTCACCCTACCTGAAGCCCAAGCTGGTGAATAATGTGCGTAGCTTGTCGGTGGACATGAAACTCAAAGACGTCAATCCTGCCGGCTTTGAACAACTGATCCAATTTGCCAAAGAAAATCAGCTCAGCGTAATCAATCCAGCGGGCGAAGCCGTCACCATTTAGTTGAGCGCATTTTTTGGCGGCGTAGACGCGGCCTCCTTGAGTAAGGCCTCTAACCAAAGCCGGCTCAAGGCGCCGCGTTTCACTTTGTAGAGCGTTCCATCCGGCGCATAAATATAAGTGGTTGGCAGTACTTCAGGCGTCAGCAAGACCTGTTTTGGTGCTTGGCCTAGAATAATCGGGTATGAAATCAGCATGTCGTCCACATAAGTTTTGACGGATTTTTCATCTTGATATTGCACTGCCACGCCTAGCACCATTACATTTTGCTTCATGTGCGCGTCATAAAACGTTACCAGCTCTGGCATCTCTTGCAGACACGGTGGACACCAAGGCGCCCAGTAATTCACAATCAACCACTTGCCCTTGTAAGCGGACAGTTGATGGACATGCCCTGCCATATCCCGCATCACCCATGGCACAGACGACTCTGTGGCCACGCCGATATTGACTACTAGCAACCATAGACAAACAGTCGACCAGACTTTAAAAAGATTAAATCGCACGTGCGACCCCCTTGTTTTAAGCGAAACACAGCGCAATCTAGAACGCATGCTCGGAAAAAACTTGATTATGCGTGAAAACTGTTGCTATACTAGTTGGTATCTCGTTTAGTAATTTCAATTTTCAGCAAATTACTGATTCAAACAAAACTTAGCCGCACACTCAACATTTTCTGTTTAAATCCAGTGTACATTTGATTTAAATTCTTCACCATTCTTAAGAGGCAATAATGAGCGACAACATTACCCATTTAAGCGACGCCAGCTTTGAACAAGAAGTATTGCAATCCACCGTCCCTGTGTTAGTGGATTATTGGGCAGAATGGTGCGGCCCTTGTAAAATGATCGCCCCGATTCTAGATGACATCAGCAAAGAGTACGCTGGGCGCTTAAAAGTGGCAAAACTGAATATTGATGATAATCAGAATACCCCACCAAAATATGGCATTCGTGGCATTCCAACCCTGATGTTGTTTAAAAACGGCAATGTTGAAGCGACCAAAGTCGGTGCATTGTCCAAATCACAACTCAGCGCGTTTATCGACAGCAATATTTAATCTATCCACCCGGTTTCCAGTCTGCGAGACCGGGTTTTCTTTTCAATCTCTCCGGCGTTCCTCAGGCTAGCGAGTTACTCATGCACTTATCCGACCTCAAACATCTCCCCGTGACCGAACTGGTCGAAATGGCCATTGCGAATGACATTGAAAATGCCAGCCGCATGCGCAAGCAAGATCTCATCTTTGCCATCTTAAAAAACAAGGCCAAAAAAGGCGACAGCATTTTTGGTGATGGCACGCTGGAGGTTCTCCCTGACGGGTTTGGCTTTTTGCGCTCGCCAGATACTTCTTATTTGGCTGGTCCGGATGATATTTACGTTTCGCCATCGCAAATCCGCCGCTTCAACCTGCACACGGGTGACAGTATTCAAGGCGAAATCCGCACGCCTAAGGATGGTGAGCGCTATTTTGCGCTGGTAAAAGTCGACAGTGTGAATAATGAAGCGCCTGAAAACACCAAGCACAAAATTCTGTTTGAAAACCTGACGCCACTGTTTCCGACCGTGCCATTAAAGCTAGAACGGGATATTCGCGGTGAAGAAAACATTACCAGTCGCGTCATCGACATGATCGCCCCGATTGGTAAAGGCCAACGTGCATTGCTGGTCGCGAGCCCAAAAAGCGGTAAAACCGTGATGTTGCAAAACATCGCGCACGCGATTACAGCCAACCATCCTGACTGTATTATGATCGTGCTACTAATTGACGAACGTCCAGAAGAAGTCACCGAGATGACACGCTCGGTGCGCGGCGAAGTGGTGGCCTCGACCTTTGATGAACCAGCCACACGCCACGTGCAAGTGGCAGAAATGGTGCTTGAAAAAGCCAAACGTTTAATTGAGCACAAAAAAGATGTGGTCATTTTGCTGGACTCGATTACCCGTCTGGCACGTGCTTACAACACCGTGATCCCATCATCAGGCAAGGTGCTAACCGGTGGTGTCGACGCTAACGCGCTACAAAAGCCTAAGCGTTTCTTTGGTGCTGCGCGTAACGTAGAAGAAGGCGGTTCACTGACCATCATCGCGACCGCACTGGTAGATACTGGGTCACGTATGGATGATGTGATTTACGAGGAGTTTAAGGGCACGGGCAACATGGAAATCCACTTGGATAGACGCATGGCCGAAAAACGTACCTATCCTGCGATCAACGTCAACAAATCCGGTACACGCCGCGAAGAATTACTGCTGGACAAAGATGTACTACAAAAAATCTGGGTATTGCGTAAACTGCTCTATCCGATGGATGACCTTGAGGCGATGGAGTTCTTGCTGGACAAAATCAAGGCGACCAAGAGCAACAATGACTTCTTTGACAGTATGCGTCGCGGCTAATGTGGTCGTTGATACAATTATTTTTCACTTTGCGCTTGATAAAAGCATTAAATTCATACATAATCGCGCGTTTACTGCAACTGCTTAAGATTAGAGAGAAAGCATGAAAGCTGACATCCACCCAAATTATCCGGAAATTAACGTCACATGTAGTTGTGGCAACAAGTTCCAAACTCGTTCTACCAGCGGCAAAGACTTCAACATTGAAGTTTGTTCACAATGCCACCCTTTCTACACTGGTAAACAGAAGATTGTTGATACCGCCGGTCGCGTTGAGAAATTCCGCCAAAAATACGGCATGTAATGTCGAAAAAGTTGGGCAAGAAAGGCAGCATAGCTGCCTTTTTCGTTTTTAATTGTAGCTACTTCAGGGGTAATATCTTACCCAGGCCCTCATTCATTCTGCGACAGACACACCAACATGCAGTTTTACATTGATCACGACTGGCAAGAAAACATGGCGACTCCACGTGCCAAGGTGGGTGAGCGCGCCAAAACCCACCTACTGATTTTCCTTTGCGCCATCTGGCTGTGTGTAGGGTTAATTGGTCACTCCCCCTGGAAGCCGTTTGAATCGCAATCCATCAGCATCATTCAATCACTGATCGAGCATCCGTTTTTATCCGCAAACAGCTGGACGCAAGGCGCTTGGATTGCCCCCGTCTCCGCTGGGCATCCCGCGCTAGAGACGCCGCCTTTATTTTATTGGGTCGCCACCGGTTTTGCCTATGTGCTTTCGCCGATACTTCCGACCCACGATGCGGCCAGACTGAGTGTCGGATTTTGGATGCTGCTGACCCTCATCATGACGGGCCTGAGTGGTCGGGAACTGTGGAATTTAGGCGTCGGTCGACAAACCAATTTTGTATTTATCGGCTGCTTAGGATTGGTCGTCAGCGCACACACCATGATGCCAGCCGTTGCAACATTGAGCGGCATTACCATGGCTTTTTACGCATTGGCGCTAGTGATGCGCAAACCTTTGCGCGCCATGTGGTTGCTGAGTGGCGGGCTGTTGATTGCCTTTTTGGCCGGCGGCGTCATGCCCATGCTAATCATTGTGTTATCCGTCATTAGCCTGTTATTACTACCGGCAATCCGCCAGCAGCATCCCACCTATCGAGCGATGTTAGCAGGTATCATGCTCGCAATACCCGGCATTCTGCTGTGGAGCTGGTGTTGTCAACAGTGGGCGCCCGCGCTATGGCAAGGATGGTGGCAAGCGCAATGGCAGTTCCAACTGCCTGGCAATCATGCTTACTTCGTCAGAACACTTGCTTGGTACGCATGGCCTGCGTTGCCATTTGCCATGTGGGGCGTTTGGCGCTTCAGGCAGACAGTGCTGCACACCTATCGCTTCCAACTCGCATTGATTTTTTTCAGCATTGCTTTTGTATTGATTGGCTTTTCGAGTGATCGCAGTGAAGTGGCCGCATTGCCTTTATTGGTGCCACTGACTGTTCTCGCCGCCGGCAGTATTGAGACGCTTAAACGTGGAGCAGCTGGGGCTTTAAACTGGTTCGGTTTAATCCTGTTTGGTATTTTAATCGCCATGGCTTGGCTTGGCTGGTGGGCGATGTTGAACGGCTCTCCGCTCAAACTGTATCAGCGCTTGAGTTATCTATCCGGTCTGCAAACGATCCCATTTAACCTGCTCTATGGCGCTATTGCCGTCGCGGTCACCCTGATTTGGTTATCTATCGTTTTACGTGCCAAACACTCCAACCGCTCCAGCGCGACAAACTGGGCGATCGGCATGACCTGCGCTTGGACGGTATTTATGAGTTTGTGGCTGCCGATGATTGAAGCCGCACGCACTTATCAGCCGTTATTTGAGGATTTGCGCAAACACTTGCCAGCTCATTACAACTGCATTCATACCCAAAACATCGGCGCGTCGCAGGAGGATTTACTCCACTACCATGCCGGCATCAGGCTGAAGGATCACGAGCCAGCCAAAGCGACGCAATGCGATTTGTTTCTAATTGAAGATCAGCCAGGCAAACGCCACGTCTTACCTGGGGAAGATTGGCGAGTCATCTGGGAAGGTCAGCAAACGCGGCAGAATCGGGAATCTTTTAGACTGCTACAACGCCATTGATTAATGCTTGAGGTGCTGCTCAATGGCAGCAATCACGCGCGGATGCAAACCCTGACCCTGCTGTTGCTGCACATGCACCACCAGTGATTCAATCATGACCGAGTTCCAGAATTTTTTCAAATGGCTGGCAATATCGAGTTTGGCTTCCTCGACGTTTGGATTCGCCTCAAAAAAATCCCCAATCTGATTGGCCATTTTAATTAGTTTATCGACTTCCATACACCTTCACTCTTTCTTGTAAGACTCGTGACTATCACCTGGCGCGAGCCCGCCGCTGTACACCACGCATTGCGTTGACTTGGCAAAGCCAACCAGCAAACAGCGATACTGACGAGCCAACTGCACAGCCAAAGCGGTTGGCGCAGACAGTGCGATCAGCGCGCTTCCGCCACAGATTGCGACTTTTTGCACCATTTCATAACTGGCACGACTGGTGGTCAGCACCCAATGCTGCCGCCAAAATGTCGAGAAATCATACCGCTGCCGCAACAGACTACCGATCAATTTATCGAGTGCGTTATGCCGACCCACATCTTCACGCACACATAAGACTTGCCCCTGCTGGTCGACGATCGCCGTCGCATGGGTGGCACCGGTTAATTGCTGCAGGGGCTGCTGCGCACGCAGACCCGACAATGCCATTTCAATTGCTTTTAGAGAGACTGCCACGCCAGGCTCCTCCGCTGGCTTGAGTGGTTTAAACACTTGCTGCAACCGTTCAGCACCGCATAATCCACAGCCGGTGCGGCCGGTTAAGTTGCGACGTTGGGCTTTCAACGCTGCAAACTGTTCCGCTGCCAAGGAAATATGCAATTCAATGCCTTGCAATTGTCCATCGGCATGAAACAAAGCTTGGCTATCTACGCCATAAATTTGCCCACGCGCAGAAATAATGCCCTCGGTGAATGAAAAGCCGTAAGCAAAGTCTTCAAGGTCAGCCGGCGTGGCCAGCATCACGACATGCGAAATCCCATTGTAGACCAGCGCAATCGGCACTTCTTGCGCCACTGCATCATCCACATCGTTAGGCGCTGCATCTTGCCAGCGGGCAACCGTCAGCCTAGTGACGGCCTGCTGCGCATCCATGGGTGCCCACTCGCTGCTGTCGGACACCACACACACATCGGCGTCACCCAAATCCGCTACCATCAAGAAGCAACCGTGCTCGGGTCCATGCCGGACAACTCCACTTGCGTGTCACTAAATGAACGATATTGCTTTTGCCAATCCGACAATTGATTCACTTTTGACACTTGCACCGCAGTCACTTTGTACTCGGGGCAATTGGTCGCCCAATCTGAGTTATCGGTCGTAATCACATTCGCGCCAGACTCCGGATGATGGAACGTGGTATAGACCACGCCAGGCTGTACCCGGTCGGTAATTTTAGCGCGTAATACGGTTTGACCCGCGCGGCTGGATATGCCGACCCAATCACCGTCGACCAGACCGCGGTCTTCCGCATCGTGCGGATGGATCTCGATCAGGTCTTCGTGGTGCCATGCCACATTTTGAGTGCGTCGTGTCTGCGCGCCAACGTTGTACTGGGACAAAATACGGCCAGTGGTCAGAATGAGTGGGAATTTCTGATTCACGCGCTCTGTGGTCGGCACATACTGCGTGATAAAGAACTTACCTTTGCCACGCACAAAACCATCCACGTGCATGGTTGGCGTGCCCTGCGGCGCTTCATCGTTACAAGGCCACTGGATACTCCCCAGCTCGTCGAGTTTTTTGAAGCTGACACCGGAGAACGTCGGCGTCAATGCCGCGATTTCATCCATAATTTCGCTAGCATGCGCATACTGCATTGGGTATCCCAGCGCTGCCGAGAATTTAGCCGTGATCTCCCAATCTTCTAAACCAGCCTCTTGAGGACCCTCTTCACGCAGGCCGTTTTTGGGCGTCATCACTCTGCGCACAGGCGAGATTCGGCGCTCCGCATTGGTAAATGTCCCGCTCTTCTCAAGGAAAGAGGCCCCAGGGAAAAACACATGCGCAAATTTGGCTGTTTCGTTCAAGAACAAGTCTTGCACAATCACGCACTCCATACTTTCAAGTGCATGCGTCACATGTTGCGTATCTGGGTCTGACTGTGCGATATCCTCACCGACACAATACAAAGCCTTAAAGCTGCCTTCAGTGGCGAGGTCTAACATGTTGGGGATACGTAAGCCGGGGTCTGCACTCAGTGGCACCCCCCACGCTTGCTCAAACTGGGCACGCGTCACATCATCAGACACATGGCGATAGCCAGGGAACTCATGTGGCATAGAGCCCATATCGCATGAGCCTTGCACGTTATTTTGACCACGCAGCGGGTTTATCCCCACACCCTCACGCCCGACATTGCCGGTGGCCATGGCCAGATTGGCAATCCCCATTACGGCGGTAGAGCCTTGGCTATGTTCAGTGACCCCGAGGCCATAATAAATGGCGGCATTGCCACCGGTTGCATACAGGCGTGCCGCGGCACGCACCTCTGCTGCTGGCACGCCTAAGGCTTCTTCGAGCGCTTCGGGTGAGTTTTCAGCTTTCGCTGCGAAATCTCGCCACGCCACAAACGAATCCCATTCGCATCGTTCTTGCACAAATGCTTCTTGCACCAAGCCCTCAGTCACAATCACATGCGAGATCGCAGACACCATGGCGACATTGGTACCAGGACGCAATTTTAAGTGGTAATCCGCACGCAGATGCGGCGAATTGGCTACCAGATCAATCTCACGTGGATCAACCACAATCAGTTTCGCGCCTTCGCGCAAGCGACGTTTCATGATGGAGCCAAAGACAGGGTGACCATCCGTTGGGTTAGCCCCCATGACAAAAATCACATCAGACTTCATCACTGAGTCAAAGGTCTGCGTGCCCGCCGACTCACCAATCGTTTGCTTCAAGCCATAGCCAGTCGGGCTATGGCAGACACGGGCACAAGTGTCGACGTTGTTCACACCGAACACCGCACGCACCAATTTTTGTGTCACATAAACTTCTTCGTTGGTGCAACGGCTAGAAGTGATGCCGCCCACGGCTTCTTTACCGTATTGCTGTTGAATACGTAAGATCTCAGCGGCGGCGTAGTTAAATGCTTCATCCCAGCCGACTTTTTGCCAAGGATCGTGAATGCTTTTGCGAATCATCGGCGTTGTGATGCGATCCGCATGGGTAGCATAACCCCAGGCAAAACGGCCTTTGACACAGCTATGACCGTGATTGGCGCCACCTTCTTTGCTGGGCGTCATGCGCACCACTTGCTCGCCTTTCATTTCCGCATCAAAGCTACACCCTACGCCGCAATACGCGCAGGTCGTGGTTACTTTATGCTCAGGGGTCCCCGCCTCAATCACGGTTTTTTCCATTAAAGTGGCGGTGGGGCAAGCTTGCACGCAGGCACCGCAAGAAACACATTCAGAGTCTAGAAAGTCTTTACCGCCTGCCGACACCTTGCTGTCAAAACCACGGCCTTGAATCGTCAATGCAAACGTGCCTTGGGTCTCTTCACATGCCCGCACACAACGTGAGCAGACGATACATTTAGAAGCATCAAAGGTGAAATAAGGGTTGGATTCATCTTTGGTTTGCCCAAGGTGGTTTTCGCCTTCGTAGCCATAGCGAACCTCCCGCAGACCAACCGCCCCTGCCATGTCTTGTAACTCGCAATCGCCATTTGCGCTGCAAGTCAGACAATCTAATGGGTGGTCTGAGATATACAATTCCATCACGCCGCGGCGAACATCCGCCAGTTTTGGCGTTTGCGTTTTCACTTTTAGTCCGGGCGCCACGGGGGTAGTGCATGACGCGGGATATCCTCTGCGCCCTTCAATTTCAACCAGACACAAACGGCAAGAACCAAAAGGCTCTAATGAGTCAGTCGCACACAGCTTGGGCACGGTCACCCCGCCTAGCTGCGCCGCATGCATGATCGAAGTGCCTTCAGGCACCGTGACCTCCACGCCATCAATATTAAGTGTTACCAAAGTGGTACTGTCCGACTTTGGCGTACCGTAATCCTTTTCGGGATCATATTTGGGTGTCTGTGGTTGCGAAGAGCTGTATTTGATGTCATCCATCGTGTCATCCTTTGCTGCCCTAGGCAGCGGCTTCTTTGTTACTAAGACCAAAATCTTCAGGGAAATGATTCAAAGCACTTAATACTGGGTAAGGCGTCATGCCGCCCAGTGCGCACAATGAGCCATTGAGCATGGTGTCGGACAAGTCCCGCAGCAAATGTACATTTTTTGCATGGTTATTGCCTGCGACAATCTTGTCCATCACCTCGACCCCACGCGTCGAACCAATCCGGCACGGGGTACATTTGCCGCAACTCTCTTCTGCACAAAATTCAAAGGCATAACGCGCCATTTTGGCCATGTCGACACTGTCATCAAACGCGACAATGCCACCATGGCCCAGCACTGCCCATATCTTGGCAAAAGCTTCATAATCCAGCGGCGTATCAAATTGGCTCTCAGGCAGGTAAGCCCCTAAAGGACCGCCTACCTGCACTGCGCGAATCGGACGACCGCTGGCAGAGCCTCCGCCAAAGTCGTATAACAGCTCACGCAAGGTCGCGCCAAAGGCCAGTTCGACCAGACCCGTTTGTTTTAAATTGCCAGCCAGTTGAATCGGCAAAGTGCCACGTGAGCGGCCCATGCCATAATCGGCATAGAACTGCGCGCCTTTATCCAAAATAATTGGCACGGTGGCCAGTGAGATCACATTGTTGACGATGGTTGGTTTACCAAACAAACCTTCAATCGCTGGCAGGGGGGGTTTAAAACGCACCAAGCCACGTTTGCCTTCAAGACTTTCTAATAACGAGGTTTCTTCACCACAGACGTAGGCGCCAGCCGCGCGCCTAACTTCGAGATGAAACGTATGGCCGGAACCTAGAATGTTTTCACCGAGATAGCCAGCTAAATTCGCTTTTCGGATTGCTTCATTGAGGGTTTTCTGTGCATGCGGATACTCGCTGCGCAAATAAATATAGCCCTGTGTTGCGCCAACTGCGATCGCCGCAATCGTCATGCCCTCAATCAACACGAAGGGATCGTCTTCCATGATCATTCGGTCTGAATAAGTGCCTGAATCGCCTTCATCGGCGTTACAAACCACATACTTTTGTTCGGCGGGCGCATTGAGGACGGTGTTCCATTTGATGCCGGTGGGGAATGCCGCGCCACCACGGCCACGCAAGCCTGAGTCAGTGACGACTTTAACGATGTCGGCGCCTGATAAGGCAAGCGCTTTGCTTAGCCCCTGATAACCATCATGTGCAAGATAATCTTCGAGCGAGCGCGGGTCAGTGATGCCGACACGGGCAAACGTTAAACGCTGCTGCTTTTTCAACCAGCTGAGCGCATCGGTAAGCCCTAGGTATAAAGGATGTTGTTGTGCTCGGTCTGACAAGGCATGAATAAAGTCAGCCTCGAATAAACTGGCGACATCTTTTGGCTGCACTGGACCAAAAGCGACCCGACCTTGCGTGGTCTCGACCTCAATCAGTGGCTCCAACCAGAATAAGCCGCGTGAGCCATTGCGTACCAATTCAATGTCTATCCCGCGCGCTTGGGCTTCTTGCACCACTCTTTGCGCAGTGCGCTCAGCACCCAAGGACAGCGCGGTGGAGTCGATCGGCACATACACTTTAACCATGACACACCTCTGCAATCAACTCAGTAACCTTCTGCGTACTCATGCGACCGTAGACTTCGTCATCAAGCATGACCGCAGGCGAACACGCACAGTTACCCAAACAATACACCGGTAACAACGTGAGATTGCCATCCGCTGTGGTTTGGTGATAATCCACCCCCAGTGTCGCTTTCAGCGCTGCCTCCAGTTTTTCTGAACCCATGGCCTGACAAGATTCGGCGCGACACACTTGCAACACATGCTTGCCAACCGGGTGGGTGCGGAAATGATGATAGAAAGTGACTACGCCATGCACCTCGGCCACAGAAAGGGCGAGGGCTTTCGCGATCTCAGGATACACCGCTTCGGGCACATAGCCTACATCATCCTGAATGGCGTGCAGTAAGGGCAAGAGCCCACCTGGCACATGCTGATGTGCTTGAATATGCGACTGTATTTGCGCATGTTGCGCATGACTTAATGTGTTATCCAAACCGACCTCACATCTTAACTAGTTACAATTTAGTTACATTCTATCACCATCAAATCATATCCTCTATTTATACCTTGTGAAAGCATGAAAAGGGCATAAAATACTGATTAGTTTAAATAATCATGACAGCAATGCAAACCATGCGCTCCGTACCTTCACAGCTTATCGACCAGTTTGGCCGGCGGGTGGACTACATCCGGCTATCGATTACCGATCGCTGCGATTTCCGTTGCCAGTACTGTATGGCAGAGGACATGACCTTTTTACCGCGTGAGGCCGTTTTGTCACTCGAAGAATGCGCGCGTCTGGTTAAATTGTTTGTCCGCATGGGGGTCACGAAAGTTCGCATCACCGGCGGTGAACCTTTGGTGCGTAAAAATGCCATGTGGTTATTTGAAGAAATCGGTCACCTCCCCGGTCTAGACTCGTGTGTACTTACCACCAACGGTAGCCAACTAGACAAATATGCCGTAGCACTGAAGGCGGCGGGCGTTAAACGGATCAACATTTCCATCGACAGCTTGCAAGCAGACCGCTTTAAAACCATCACCCGTGTTGGCGAGTTGTCAAAAGTCCTCAGCGGACTGGACGCAGCGCGCGCCGCGGGCTTCGATAATCTGAAAATCAACACCGTACTGATGCGTGGGATCAATGATGATGAGGCGGAAGATTTAGTCAATTTTGCGCTGCAAAAACAGGTCGACATTAGTTTTATCGAAGAAATGCCGCTGGGTGAAGTCAATCACCTGCGTGAAGACAGTTGCGTCAGCAATACAGAGACGCTGGCCTTATTAAAAAGTAAGTTCTCACTCACTGCCAGCACCCACCATACTGGCGGCCCCGCCCGTTATTGGCAGGTAAACGGTCACCTGACAAAAATCGGCTTTATTTCGCCGCACAGCCACAATTTTTGCGA